>JBEGVK010000179.1:0-4188 GCA_041178405.1 Actinomycetota bacterium | reverse complement strand
TCGATGCGTCGGCCGGTGACGTCCTGCATGATGCGGTGCATCGTGACGAGTGGATCGCCGACGGCAATGTCGAGGTGCTGGGCCTCCCACGCATCGGCAGCTTTCGCGCCGTGGCGCTGGAATGCGAGGTGCGGCCGGACCCCGCGCTCGCGCAGCAGGTCGTAGAGCCCACGAGCCGTCAGATGGGCCACCGTGAGGTCGCTGGCGACCTCGGGGATGAGCCAGTTGCGCAGCACGGCGAGCGGCTGGCCGGCGGCGGCGCGTACCCGCACCATCTGCACGATGTCGTCGCCTGGCTGCAGGTGGAGCGCGTCGGCGCATTCATCGTCGGCTGCGACGCGGCTGAGCTCGACGACCGTGGTGGTGGGCTCGAGCCCCTCGGCGGCGAGGTCGTCCCACAGGCTCGAGAGGGCGAAGCGTCGGCGTACCTGGTCGTCGACGATCTGCGTGCCGACGCCGCGTCGGCGAACGAGGAGGCCGGCGTCGACGAGGTCTTGGATGGCGCGCCTGACGGTGGGGCGTGAGAGATGCCACTGATGCGAGAGCGCGATCTCGTTGTCGAGGAACGAGCCGCGGGGCAGCCGGCCGTCGTGGACGGCGGCGCGGAGCTGCGCTGCCAGCTGGTGATACAGCGGCACGGGGCTCGTGCGGTCGAGTGTGAGGTCGAGATCGGTCACGGATTGTCAGTATGTCATGACAAAGTTGCGCCTGTCACGGGGACCATCGGCACTGGCCGACGGCGGGGCCGAGGCCCACCATGACGACGTGCCGGCCGACCACGACACCGCCGACGCGCCCCACGCCGGCCACCGTTCCAGGGCCGCGGTTGCCGTGCGACTCGCCGGCGTGTCGCGCTCGTATCGCACCGGCACCGGCACGGTGACTGCACTGCGTGATGTCGACATCGAGATCGACACCGGCGAGTTCGTCGTGGTGCTCGGACCCTCCGGCAGCGGCAAGACGACCCTGCTGAACATCATCGGTGCCCTCGATGTGCCGACCGAGGGAACGGTCGTGGTTGCCGGCCACGAGGTCAGCGGGGCGCGACGCGGAGAACTGTTCCGCCTCCGCCGCGAGACGGTCGCATTCATCTTCCAGACGTTCAACCTGTTCCCGGCGCTGACGGCACTCGAGAACGTGCAGTGCGCTGTGGAGATCAGCGGGAGGCGACGAGGCGCTCGTCAGGCCGCTGTGTCGGCGCTCGATGCGGTGGGTCTCTCCGATCGCCTGCACCACTATCCGAGTGAGCTGTCCGGCGGCGAGCAGCAGCGGGTTGCCATCGCAAGGGCCTTGGCAACCGGCAACCCGATCCTCGTCGCCGACGAGCCCACCGGTGATCTCGACTATCGAACGGGCGTGCAGGTACTTGGCGTCTTGCAGCAACTGTCGCAGCAGGGGCACACCGTGATCGTGGTGACGCACAACCGCGAGATCTCGCGGATGGCCGACCGCGTGATCGAGCTGAGCGGTGGCCGGGTGGTGAGTGACGGGCCGCCGGCCGGCGGCACGGTCGAGGTCGAGTCGCTGCGCTGGTAGCCGATGTCGCCCGTGTTCGTCCTCCGATGGTCGCTGCGCGACCTCCGCCACAAGTGGATCCAGGTTGCGGCGATCGCCCTCGTCATCGCCATCGGCACCGGGCTGTATTCGTCGCTCAGCGGCACGTCGGTGTGGCGGCGCGTCAGCAACGACGCGTCGTTTGCTGCCGCCGGCATGTACGACCTGCGCGTGCGCAGTACGGAAGGGCTCGATGCGCCGCAGGGCGCGATGCTGGAGGTGCTCGACGGTCTCGATGACCGCAGCGTGGTGCACGACGCAGAGGAACGGCTCGTGGTGGGCACCCAGGTGGACGCCTCGGCTGGCGAGCAGACGATTCTCGTACCGGGCCGGATCATCGGTCTCGACGTGGCCGACGGCGGGCCGGCACTCACGAAGGCTGTCGTCGGTGACGGCGATGGTCGGATCCTGAACGATGACGATGATGGCCGGCCGAGGGCGGTGCTCGAACGCAACTTCGCCGAGTTCTACTCGCTTGACGCAGGGAGCACCCTTCGCCTCGGCGGCGGTGCCGTCGCTTCGGTCGATGTCGTCGGCATCGGCATGGCGCCGGAGTACTTCTACGTGACGGCAGAGGAGGGCGGACTCTTCGCCGAGGCGAACTTCGCCGCCGTCTTCATGCCGCTCACCACCGCTCAGCAGCTGTCGCAGCGCCCCGGGCGGGTGAACGATCTCGTGATCTCGCTACGCGCCGGCTCCGATGCCGAGGCGGTGCGAGCCGAGGTGCAGCAGCTGTTCGACGAGTCGACAATCGGCCTCGGTGTCACGGTGATGACCAGAGACGATGACACGACCTATCGACTGCTCTACGACGACATCGAGTCCGACGCGCGGTTCTGGCGGATCTTCGCTGCGCTGATCCTCGGTGGCGCCGCGCTCGGCGCATTCAACCTGTCGGCACGGATGGTCGAGGCGCAGCGGCGCGAGCTCGGCATTGGCATGGCGCTCGGGTCGACCCGCCGGCAGCTCGCAGTGCGGCCGATGCTGGTCGGCCTCGAGACGGCGATGGCGAGCGTCGTGCTCGGTATCGGCGTAGGAACGCTGTCGGTGGCGCTCATCCGGCCGATCTATGCAGCGGCCCTGCCGATGCCGGTGTGGATCACCGACTTCCAGTGGATGCCGTTCGCTCGCGGCGCGGCACTGGGCTTCGCGATACCGCTCGCAGCTTCGGCGTGGCCCGTGTGGCGTGCGGTGCGGATGACGCCGGTGGACGCCATCTCCACAGTGCACCGGAACAGCCGGAGCGGGATGTCGACCCTGCTGCGGAGACTGCCTTGGCCGCGCAGCGCATTCCGCCGCATGCCGCTGGGCAACGTGCTGCGCACGCCGCGGCGAACGCTGCTGACGGCGGTCGGTCTCGGCGCCACGATTGCCACGCTGGTTGCGATCCTCGGGATGATCGACTCGTTCACCGGCACGATGTTCGGCAATGAGGCCGAGGTGCTGGGCGAGCACCCCGACCGCGTGGTGGTGACCCTGCGGTCGGTAGAAGTCGAGGACGCCGACGTGGTGGCGGCTGTGAAGGGCTCGGCCAGTGTGGGCGAGGTGTCGCCCGTCTTGCAGGTCGGGGCACGCCTCGCTCCGGCAACGAGTGCGTCGAATGGCGGGGTCGAGGGTGCCGAGAGCGTGGGGTTTGACGTCGTGCTCGAGGCACTCGACATCGATGGAGGGGTGTGGCATCCCACGGTCAGTGGCGACGTCACCCATCCCGGCATCGTCATCGCCCAGTCAGCGGCCGACGACCTCGGCGTGTCGATCGGCGACACGGTGGCGCTGACGCATCCGGCTCGGACGGCCTCTGGGTTCACGACGACGACGAGCGAGGTCGAGGTCGTGGGCATCCACCCGAGCCCGTTCCGGTTCAGTGCCTACGTCGACCGGTCGATGCTGCCTGCGTTCGGTGCCGACCGCTTGGCAAACGAGCTCTTCGTCGTGCCTGCTGTGGGAGCGACCGCTGCCGACGTGCAGCGCGAGCTGTTCGATCTTCAGGGAGTTGGCTCGGCGGTGCCTGCTCGAGCCTCGATCGACATCCTTCGCGGCACGCTGAGCGAATTCACCGGCATCTTCCGCATCGCCGAGGCGTTCATGCTGCTGCTGGCGCTTGCGATGACCTACAACACCACGAGCATCAACGCTGACGAACGGGCTCGCGAGCGGGCCACCCTGTTCGCCTTCGGCCTCCCTGTCACCCGGGTTGTCGTGCTCGAGGTGGGAGAAGGCCTGCTGTACGGAGTCTTGGGCACGGCGATCGGACTCGGCGTTGGCGCGGGCATCACCGACTGGCTGATGAAGAGCGTATGGCGGAGCACGATGCCCGACATGGCACTCGACACGATCATCAGCGGCACCACTGTGGCAACGGCGGTAGTGCTCGGCGTGGTCGCTGTGTCGGTGGCCCCCCTGCTGACGATGCGGCGGCTGATGCGGATGGACGTGCCGAGCACGCTGCGCGTCGTCGAGTAGGCAGTGCTGCCGGTCTCAGGACCGCCTGGCTGTCGGCAGTGTCTCGTCCATGCGTGCCATCACGACGACCCCTGATGCGGCGGTGAGTGCAGCCACGACGAGGATCGATGCCTGCACCGACACAAGGTCGGCGAGAGCGCCGGCGAGCAGGGCTCCGACAGCGAAGCCGCC
>JBEGVK010000178.1:0-4296 GCA_041178405.1 Actinomycetota bacterium | reverse complement strand
TTCTTCGACCGCACGAAGGCCGGCGTGCTGGTGTCGCGCATGACGGCCGACATCGAGAGCATGGCCGAGCTCATCCAGTGGGGCCTGCTGCAGTTCGTCTCCGCCGGCCTGCTGCTGGTGGCGAGCCTCGTCATCATGACGGCGCTGAGCTGGCAGCTCACGCTTGCCGTGGTGCTGCTGGTGGCACCTGTGCTGGCGCTTGCCTCCGTGAAGTTCCAGCGCGACTCGAACAGGGCCTACCTCGCAGTGCGCGAGCGCGTCGGCAACAACCTGTCGAACTTGCAGGAGGGCATCGGCGCAGTACGGGTGATCCAGGCGTATGGGCGCGAGCGCGAGCAGTCGCGCCGGTTTGCGGTGTCGAACCGGGCGCTCTACGACTCGCACATGCGTGCTGTGCGCGTCAGTACGTGGTACTTCGGCCTTGTCGAGGCTGCGGGCATCGTGTCGATCGCGCTGCTGGTGGGCGCTGGAGGCGTGCTCGTGGAGCGCGGCGACATCGCCTTCGGCACGGTGGCGGCCTTCGTGCTGCTGGTGGCCAACATGTTCGAGCCCGTGCAGCAGCTGTCGCAGCTGTACAACACCGTGCAGAGTGCCGCCGCATCGCTGCACAAGCTCTACGGGCTGATGGATGCCGTGCCCGATGTCGCCGAGCACCCACATCCGGTGTCGCTGCCGGCCGAGGGCGAGCTCGTCGCCGATCGAGTGTCGTTCGCCTACGACGGGTCCGAGCAGCCGGTGCTGCGCGACGTGAGCCTGTCGATCGCGCCAGGCGAGCGGGTCGCACTGGTGGGGCCGACGGGAGCCGGCAAGAGCACGCTCGCCAAGCTGCTGGCACGCCTGTACGACCCGGGCAACGGCCATGTGTCGTTCGCCGGCATCGACCTGCGGCTGGCATCGGTGGCGTCGCTGCGCGAGCGGATCGTGGTGGTGCCCCAGGAGGGCTTCCTGTTCGGCGGCACTGTGCTCGACAACGTGCGCATCGCGAGGCCGGCAGCGACTGACGACGATGTGCTCGCAGCGATCGAGGCGATCGGAGCGCGGGAGCGCTTCGAGGCATTTCCCGACGGCCTCGCGACCGAGGTGCGCGAGCGCGGCTCGCGCCTGTCGGCGGGCGAGCGGCAGTTGGTGTCGCTGGCGCGGGCGGCGCTGGTCGACCCGGCGGTGCTCGTGCTCGACGAGGCGACCAGCAACCTCGATCCCGGCACCGAGGCAATTGTCGAACGTGCCCTCGAGCGGCTGATGGAAGGGCGCTCGGTCATCGTGGTGGCGCATCGCCTCAGCACGGTGCGCCGCGCCGACCGCATCGCCGTCGTCGACCGAGGCCGTCTGGCCGAGGTCGGCACGCACGACGAACTGGTGGCCCACGGCGGCCGCTATGCGGCGCTCGCCGAGGCATGGGCCCGTACGCAGCCGAGCGCGTGATCGTCCGGCGGTCGGGTCTGGCGAACTGAGCCGAATGCCCCTCGGCGCGCCAGACTGATGGCCATGACGAAGTTCTCGCAGCCCGCATCCGTGCAGATCAACCGCTCCGTGCCCAAGTCGGCGCAGGCAGTCGGCGTGCCCGTCGGCACGTCTGGTGCCGTGCCGCGACTGCTCGGCCTCAGCCGCACCGCCCTCGCAGCGCATGGATTCGAGGGCAAGGTGGGGCAGTCGCTGGCGGTGCCGTCAGCCGACGGGCCCACGGTCATCGCCGTCGGCATCGGCGATCCTGCCAAGGTCGACACCGCCGTGCTGCGCACGGCCGCTGCCGGCGTGGTGCGCGCCGCAGGGGCAAGGGCGGTGGTGGCCACCACGCTCGCCGACATGACGGGCATCGACGCGGCGAAGGCCGGGCAGGCCGTCACCGAGGGAGCGCTGCTTGCGGCATACCGGTTCGCTGGCATCAAGAAGAACACCAACACCAGTGCCCTCACCGATCTGGTGCTCGTGGCGGGCGAGGCGCGGTCGAAGGGCGTGTCGAGCGGTGCCGAGCGCGGCCGCATCACGGCCGGCGCTGCGTACCTTGCCCGCGACCTCGCCAATCTCCCGCCCGCCTACATGACGGCGCGCATGATGGCCGAGAAAGCCCAGGAGGTGGGTCGGGCGAGCGGCCTGACGGTCGAGGTGTTCGACGAGCACCAGTTGGCCGAGATGGGCTGCGGCGGCATGCTCGGCGTGAACCGCGGCAGCACCGAACCGCCGCGCATGGTGCGCCTCACCTACACGCCGAAGAGTCCAAGCGGTCACCTCGCGCTGGTGGGCAAGGGCGTGATGTTCGACTCGGGTGGCCTGAGCCTGAAGCCCAGCGACGGCATGCTGACGATGAAGATGGACATGAGCGGCGCTGCCGCCGTCCTGTCGGCGATGAGCACGCTGAAGGCGCTGCGCTGCAAGAGCAAGGTGACCGGCTACCTGATGTGCACCGACAACATGAGTGGCGGCGATGCGTTCAAGCTGGGTGACGTGCTCACCTTCCGCAACGGCAAGACCTCCGAGATCCACAACACCGACGCCGAGGGTCGCCTCGTGCTCGCCGACGGCCTGTCGCTTGCAGTGGAGGACAAGGCCGAGGCGATCATCGACATCGCCACCCTCACCGGGGCATGCATGGTTGCTCTCGGCACCAAGATCGCCGGCGTGATGGGCAACGACGATGCCGTCATCAACCGCGTGCGCGCTGCTGCGAAGGCCACCGACGAGAAGGTGTGGCAGCTGCCGCTTGAGAGCGGTTACCGGAGCCTGCTCGACAGCGGGGTTGCCGACATGCGCAATATCGGCGGTCCGTACGGCGGGGCGATCACGGCGGCGCTGTTCCTGTCGGAGTTCGTCGGCGATGTGCCGTGGGCGCACCTCGACATCGCCGGCCCGATGGCCGTGGATGCCGACAGCGGGTGGCTGTCGCGAGGTGCCACGGGATTCGGCACGCGCCTGCTCATCGACCTCGCCCTCGGCTTCTCGTCGCAGGTGCGCTGACCTGCTCTGCCGAGCCGGCGCGTCACTCGGGCGCGAACCCGCATGCGACCGCAGCGGCGGCGGGCGGCACTCCCACTGCCATCAGCTGCCGCTCGACCACCTCGGGGTCGTCGCCCGCACCGAGCATCGCAGTGGCGAGGGCGTGGGCGCGGTCGAGGTCGTCGAGACGAACGGTGCGTACGGTCCATGCCCGATGCTCGTCGCGCAGGTGCGGCGGCATGCGCGCAAGGTGGCGCTCGGCGACAGGTGGCAGGCGCCGTCGTACCGCCAGGCCGTCGGGCACCGGCTGGGTGGTGCCGAACAGCACGCAGCGGTGCAGGGCGCGTGTGAAGGTGTTCGAGGTGCCGGCCGAGTAGCTGAGGCCCAGCGCTGCAGCGGTTTCGGCAAGGTCGAGCTCGTAGCCGAGTGGGTATCGATCGAGGCCGGTGGCGAGCCGCCGCAGCGCCCACGTGGCGGTGGGGCCGAGAATGTTCAACCAGAACAGCTCGACATAGGTGCTTCGCACGTCGTGGCCGATCGAGTCGACGACGGGGTCATGCCACGGCACCACGACGAGGGTGGGCTCGGGCAGCGAGAACGATGATCCGGACAGCACGCAGCATCCTTCGGGAGAGCCGGAGACCGGGGGAGTCCGGCCAGATGGGCACACGCCAGCACGGGCGAGCGCAATTCGCTGGCACAGGCCACAATGTGCGAGGGGTCGCACGACGCGGCGGCGAGGAGGAGGACGGGTGGCTGCACGGCATGGATCGAGTCACGATGATGCGGTCGAACGGGCTGCGGCGCTGGTGGCTGCTGCATCGTCGGTAGCCGTGCTCACCGGTGCCGGCATCTCGACGGCTGCGGGTATCCCAGACTTCCGCGGTCCGAACGGCATCTGGACGAAGCACCCCGGGGCCGAGAAGGCGTCGACGATCGCTCACTATCTCACCGATGAAGAGACGCGGCAGTGGGCGTGGCAGCGGCGGGTGCAACTGGCCGACCTCTCGCCGCAGCCGACTGCAGCCCATCTGTCGTTGCTACACCTCGAGCAGCGTGGTGTCCTGGTGGGCCTCGCCACGCAGAACATCGACGGCCTGCACCACGCAGCCGGCAGCGATCCTTCGCTTGTGCACGAGGTGCATGGCAGCAACCGGCTGTCGCACTGCGTATCGTGCCGCGGGGAATGGCCGACGTCGGTGTTCCTCGACCGGGTACGCGCCGGTGAGGCTGATCCGCCGTGCGCCGACTGCGGCGGCATCGTGAAGCCGGCGGTGGTGTTCTTCGGCGAGATGCTGCCGCGTGCGGCCCTCGATGCGTCGATGGCGGCAGCGGAGGCGTGCGACGTGCTGCTGGCAGCGGGCA
>JBEGVK010000177.1:0-15128 GCA_041178405.1 Actinomycetota bacterium | reverse complement strand
GGATAGTCGAGGCCCGCCGAGATGCTGTGCGCCTCCTGCACCTGGCCGTACTCGTCCTGCATCAGGTAGCTGCGCATGCCGTGCACCACGCCCGGCACGGCTCGCCCCACCGCAGCGCCACCCGCCGGCTCGACGCCCACCAGCCGGGTGCGATCGTCGACGAAGCCGCTGAACAGGCCGATGGCATTCGAACCTCCGCCCACGCACGCCACCGCCACGTCGGGCACATCGCCGAGCAGTTCGATGCACTGCGCCCGCGCCTCGTCGCCCATCACCCGGTGGAACTGGCGCACCATGAACGGATACGGATGCGGGCCCATCACCGAGCCGAGGCAGTAGTGGCTGGTCTCGACCGTGGCCACCCAGTCGCGCATGGCCTCGTTGACGGCGTCCTTCAGCGTTCGGCTTCCGCTCTGCACTGCCTCGACCTCGGCGCCGAGCAGCTTCATGCGGAACACATTGAGCGCCTGGCGCTCGACGTCGACCGCCCCCATGTACACCTTGCACTCCATGCCCATCAGCGCCGCAGCGGTGGCCGACGCCACGCCG
Organism: Actinomycetota bacterium; assembly: GCA_041178405.1. Taxonomy (GTDB): domain Bacteria; phylum Actinomycetota; class Acidimicrobiia; order Acidimicrobiales; family Ilumatobacteraceae; genus UBA668. Next base: position 14,579 of record JBEGVK010000177.1, on the reverse strand, counting down.
TGCTGGCCGGCACCGGTCTCGGCGACGAGCCGCTGCTTGCCCATCCGCTTGGCGAGCAGCGCCTGGCCGAGCACGTTGTTGATCTTGTGCGAGCCGGTGTGGTTGAGGTCTTCGCGCTTCAGCAGCAGGCGGATGCCCAGCATGCGACCGAGGTTGTGGCACTCGGTGAGGATCGACGGCCTGCCCGCATAGGTGCGCAGGATGTGGTCGAGTTCGGCGCGGAACACCGAGTCGCCCCACGCCTCGGCGAACGCTGCCTCGAGCTCCTGGCAGGCGGGCACCAGCGTCTCGGGCACGAACCGGCCGCCGAACTCGCCGAACCGGCCCGCCGCAGAGGGCGCCGACATGATCGACACGGGACTGTTCCTGGGCGTATCGCGGGGGCTGTCTACGGGGCTGTCCATGGGTGAATACTCGCCGAGAATGTCGGCCGAGAACTACTCGTCGTCCCAGTCGTAGGGAAGGAAATCGTCGCCGAGGTACTGCTCGGGGGCCGATTCGCGGGCGCGCTCGATGAAGTACTTCACCTTCAGCGGATCCTTGCGGCCCGGCGATCGCTCGACCCCCGACGACACGTCGACCCCCCACGGGCGCACCCGCTGCACGGCCGAGGCCACATTGTCGGGATCGAGCCCGCCGGCGAGGATGAGGCGCGGCCCCTCGGGCACCTCGGCCAGCAGGCCCCAGTCGAACACCTGGCCCGAGCCGGGCGACGGCGCGTCGACCAGGATCAGGTCGGTGGCGAAGTCGCGGGCCCGACGGGCATCGGGCGAGCCCGCCGCGACCGCCTTGATGACGTAGCGCACCTGCTCGCCCACCTCGGCGACCATGCCGGGCGTCTCGTGCCCGTGCAGCTGGGCCCCCTTCAGGCCGGCCCTGCTGACCGTGTCGATCACCCGGTCGGGCAGCTCGTCGCGGAACACGCCGAAGGTGAGGATCTCGGCTGGCAGGCGGCGGGTGATGTCGTACACCTGCTGGGGCGCCATCTGCCGCGGCGACGGGGCGAAGACGAACCCGAGCGCGTCGGCGCCCATGGCGACGGCGAAGAGGGCGTCGTCCTCGCTGGTGATGCCGCAGATCTTCACGAACATGACGACACGACGGTAGCCGTCAGGCAGCGACGAGCGCAGCGACTGCGCCGGCGGGATCGCCCGAGGTGACGAGCGTCTCGCCCACCAGCACGGCGTGGTAGCCGGCTCGGTACAGGCGCCCCGCATCGTCGGGGCCGCGCACGCCGCTCTCGGCGACCTTCACCACATGCGACGGCATCACACCCGCCATGCGCAGCGCACGCTCGTGGTCGACGGCGAACGTGACGAGGTCGCGCTGGTTCACCCCTACCAGCGTGACCTCTGCCGCCAGCGCCGCCTCGAGTTCGCGCTCGTCGTGAATCTCGACCAGCACGTCGAGGCCCACATCGATGGCGAGGGCGTGGAAGGCCACCAGTTCCCGCACTGTGAGCGCTGCGGCGATGAGCAGGACGCAGTCGGCACCCATCAGCCGCGCGTCGAGCACGTCGCGCTCGCACACCGTGAAGTCCTTGCGCAGCACCGGCAGCGACACGGCAGCGCGGGCAGCCCCGAGGTCGTCGGCCGACCCGCCGAAGAACTCGGCATCAGTGAGCACGCTCAGGCATGAGGCACCGCCACGCGCATAGTCGAGTGCCAGCTGTGCAGGGTCGAGACCGGCGAAAAGGTCGCCCTTCGACGGCGAGCGGCGCTTCACCTCGCTGATCACTGCGAGGTGGTCGAGGCCGACGAGTGCATCGCGAAAGCCGCGAGGAGGCGGCATGGCTCGGGCAGCATCGAGCAATGCCTGCACCGGGCGTGCGTCGGAGGCAGCGACCTCGCGGTGGCGGGCCAGGATGCGGTCGAGATAGGTGCCTGAGGTGCTCACGGGTTCATGCCTCGCCCGCCATGCACGGGTGCTGCGCCGACAGCCGGAGCGTGCGATCCGTCCGCGTGCATGCGTCGACCGGCGCTGTCACGGCTGCCAGACGACGGCTAGATGCCCTTGCCGCCGAGCGGGGCGAGCATCTGGAACTTCGGGGCACCCCCGAGGAACGGCACCAGCTTGGGACTGAAGGCCTTGAACCAGTCGGAGCCCATGTGGGCGTTCATCGAATCCTGGCTGTCGTAGACCTCGTAGAAGTGCAGCAGGTTCTCGTCGGCAGCGTCGGCATTGAGCACGTACACCAGCGTGCCCGCCTCGCCCTTCACAGCCTCGAGCGCCTCGTTGATCGCTGCGGCCGCCTCGTCGCGCATGCCCGGCTTCAGCGTCAGCGTCACCCACACGCCCACCTTGGTTCCCGATGTGCCGCTCATCTGCCCGTCTCCCCTCGGCACCGCATCGTGCGGTCGTGCCAGCGTGGCGGCACCGTATCAGCCCGCCCCCGACAGCCCTGAGGTGGCGTGGCGCGACCCGTCCCGCCCCGTCCGCCGTCACAAGCCGAGACGCGCCGACACCTCGCCCATCAGGTCGGCGATGGGCACGCGCACCTGTGCGGTGGTGTCGCGGTCGCGGATGGTGACGGCATGGTCGTCGAGCGAGTCGAAGTCGACGGTCACGCACAGCGGCGTGCCGATCTCGTCCTGGCGCCGGTACCGACGCCCGATGGCCTGCGTCTCGTCGTAGTCGACCATGTACCGCTGGCTCAGCGAGCGGCGCAGCTCGTGCGCCAGCGGCGTGAGCGTGTCCTTCTTGCTGAGCGGCAGCACAGCCACCTTGTACGGGGCCAGGCGCGGATGGAGGCGGAGCACCGTGCGCTGCTCGTCGTTGACCACGTCCTCGTCGTACGCAGCGAGCAGGAAGGCGGCCATCGCCCGGTTGACGCCGGCTGCCGGCTCGATCACGTACGGCACATAGCGCTCGTTGGTGGCCTGGTCGAAGTAGTCGAGCTTCTCGCCGCTGTGCGACGCATGCTGGTTGAGGTCGTAGTCGGTGCGCTGGGCGATTCCCTCGAGCTCGCCCCAGCCCCACGGGTAGCGGAACTCGATGTCGGCCGTTCCCGTCGAGTAGTGGCTCAGCTCGTCGGCGTCGTGCTCGCGCAGGCGCAGCATGTCGGCGGGGATGCCGAGGTCGATGTACCACTGCAGCCGCGCATCGCACCAGTAGCGGTACCACGTTGCGCTGTCGGCGGGCGGCACGAAGAATTCGCACTCCATCTGCTCGAACTCGCGGGTGCGGAAGATGAAGTTGCCGGGCGTGATCTCGTTGCGGAAGCTCTTGCCCACCTGGGCGATGCCGAACGGCGGCTTCTTGCGGCTTGTCTGCAGCACGTTGGCGAAGTTGACGAACATGCCCTGTGCCGTCTCGGGCCGCATGTACACCTCGGCACCCGAGCCCTCTACCGGTCCTGCGTAGGTCTTGAACATCAGGTTGAAGGCACGTGCCTCGGTGAACGAGCCTTTGGCACCGCATCCCGGGCAGGTGTCGCGCTCGTCGAGGTGGTCTTCGCGGAACCGCTGCTTGCACTTCGTGCAGTCGACGAGCGGGTCGCTGAAATTGGCGAGGTGGCCACTGGCCTCGAACACCTGCGGCGGGGCGAGGATCGCGGCATCGATGAGCACGATGTCGTCGCGCTCTTGCACCATCGTGCGGATCCAGGCATCGCGCACGTTGCGCAGCATGAGCGAGCCGAGCGGGCCGTAGTCGTAGCTGCTGCGGAACCCGCCGTAGATCTCGGCCGACGGGTAGGCGAACCCGCGGCGCTTGGCGAGGTTGACGATCTGGTCGAGCTCGGTCGCAGCCATAGACAGGCAAGGCTAGGGCCGCCGCTGCCCCACGGGCCGTGAATCCCCTGGCGCGTGGCCGGCCTCACCGCCGGGCCCGGAGCGACGAGAAGCACTCGATGCGGTGACCGGCGCAATGAGGGGCGCAGTGACCGGCCCGGTGCCAGACGCTGTGCCAGGCGCTGCGCAGGTGCAGTAACCGGCTCAGTGCCGCTCGAACATGCGCACGGTGCGCAGCCGCCGCTCGAGGTGGAACTCGAGTGCCCGCGTGGCGTGTGCCGACACCTCGTGGGTGATCTTCGACTCCGGCTCGCCGAGCGCCTCGTTCAGTCCCCCGCCGAGGATGAGCCGCATCAGTGCCAGCGCCTCGGGGCTGATGGCCTGCCCGGTTCGGCAGGCACGGCACAGCACGCCGCCCTCAGCCATGTCGAACGCAACGATCGGTCCGTCCTCGCCGCAGCGCACGCACCCGTCGAGCTCGGGCCGCACGCCCTCCGAGGCCAGCAGCTTCCAGTAGAACGCCGGCACCACCAGCGGGCCAGCGCGCTCAGCGATGGTGCGCAGGGCGCCGACCACCATCCGGTAGAGGTGCGGCACCGGCTCGCGGTCGAGGGCCACCTGGTCGGCAGCCTCGAGGACCGCCATGCCCGCTGTCATGTGATCGAGGTCGCCCACGAGCGGTGCAAGCGTGTCGACTGCCTCGGCCTGGCTCACGATGTCGAGCTCGCGTCCCTGCGCCAGCAGCAGTCGCACATGGCTCATCGGCTCGAGCCGGGCGCCGAACCGCGAGCTCGTCTTGCGAACTCCCTTGGCGACGGCGCGCACCTTGCCGTGCTCCTCGGTGAGCAGCACCACGATGCGGTCGGCCTCGCCCAATTTGTAGGTGCGCAGCACGACACCCGTGTCGCGGTAGAGATGGCCCGGCATGCGCGACGTCCCGGCCCGGCCTCAGTCGACCCCGCCGAAGCGGCGGTGGCGCTGTGCGTAGGCGGCGATCGCGTCGGCGAGGTGCGCCGGCTGCAGTGCATCCCACGACACGTCGAGGTACACCAGTTCGCTGTAGGCGAGCTCCCACATCAGCGGCCGCGGCCAGCACTCGGCCGGCCCGAGCACGACGGCGAGGTCGGGATTCGCCTCCGCCGGCGCGTCGAGCACCCGGTCGACTGCAGCCTCGGTGATGGCCGTGCCGGCGAGGCGCAGCGACTCGACTGCCGCCACGAATCTCGCCCGTCCGTCGGTCTCGGGGTCGGCCGTCACCGTGCACCCGCCCACCGTCATCTGGCGAACACCAAGCGGCGCGCCTGCCTGCGCCGCGGCGTCGTCGAGCGGTCGCAGCACGAGCCACCGGGCGCCCACTCCGTCGGCGACGGCACCGAGTCCCTCGAGCATCGCCTCCCACGCACCGTCGTCGAGGGCATTCCATTGCGCACGCGAGCCGCCCACCAGCAGCACGTGCCACAGCGTGGCGTCATCGGACATGGTGTCGGCGGCCCGGCCGGCTGATTGCTGCTGCCGGGAGTCGCGTCGGGCCATGGGGCACATTGTCCCACGGCAGCGACGGCCTCGCAGGCCGCAGCACTAGCGTGCGCCCCGTGAGCAGCGAGCCCGGTGCGACGTCCGCGAACGCCCCTTCCGGGCGGGAATCGGCCGACGAGCGCCCCGCCACCCGACCGGTGCACGTGGCCTGCATCATGGATGGCAACGGCCGCTGGGCGAAGGCACGCGGCCTGCCGCGCACTGCGGGCCACACCGAGGGCGAGGAGAACCTCGCCCGTCTCGTGCGCGTCGCCGTGCGCCGCGACGTCGGCTGGCTCACCGTGTTCGGCTTCAGCACCGAGAACTGGGTTCGGCCGCGTGCCGAGGTGCGGCACATCCTCGGACTGCACAAGAAGCTGTTCGCCAGGGTCGAGGAACTGAACGAGCTGAATGTGCGCGTGCAGTGGATGGGCAGGCCATTCGACACCCGCGAGGCCCGCACGCCGCGGTACGTGCAGCGCGCCATCCGCAAGGCGATCGACGACACGCGCCACAACACCGGCATGGTGCTGACGGTTGCCTTCGACTACGGCAGCCGCGCCGAGCTGGTGCACGCAGCCCGCATCGCCGCCTCGGCCGGACAGCCGATCACCGCCGAGTCGATCGAGGCCAACCTCTACGTGCCGCAGCTGCCGCCGGTCGACGTGCTGGTGCGCACCTCGGGCGAGCTGCGAGTGAGCAATTTCATGCTGTGGCAGAGCGTTGGCTCGAAGGTGTACTTCACCGACCGGCCGTGGCCCGAGTTCGACGCCGCCGAGCTCGATGCCGCCCTGGCACTGTGCCGATGAGCGACGACGAACTCGACCACGACGACGCGCACGATGACGGCGATGGCGACGACATCGGCGACATCGGCGACATCGACGACAGCACTGGCGCAATCATCGACGAGATCGCGGTTGTCGTTCGCGGTGCCGAGACTTCCGACGAGCGCGACGCGCGACATGCCGCCGTGCGCGCTGCGCTCGCCCGCGTCACCGGCGCCCTGCCCGCCGCCGAAGTCCGACCCGGCCAGGAGGCGATGGCCATCGCCGTGTCCGATGCCATCAGGGCCGGGCGGCACGCCGTGGTGCAGGCCGGCACCGGCACCGGCAAGACGATCGGATACCTCGTGCCGGCTCTCGCAGCCGGCACGACCACCGTGGTGGCCACCGCCACCAAGGCACTGCAGGACCAGCTCGCCGACAAGGACCTGCCGTTCCTCCAGCAGCACCTCGGCACGCCGTTCTCCTGGGCGGTGCTGAAGGGCCGCAGCAACTACGTGTGCGTCCAGCGGGTTGCCGAGCTCGAAAGTGCCGCCGCCAGCCCGCAGACACAGCTCGAGCTCGACGACATGGCCGCCACGACACAGGCAGAGGTGGCGCGGCTCATCGAGTGGTCGAAGTCGACCAGCACCGGTGATTCGGCCGAACTCGACTGGTCGCCGACGGACCGCGCATGGCAAACGGTGAGCGTCGGCAGCGAGGAGTGCCCCGGCGCCAACCAGTGCAAGCTCAGCGGCCTCTGCTTCGCCGAGATGGCAAGGGGCCGGGCAGAGCACGTCGACGTGCTCGTCGTCAACCTGCACCTGTATGGGCTCAACGTGGCGAGCAGCAATGCGATGCTGCCCGAGCACGGCCTGGTCGTCATCGACGAGGCCCACCAGCTCGAGGACGTGATGAGCGACACCGTCGGCGGCCAGATCTCCGGCGGCCGATTCATCCGGCTCGCCGCCGTGCTGCGCCGCATCCTCGACGACCCACCGGTGATGGCACCGATCGTCGATGCGCCGTCGCTCGTACGCGAGGTGCTGGCCGACATGGTGGGGCAGCGTCTGCCGATCCCGCTGCCCGACGACGTGCGCGCCATGCTCATCGACCTGCGCACGCGGCTGCAGGGTGTCCAGAGCGCACTCCTCAACATCGCCACCACCCTCCCCGACATGCAGCAGCGCAAGCTGCGCTCGCAGCAGCTCACGTCGCGGCTCATGAACGAGATCGACGCAGTGCTGCGCGACCTCACCGGCTACGTCGCCTTCGTCGGCGGCTCGCCCGAGTCGCCGCGCCTCGAGATCGCTCCGCTCCACGTCGGCGAGCACCTGTACGAGTCGGTGTGGGCGCAGCGCACCGGCGTGCTCACCAGCGCCACGATCCCCTCGTCGATCGCCGAGCGCGTCGGCCTGCCCGATGGCGACTTCGACGAGCACGACGTCGGCAGCCCCTTCGACTACGAGTCGAACAGCCTCCTCTACTGCGCACTCCACCTACCCGACCCGCGTGATCCCGGTTACTCGGCGGCGATGCACGACGAACTCGCCTCGCTCATCGAGGCTGCCGGCGGGCGGACGCTTGCGCTGTTCACCAGCTGGAAGGCGATGGATGCCGCTGCCGCCGCAGTACGCGACCGCATCGACCATCGGGTGCTCACCCAGCGCGACATGCCCAAGACGGCACTCGTGCGCGCCTTCACCGACGACGAGAGGTCGTGCCTGTTCGCCACGGCGGGCTTCTTCCAGGGCGTCGACATCCCGGGGCGCACCCTCAGCCTCGTCACGATCGACCGCATTCCGTTCCCCCGGCCCGACGATCCGCTGCTCTCGGCGCGGCGCGAGCTGCTCGGCCCGGCAGCGTTCGGCGAGATCGACCTCCCCCGAGCCTCGATGCTGCTTGCGCAGGCGGTCGGCCGGCTCATCCGCACCTCGGCCGACCGAGGCGTCGTCGCCGTCTTCGACCGCCGACTCGGCACCGCCAACTACCGGTGGAAGATCGTCCAGTCACTGCCGCCCATGCGCCGCACCCGCGAGCGCGACGAAGCCGAGCGCTTCCTCCGGGAGATCACGGCATGAGCACTGTGCGACTCGAGTACTCGCACGGCGGTGCCGTCGCCAACGTGGTCCTCGCTGCTCCTGCCACGCGCAACGCGCTGTCCCGTGCGCTGCTCGACGATCTCGCTGCTGCGCTCGACACCGTCCACCTCGCCGTCGAGGCACGCGCCGCGCGCGCCCTGGTGCTGCGCCACGAGCCTCCCGTGTTCTGCGCCGGACTCGACCTGCGCGAGCGAGCCGGCGGCGCGGAAGACGGCACTGGGGGCGGCTCGGGGCACGCCCTGGCGCACGTGATCGGCAGGCTCATTACCCTGCCCGCCCCCACCATCGCAGCTGTCACCGGGCCGGTACGCGCCGGCGGCATCGGGCTGATGGCGGCATGCGACATGCCCGTCGTGCAGCGCGACGTCGACTTCTCGTTCACCGAGGTGCGCATCGGCGTCGCCCCGGCGATCATCAGCGTGCCGGTGCTGTCGCGCTGCGGATGGTCGTCGCTTGCCGCGCCGTTCCTCACCGGCGAGGTGTTCGGCGCACCAGAGGCGCAGCGCATCGGACTCGTCACCCACGTGGCCGATGACGCAGCGGATGTCGCCCGCGTCGTCGACGGCCTGTGCGAGGGCGTGATGGCCGGTGCGCCTGGCGCCGTGGCAGCCGCCACCCGACTCCTCCGACCCGCCGGCAGCGATCCGTCGGCGACGATGGAGGCGCTGGCGCGCATGGCCGAGCTGAGCGACGAACTCTTCGCCACCGGCGAGGCAGCAGAGGGCATCGCCGCGTTCTTCGAGAAGCGCCTCCCCGGCTGGCGGGCACCCCGCTGACGCCGGCAGCGGCGGCCGACACGGCCTCCGTCAGGTCAGCAGCCGGTAGCCGATGCCGCGTGCCGTGACGATGAGCTTGGGGTCGTCGGGCTGATCCTCGATCTTCACCCGCAGCCGTCGGACGTGCGCGTCGACGAGCCTGCTGTCGCCGAGGTACTCATAGCCCCACACACGCTCGAGCAGCTGGTCGCGCGACAGCACGACGTTGGCGTGGTCGGCGAACTCGCAGATGAGCCGGTACTCGGTCTTGGTGAGATTCAGCTCGACGCCGTTCTTCAGCACCACGCCCTGGTCGCGACGCACCTCGATGTCGCCGAAGCGCGCCACCGACGACGGCACGGCTGCCTCGTGCAGGTGGACCCGCCGCAGCGAGGCGCGGATGCGTGCCGCCAGTTCCTTGGGAACCACCGGCTTGGTGACGTAGTCGTCGGCGCCCGCCTCGAGGCCGGCAACAAGGTCGTAGGTGTCGGTCTGGGCGGTCACGATGATGATCGGCACGATGCTCGTCGAGCGCAGCTGGCGGCAGACCTCGAATCCCGACATGTCGGGAAGGCGCAGGTCGAGCAGCACGAGATCGGGCTCGCGCTCGGCGAACGCAGCGAGGCCCGTTGTCGCGTTGTGCGCCTGCACCACCGAGTAGCCCTCGTCCTCGAGGGCGAGCGAGAGCGCCAGCCGAATGGCATCGTCGTCCTCGATGAAGAGCAGGTGATTCACGGTGTGCAGCCTGTCGCCGGGGCGAGAGGCCGCCACATCGGACGGCACCCGTCGCCGAACTTGTTACAGAAAACGCACACGGAGCGTGCGGTCCCGTCACATGCAGTCGCCAGAGTAGTGACTGTTCACGCTGCTCTGGTGGGGCGCCTTCCTCCCCCTGGCGCTCCACCGGCAGCGGTGAACAATCTCCCTCCGGCGCCGGTCGCACTGCCCCATGCGGCACACTGGCACCCGTGCAGGCCTCCTCGGTACCCGTCTCGTCGATCGACGATCACGCACGACGGCCGGCGCTGCGCCTGCGGGCACGAGTCACCCTCTACTTCTCGCTCACGGCGCTGGCAGCCGGGCTCGTCCTCACCCTCGCCACCTACGGCGTCGCCCGCTCGTACCTCATCGACCAGCGCCTGCAGGTGGCCCGCACCCAGGCCTTCAGCAATGCCCGCACCGTGCGCGACCAGCTGCTCGCCGAGCAGCGCATCGACCCGGCCCGCGACCTGCGCAACGAGAGCGGCGGCTTCGCCTTCCTGCTGCAGGGCGACCTGGCCTTCGGCGACGTCCGCTACCAGGCCGATGCCTTCCCGCTCGAGCTGCGCACCGCCGTGGGGCAGGGCCAGAGCGCCCTGCAGCGCTTCTCGCTCGACGGCGACCCCTATGTAGCGGTCGGCATCAGCATCCCCGCCGCCGATGCGCAGTACTTCGAGGCTTTCCCGATGCAGAGCACCGAGCGCAACCTCAATGCGATCACCGCCGCCCTGCTCATCGGAGCCGGCGTCACCACGCTGCTCGCAGCGTTCTTCGGACTCGCCACCAGCCGCCGCCTGCTACAGCCGATCTCGCGCGTGGCAAAGGCCGCCGGCGACCTCGCCTCGGGCGGACTCGACACGCGCATGCCTCCCGAGGACGACCCCGATCTCGCCCGGCTCGCCCGCTCGTTCAACGACATGGCCGATGCCGTGCAGGCCCGCATCGAGCGCGAGGCAAGGTTCGCCAGCGACGTCAGCCACGAACTGCGCTCGCCCATCACCGCGCTCACCGCCGCCGTCGAGGTGCTCGACGGCCGCCGCGACGAACTGCCCGACCGCAGCCGCCAGGCACTCGACCTCGTCATCGGCCAGGTTCGCCGGTTCGATGCGATGGTGATGGACCTGCTCGAGCTGTCGCGCATCGACGCCGGCTCGACAGAGCTGCACCGCGAGGAGGTCGATCCGCGCGACCTCGTCCAGCGCATCGCCCAGCGGTTCGGATTCGCCGACGTGCCGATCACCACCTCGGCCGACGTCCCGCATCTCGTCCGACTCGACAAGCTCCGCGTCGAGCGCATCCTCGCCAACCTGCTCGAGAACGCACGCGAGCACGGCGGTGGGCCGGTCGGCATCGGCGTCGAGGTGGCACCGCGCCACACGCTCATCCTGTCGGTCGACGACGCCGGACCCGGCGTGGCGCGCAGCGAGCGATTCCGCATCTTCGAGCGGTTCGCACGCGGCAGCGCCGCCCGCCACCGCGTCGGCACCGGCCTCGGCCTCGCGCTCGTGGCCGAGCACGCACGGGCGCATGGGGGCGAGGCATGGGTGGAGGACCGGCCCGGCGGTGGTGCCCGGTTCCGAGTGAGCTTCCCGGAGGTCGCGTGATGTCGGACATTCCTCGCCGGCGGCGTCGAGCCGCATCCATCGGCACGCTGGTCGCCATCGCGCTTGCATCGTGCAGCGTCGTCGACGACCGCTCGGTCGAGCCAGTCGACCCCCCGTTCGGCCTCGACGACACCGTGGCGACGAGCGACCCCACCACCGATCCCTCGAGCGACACCACCGATCCCACCGGCAGTGGCGCCAGCACGTCCGTTGCCCCTGCCACCACCGAGCCGCCCGTGCAGACGGAACAGGTGCGGCTGTACTTCATCGCCAGCGGCCGGCTCACGTACGTGGCTGCTCAGCTGCCGTCACCCGTCGTGCTCGCCCAGCTCGTCGCCGCACTCCAGGCGGGGCCGCCCGCCGGCGACCTCGGAGCCGGCCTCCGCTCGGCGCTCCCCGCACTGCTCGAGATCAACGTCACCACCGACGGCTCGGGCATCGCCGAGGTGCAACTGCCCGACGGCTTCTTCGACGCCCTCACCGTCGGCGACCAGCGTCTCGTCGTGGCCCAGCTGGTGCTCACGCTCGCCGACAGCCGCGGCATCGGCCAGGTCACCTTCGACGAGGCAGTGCCGAAGCCCTCGGGCGAGCTCACGCCCGCCGGCCAGCCACTCGCCTACCGCGACTTCGAGTCACTGCTCGTGTCCACCGCCGGGAACGGCTGACGTGGCCGTCACTCGCAGCGGATTCATCACCCTCGTCGGCCGGCCCAACGTCGGCAAGAGCAGCCTCGTGAATGCCATGTGCGGCCACAAGGTGAGCATCGTCAGCGACAAGCCGCAGACCACGCGCCACCGGGTGATGGGCGTGCTCACCACTGGCGGCGCCCAACTGGTGTTCGTCGACACGCCGGGTCTCCACAAGCCGGTCACGGCGCTCGGCGAACGCGTCAACGCCACCGCCATCGACAGCCTCTCCGACGTCGACGTGACCTGCCTCGTCGTCGACGCCACCAAGCCATTCGGCAGCGGCGACCGCTGGGTGGCCGGCCATCTCGACATGGCGCGCACCATCGTCATCGTCAACAAGGTCGATGCGGCGAAGCCCGGTGCGGTGATCGCCCAACTCGCCGCAGTCTCCGCGCTCGGCGCCGCCGAGTACTTCCCGGTGTCGGCGCGTACCAAGCAGGGCATTCCCGAGCTCGTCGCCCGTCTCACCGCGCTCGTGCCGGAAGGCCCCCAGTACTTCCCCGACGATGTGCACTCCGACCAGCCAGAGGAGCAGTGGGTGGCCGAGCTCGTACGCGAGCAGCTGCTCGCGGTCACGCACGACGAGCTGCCGTACAGCATCGCCACCCGCGTCGCCGAGTGGGAGTGGCCGCGCATCAGGGTCGAGATCATCGTCGAGCGCGAGAGCCAGAAGGGCATGGTGATCGGCAAGGGCGGTGCCGTGCTGAAAGAGGTCGGCACGAGAGCACGCGCACAGCTCCCCGAGGGCGTGTTCCTCGAACTGTTCGTGAAGGTCGACAAGGACTGGCAGCGCCGCCCCGACCGCATCGAGCGCCTCGGCTACTGACCCGAGCGCAGCACGCAGTCCGGTTGGGGACCCCACGGCATTCGTGCAAGGCTTGGCGACATGGCACCTCGCATCGTCAATGGCGTCGCCGGGCTCAGGGAGCTCGTCGGACAGCACCTCGGCTACAGCGACTGGATGGAGATCACCCAGGAGCGCGTCAACCAGTTCGCCGAGGCCACCGGCGACCACCAGTGGATCCACGTCGATCCCGAGCGTGCCGCCAAGGAGAGCCCGTTCGGCGGACCGATCGCCCACGGCTACCTCACGCTGTCACTCGGCCCAGTGCTGATGCCGCAGGTGATCGCCACCACCGGCTTCCGGATGGGCGTCAACTACGGCTGCAACAAGGTGCGCTTCATGTCGCCGGTGCCGGTCGGTGCCCGGCTGCGGCTCGGCGTCACGCTGGTCGAGGTCGAGGACATCCCGGGCGGCAGCCAGCAGACCTACGACTTCGTCTTCGAGTGCGAGGGTGCCGCCAAGCCCAGCTGCGCGGCGCAGGTCGTCTTCCGCAGCTACGAGTGAGCGACGACAGCACACACGCCGACGCCCCCACCCGACTGCTGCCCGCGCTGCACGTCGGATGCCCGATGTGGGCCAACCGAGCCTGGGTGGGACGCCACCTTCCCGGCGACACGGCCGCCGGCACCGAGCTGTCGCCCTACAGCCGGCTGCTGAACGCCGTCGAGGGCAACACCACCTTCTACGCGTCGCCGTCGCCGGCCTCGGTCGCAAAGTGGTCGGCGCAGGCGGCGCGGCCGTTCAGGATGGTGGTGAAGGCGCCCCGCGAGATCACCCACGACCGCCGGCTCCTCGACGTCGGCGGGCTGATCCGCCAGTTCGCCGACCTGCTCGAGCCACTGGGTGATGCGCTCGGCGGCGTGATGCTGCAGTTGCCGGCGTCGTTCGGCCCCGCCGACCTCGATGCCCTCGACAGCACTGCGGCGGCGCTGCCCGTCGGCATCCGCTGGTCGGTCGAGGTGCGGCACCACGAATTCTGCGGCGGCCCCTCGATGACTGCACTGCACCGCCTGCTCGAGCGCCATCGCCTCGAGCGGGTCGTGCTCGACACGACCGTGCTGTTCGCCCGGCCGCCGCGCACTGAGGCCGGTCACGACGAGTGGCGAACGAAGCCCCGCCTGCCACTGCTCGATCTCGCCCTCACCGACCGTCCAGTGGTGCGCTACGTCGGCGGCGACGACCCCGACCGCGTCGCATCGGGGCTCGAACGATGGGCCGAGTCGCTCGGTGCGTGGCTCCACGAAGGCCGGTCACCGACATTCTTCGTGCACACACCCGACAACGCCGACACGCCGATGCTCGCCCGACGACTCCACGAGACCGTCGCTGCCGCGAATCCCGGCGTGCCGCCGCTCTCGGATCCACTGCCCGTGCACGCCGCAGAGCAGACGTCGCTGTTCTGACCGTCGACTTGCGACTGCCCAGGCGACTCGCCGCAACGGCGCCCCCTCGGCCCAGCTGGCCCCTCACCGGGGTCTCAGTCAGCGAACCTCGCGTTCTCGAAACTGCACATGAAGAACCCAACGCCGCTCAGGGTCGCATTGCGCAGGTCTGATCCGTTGAACGCACAGCCGGCGAAGTCTTCGCCCTGAAGCACCGCTCGCTGAAGGTTCGCATGATTGAGGCCTGCGTCGACTGCAGTCACCCCGCGAAGGTCGCACCGCCTCATGTCGGCCCAGTTGAAGTCCGCATCCCTCAGGCATGCCCCTGAGAAGTCGGCGGCTCGCAATATCGACCAGTCGAATTTCGATCGCTTCAAATCTGCGCATCGAAACCGAGCTGACTTTGCGGTCGACCAGCGGCAATCGGCGCCCTC
>JBEGVK010000176.1:0-2838 GCA_041178405.1 Actinomycetota bacterium | reverse complement strand
CGCCCGCAAGGATGGGCACAGCGTGCTGCCAGCAGAAGACAAGGATCCACCGCCCACGATGACAGCAACAACCATCAACAGCGTAAGCTTTCCCAACCTCATTTTCATCTTTAACTCCATCGTCAATAGCGGATATGACCACACAATTGTCGAGGATCAAACCACTTCTTGGATGTACTGTCAAGCGAGTGTTCGAAGGTTGACAGTCCCTTCACGACATCGAAAGGTTCTTTGAAGCGACGCTCAGCGGCGACCGAAGGGGGTGCCGCTGCCGAAGATGGCAACCTGCTGGCGCAGGGGCACGAGGTCGCGGCGCGGCGCACGGCGCTCTGCCTCGGCGAGTGCCTCGCTGGCGATCGCCCGCAGCTGGGCGACCTCGGCGCGCAGCATCTCGACCTCGGCCTCGAGCGCCATCACACGGCGGATGCCCTCGAGGTTCATGCCCTCGGCAGCGAGTTCGCTGATGCGACGCAGACGCTCGATGTCGTGGTCGCTGTAGCGACGGTTGCCGCCCTGGGTGCGGGCTGGCTGCACGAGTCCGCGACGCTCGTAGATGCGGAGCGTCTGCGGGTGCATGCCAGCAAGCTCCGCGGCGACGGAGATGACGTAGACGGCGTGATCGCGTGAGCGCATTCTCAGACCCCCAAGCCCTTCCTGGGTGACACGGTAGTTGCTGCCGCGAACGCCTCGATCGCAGCACGCTGTTCGGGCGTCAGTTCGGCCGGGACCTGCACGTCGACCGTGACGATCAGGTCGCCCGACTGGTGCGGGGTCACGATGCCCTTGCCCTTGACGCGGTGGCGGCTCCCCGACGAGGTCCCGGGGCGGAGGCGCAGCGTGACCGGACCGTCGAGCAGGGTCGGTACCTGGATCTCGGCACCGAGTGCAGCCTCGGCGAAGGTCACCGGCACGCGCAGGGTGAGGTTGTGTCCGTCGCGGCCGAACAGCGAGTGGGGGATGACCTTGCACTCGACGATCAGGTCGCCCGCCGGACCGCCGCGACGTCCGGGAGCGCCTCGGCCGCGCAGTCGGATGCGCTGACCGTCGTCGACACCAGCCGGGATGCGCGCCTGCACCTCACGCGGCCGGTGCTCGGATCCCGAGCCACGGCAGGTGGTGCACGGCCTCTCGATGATCACGCCGTTCCCGCCACAGCCGCGACACGGCGAACTGAACGAGAAGAAGCCTTGGTTGTCGTCGACCGTGCCACGCCCGCCGCACTGCGAGCAGACACGCGGCTGCGTGCCCGGCGCGGATCCGTTTCCACCACAGGTGGTGCACGGCGCATCGGAGGTGAGGTGCAGGCTGGTGGTGAGGCCCCGTGCGGCGTCGATGAAGTCGAGGGTCAACTGGGCCTCGACGTCGCCTCCACGCTGCGGACCCCCGGCCGACGCCGAGCCACCTCGACCACGACCGCCACGGCCGAACATCTGACCGAGAAGATCGCCGAGGCCGTCGCCACCGACGTTGAAGTTGTGCTGACCGGGTGCACCGCCACCGCCGAAACCGGCGGCCGCAGGACCAAGACGACGGATCTCGTCGTACTCCTTGCGCTTGGCGTCGTCGCCGAGCACGTCGTACGCGGCGCTGACCTCCTTGAAGCGCTCCTCGGCGGCAGCGTCGCCCGGGTGCGTGTCGGGGTGGCTGTCGCGGGCGAGCTTGCGGTACGCCTTGGTGATCTCCTTGGCGGTCGCGCTGTCGCTCACGCCGAGCACCTTGTAGTAGTCCTTCTCGAACCACTCACGCTGGGCTGCCATCGTCACACACCCCCTTTCGTGTCATCGGGTGACAGAGCAGGAACGGCTCAGCCGCGGACCTTCACCATGGCCGGCCGCAGGACCTTGCCCTTCCAGAGGTAACCACTGCGCAGCACTTCGCTGACGACCGGCTCACCGTCGCCGGGCTCGTGGAACACGGCCTCGGCGAGGTTCGGGTCGAAGGGCTGGCCCGACAGGTGCATCGACTCGAGGCCCTGCTTCTTCAGCTCGGCGAGGAGGAGGTGGAGCAGCGGACCGACCTCGTCGGGATGCTGCACGTACGCCGCCTCGCAGCCGTCGAGAACGGGCAGCAGGGCCTCGGCGAGCTTCGCCGTCGCCTGCTGCACGTCGTGCTGGCCCTGGGCCGCGATCCGCTTGCGGTAGTTCTCGAAGTCGGCCCGCAGACGCAGGGCGATGTCCTTGAACTGGTCACGCTCGGCAACGAGGGCCTCGAGGTCGTGGGTGACGGCGTCACCCGCGATCTCGGCGGCCTCGTCGATGGCGTCGAGCCCCGACACGTCGTCGTGGTTCGGGCGCAGGCGGGTCATCTCCGACGTGTAGTCGGAGTCGAGCGGGACGTCCTCCGGGTGGAGCGCCTCAGGATCGAAGTCGTCGCTCATCGCGGATCAGCTCTCGTCGACGATCTCGGCGTCGATGATGTCGTCGTCGCCCGAGGTCGACTGACCCGAGGCCGAGGTGCCCGCAGCGTTCTCCTGGGCGGCCTTCTCGTAGAGCTTCTGGCTGAAGGCCTGGCTGGCCTGCATCAGACGCTCGTGAGCCGACTTGATCGCCTCGGCGTCGTTGCCGTTGAGTGCGGTCTTGAGCTCGTCGAGCGGGCCCTGGATCGTGGCCTTCTCGGACTCGTCGACCTTGTCGGCGTTGTCGCGCAGCACCTTCTCCATCTGGTACACCAGCGAGTCGGCGTTGTTGCGGACCTCGGCCTCCTCGCGGCGCTGACGGTCTTCCTCGGCGTGGGCCTCGGCATCTTTGACCATCTGCTCGATGTCCTTCTTGTCGAGCGTGGACTGACCGGTGATGGTCATCGACTTCTCCTTGCTGGTGGCCCGGTCCTTCGCACTGA
>JBEGVK010000175.1:0-6864 GCA_041178405.1 Actinomycetota bacterium | reverse complement strand
CATGAACGAGGGATACCGCTACGCCGACTGGCTGATCACGGTGCCGCTGCTGATCGTCGAGCTGCTCGTCGTGCTCGGCGTTGCCGCCGACGCACGCCGCAAGCTCATGACCCGCCTCGTGCCCGCCACCGCGCTGATGATCGCTCTCGGCTATCCGGGCGAGACGTCGACCGACAACGGCACCAAGTGGCTGTGGTGGATCCTGGCGATGATCCCGTTCGTGTACATCCTGTGGGTGCTCGTCGGCGAGCTCCGCGCCGCCAAGACCCGCGAGAGCGGCGCCGTCTCGTCGGCGATCAACCGCGCCACGATGGTGCTCCTCGTCACGTGGTGCGTGTACCCGATCACGTACCTGTTCCCCGTGATCGACGCCGAGTCGCAGGGCCTCGAGGTGCTCCGCCAGGCCGGCTACACCGTGGCCGACATCACGGCCAAGGCGCTGTACGGCCTGATGATCCTTGGCATCGCCAAGGCACGCTCCGCCAACGAGTCCTGATCGTTGCCGGCCGGCACGGGCGTCGCACGCCCGTCGCCTCCGGCCGTCACCTGAACAGCTAGTCATGCGTCCACGGCCGCTGCGCACAACGCGCAGCGGCCGTGCCGCGTCTCGAGCCACCGACCATCGGCGAGACTGACGTCATGTCGGTCCCGAGTGCGATCCGTGGACGATTCGCTCCCTCGCCGACAGGTCCTCTCCACCTCGGCAACCTGCGCACCGCACTCCTGTCGTGGCTGCAGGCACGATCGTTGGGGGGATCGTGGATCGTCAGGATGGAGGACCTCGACCGGGCCACTGCATCGGCCGACCACGAGACACGGCAACTCGCCGACCTCGCCGCACTCGGCCTCGTTCCCGATGAGCGGGTCGTCCGCCAGAGCGACCGATTCGACATCCATCGTCAGGCGATCGCGCAGCTCGCTGCACTCGACCGTGTCTACGAATGCTTCTGCACCCGTCGCGAGATCAGGGAGGCCGCGCAGGCACCACACGGCGACGACGTGCCGTACCCCCAGACATGTCGATCGCTCACTGCGACCCGACGCGCTGCGCTACTCGCCGAAGGGCGACGGCCTGCACTGCGCCTGCGCGCCGACGGCGAGCAGTTCACCGTGCACGATGCTGTGGCAGGCACCTATACCGGTGAGGCCGATGACGTCGTGTTGCAGCGAAACGACGGCGTTCCCGCATACAACCTCGCCGTCGTCGTTGACGACGCAGCCCAGGGCGTCACTCACGTGCTCCGAGGCGACGACCTGCTGAGCAGCACTCCCCGCCAGCGACTCCTGCAGCAACTGCTCGGCCTGCCCGAGCCGGCGTACGCGCACGTGCCGCTCGTGCTGGGGCCAGATGGCTCGCGGCTGGCCAAGCGCCACGGTGCCGTCACACTCGCCGACCTTGCCGATCGTGGTCTCGGCTCGCCCGGTGTGCTCGCCCGGCTCGGGGTCAGCCTCGGACTGTGCGAACCGGGCGACGAGGTCACTGCCATCGAACTGCTCTCGCAGTTCGACATCCGCCGCATTCCGACAACACCCTGGCAGTTGCCACCGGGTGAACTCTGACACGATCTCGTCAATGACCGACGATCTCCACCGCATCCTCCGCTACGACGAGGCCGTTCCCGACTCGGGAGACACGGCAGCACCTCGCGAGATCGGCACCGACATCTACGTCGTTCCCTTCTGGACCCCCGCCTTCTGCGCTGCGGTGATCCGTGCCGCAGAGGCGGTCGGTGCATTCGAGCACCAACCCGACGACCCGGTGCCAGGTCATGAGGTCTCCCTGGCCGTCATCAGCCCCCGACTCTTCGAGCACGTCGAGATCGACATCGGCCGGCGGATCTGGCCGATGCTGCGGACCGTCTGGCCGTATGTCGACTACCACGGACTGCGCGACGTGTTCGTCATCAAGTACGAGGTAGGTGGGCAGGAGGCACTGCGCCTGCACCACGACGTAGCGCAGGTGTCGGCATCGGTGAAACTGAACGACGGATACGACGGCGCTGTGCTCGACTTCCCGCGCCAGGGCGTCACCAACGAGACAGCATCGATCGGCGAGGCCGTCGTGTGGCCCTCGCTCGTGACGCATCCGCACCAGGCGACCCGTCTGCAGCGCGGGGTGAAATACGGCTTGACTGTGTGGTGCGAGGTGCCGACATTCGGCTGAACGTCGTCGGTAGCCTGACCGGCAGCGCACGACCACTCCCCCGACCATGAGCCGAATCAGCACCCGCAGCCTCCCGCCTCGCCGCCAAACTCGATACACCGCCGTCCCACGCCCCTGGTCGCGCTCGGCATTCGCACTCTGCCTGCCCCTCCTCGTTGTGGCCACGGGCTGCTCGCAGACCACCAACGCCGGCCCGACGGCGGCGCTGAACCCTTCCGGTGAGGCCACCGAGCCCACATTCGCCAGCGGGCTCACGGTCGACACCACGCCCGACACCACGGCGGAGTCGACCACCACCTCGTCCACTACCTCGACGAGCACCACGACGACGACCACACTGGCGCCGAACGTCGAGGTCATCGGCCCGTCTCCCGTCCCACTGGTCGCCGTGGGAACCGCCGACGGCGAGGACACCAAGAAGATTCAGGAGCGCCTCACTGCGCTCGGATTCTGGCTCGGTGATATCGACGGCCTCTACGGCAAGGCGACTAGTCAGGCTGTGATGGCCTTCCAGAAGTATGCGGGACTCGACGCGACCGCTGAGGTCGACGCCGCAACGGCACTCGCCATGCAGACCATGACCGAGCGCAGTCGGGCGTCAGCCGACAACGGCACGCTGGTCGAGGTCGACAAGACCAAACAGCTCCTCTTCCTCATCGTCGACGGAAGGACGCTCTGGACGTTCAACACCTCGACCGGCAGCGAAGTGCCGTACGAAGCCGTTGACGAGGACCAGCCGTGGAAGGTGTACCGCGGCGACTCGGTGACACCGAGCGGACTGTGGCAGGTCGACCGCCAGCGAGCAGACGGCTGGTGGGATGGCGACCTCGGCAAGATCTATCGACCGAAGTACTTCAAGGGTGGCGTCGCCATCCATGGCATGACCAGCATCCCCAACTATCCGGCGTCGCACGGCTGTGTTCGAGTCAGCGTGCCGGCGATGGACTTCATCTGGTCGCTCGACCTCGTGAACCTCGGCACCATCGTCTGGGTGCACGGCAACTTCCCGACGGCGTGACCACGTAACTCGGCCCCGCTGGGGCCGTCGCTTCGCTATGCCCGGCGAACGCGGAGTGGACGATCGTCTGCGTTGCGGCACACGCCCGTCGCCAGATCGAAGCGCCAGCCGTGCAGTGTGCAGACGAGTTCGCCGTCGTCGATCTCTCCGAACACGCTGAGATCGGCCTTCCGATGCGGGCAGGTGCGCTGCACGATCCAGTCGCCGATCCGGATGTCCTCCTCCGCTGCACCGCCATGGTCGGGCTGCAGCTTGCGCACCGCCTCTGCCTCGGTCCGGCGCATCCGCTCGACCGACAGCGACTTGAAGAAGTTGTAGACGTATTCGTTGTACTGGCCTTTACGCCATGCGCTGAACCTGCACGACAGGAACAGCGAGTTGCTCCAGTCGACGGCGCGCTGGGCGACCACGGTCTCGACGAGCTCGCGCTGGACGGTGAAGCGGAAGCCGTGATCCTCGCCCGCCCATCGACGCACGCGGCGGGCGCGGAAGTCGAGGGCGACGGGCAGGTCGCCGGCGTGCAGCACGACTGTGTCGCCGATGGCGTCGCACACCGTGGGTGCCATCGCCATCAGTGGCTCCCACCATGCGGCGAGCCGTTCGAGGAGGTCATCACTCGGCGGCAGCCACGATGCCTTCAGCTGCTCGAGCCACGGCATCCAGTCGGACTGGTAGTCGCGCAGATAGGCCGCCTTGTCGCTGAAGATCGCGTCGACCTCGTTGTCGGGCAGCGGATGCTCGACCTGCATCTCGCTGGTCCCTGCACTGAACTCGATCGTCGTGCCGGGAATAGCGAGGATGCCGCGGTGTCCTGCATCAGCGAGGCGCGACATGAAGCCCCGCTGGTCGGGGAAGATCGAGAGCTCATCGCCGGTGATGACATTGAACTGGAACAGCTCTGGGTCGAGGAAGGCTGGCGGGCCGGCGCTCGGCACAACCGCTGTCGCACCCACGGCCTCGACATATCGGAGTGCACGCGAGTACTGGCTGTCGACCTTGGCATCGACGAGTTCCCGCATCCGCTGCGGCGGCTCGTCGTAGACCATCGGGTACCAGATGGCGCCGCTGTACTGCAGCCAATGAAGGTCGACTGGCCCGTGGCTGCGCAGCGCTGCGAGGTCGTTCGTTCGACAGTCGTTCTGGTTGACCAGCCGGCCGGTGCCGTCGGAGATCACGATCGCCGAGTCGCCGCCCGGTCCGTCGGTGATGCTGGTCTCGCAGTGGATGGCCACCGTGAGATGCGGCCCGAGCCGCATCTCCTCGCCATCGACGGTGCGCACGATCGAGTGGAAGCCGAGTCGGCGGAGGATGCCCTCGAGCTCTCGTGTCGGGTACCCGGGCACCAGCACGGTGGTGTCCTTGTCCATGTGCTCGAGCAGCCAGCCTTCGTCGAGGTGGTCCGCATGGATATGCGAGATGAACAGGTAGGTGGGGTGGCAGATGCGCTGCATCAACGCCGTCGACAGCTGGTCGTTGCGCGGGAACACAAACCACGATCCGTGGAACTGCGGAAGGAACCACGGATCGCAGACAATCGACCCATCGAGCGTGTCGACGAGAATGCCGGCATGGCCGAGCGAGGTGGCTCGCATACCCTGAGAGTACCCACGCATGGACCGCCGTCGCCGGGGACGTCCGTCACCCCACCGGCCGTGGCGGCTGCGCCGAGACGGCGAATGGTCGCCCGTCACGCGCCGGACACCGGAAGTTCACCCCGGTTCCGTTGCCGACCGAGGTCGACAGTGGTTGAGTCGCGTGCGGACGACGGCAGTCAGCCGCCGGCCAGGCCTGCACACAGCCAACTTGCCACCGCTTCCGCAGAAGGAACTCCATGACCACTCGGCTCGGCATCAACGGATTCGGACGGATCGGTCGCCTCGCCGTACGGGCGCTCCGGGGTCACCACAATGTGGTACTCGCCCATGTCAACGAGCACAAGGGAGGCGTCGCCACCGCCGCCCACCTACTCGAGTTCGACTCGGTCCACGGCCGATACCCGGGCACCGTGGGAGTCGACGGCAGCTCGCTGGCTATCGACGGCGCAGCCGTCGGCTTCTCCGAACACTCAGACCCATCAGAGATCGACTGGGCGGGCCTGGGAGTCGACGTCGTCATCGAAGCCACTGGAAAGTTCAAGACACCAGCTGCACTCGAAGCACACCTTGCAGGCGGCGCGCAGGCCGTGGTCGTCGCCTGTCCGGTACACGGCGATGGCGTACTCAACATCGTCATCGGCTGCAATGACCACCTGTACGACCCGGCACGACACTCAATCGTCACCGCAGCGTCGTGCACCACCAACTGCCTCGCACCTGTGGTGAAGGTGCTCCATTCGGCAATCGGTATCGAGCGGGGAGCCATCACGACGGTGCACGACGTCACCAACACGCAGGTCATCGTCGACGCGCCGCACAAGGACCTGCGCCGAGCACGATCAGCCCTCAATTCGCTCGTGCCCACCTCGACAGGCTCTGCCACGGCAATCGGCCTCATCTATCCGGAACTCGCCGGGAAGCTGAGTGGCCTCGCCGTACGAGTCCCTCTCCTGAACGCCTCGCTCACCGACTGCGTCTTCTCCATGCGGCGCTCCACGACGGCCGAGGAGGTCAACGCGCTCCTGCAGGAGGCGGCTCACGGCGACCTCGCCGGCATTCTCGGCTTCGAGACTCGACCGCTTGTCTCAGCCGACTTCACCAACGACACGCGATCAGGCATCGTCGACGGTCCATCGACGGCCGTCATCGACGGCATGCTTGCCAAGGTGCTGGTCTGGTACGACAACGAATACGGCTACGCGCACCGCCTGGTCGAGCTCGCTGCGAAGGTTGCCGCCAGCACATCGAGTGCTTCCCAATGAGGATGCGCAGCTACGCACTCGTCACTGCGGGGTACTGGGCCTTCACGCTCACTGATGGTGCGCTGCGGATGCTCGTCCTCCTCGAGTTCAATCGTCTCGGCTATTCGCCGGTCGCCATCGCCTTCCTCTTCCTCGCCTACGAGTTCATGGGCATCGTCACCAATCTGGTTGGTGGATGGGTCGGGACCCGTCGGGGCCTGCAGCACACCCTCGTCGGCGGTCTTGTCCTTCAGATCGCAGTGCTCGCCACCCTCACCCTTCATTCGCCCGACTGGGCCACCGGCGCATCGGTCGCCTTCGTAATGGCGATGCAGGCGCTCTCCGGCGTGGCAAAGGACCTCACGAAGATGAGTTCGAAGAGCGCCGTGAAGGCCATTGCCGGCGACGGTTCGCTGTTCAGGCTCGTTGCGGCGCTCACCGGATCGAAGAACGCGCTCAAGGGCGTCGGGTTCTTCGTCGGCTCGGTCCTCCTTGCCTGGCTTGGATACGACGGAGCACTCGTCGCGATGGCGGCAGCTCTCGCTGTCGCCGTCGTGTCGATCGTGGCATTGCTGAACGACGACCTCGGCAGGGCGAAGCGGTCGACACCGCTGCGGGCCGTGCTGTCTGCATCACCCGCCATCAACCGACTCTCGGCAGCACGGCTGTTCCTGTTCGGATCGCGCGACATCTGGTTCGTCGTCGCCGTGCCAGTGTTCCTCGCACGCGAACTCGACTGGACCGAGCGCTCGGTGGGCGGCTTCCTCGCTGCGTGGGTGATCGGCTACGGAATCGTCCAGTCCGCCGCCCCCCGAATCCTTGCGCGCATCGGACAGCCAGGCACCG
>JBEGVK010000174.1:0-4751 GCA_041178405.1 Actinomycetota bacterium | reverse complement strand
GCAGGTTGCCCGGAACGAGTCGCAGCACCACGTCGGCCGAGCGGATGATGATCGGCAGCATCATGATGCTCATCGCGATCGATGCCGCGAGCCCCGATCGCTCGTAGCCGAGGACGAGAATCCACGTTGCGAAGATGAACAGGCCGGCGAGGATCGATGGCAGTGCCGTCATCGCCGTCACCACGGTGCGCACCAGGTTGGCGGACTTGCTGCCCGTCTCGGTGAGGTAGACCGCGCAGGCGATGCCGAGCGGCACGGTGAACACGAGCGACAGCGAGGTCATGATCAGCGTGCCGGTGACGGCGTGGAGGATGCCGCCCATGTCGAGAGGGTCGAGTGGGCCGGTGATGCTGAGGTCCTCGGTGAAGAAGTTCGCGTTCGACAGCGCCTCACGGCCGCGCCACAGCACGAAGATGATCACCGAGAACAGGGCGAAGAAGGCGAGCCCTGCCGACGAGGTGAGCAGCACGCTCATCACGCGGTCGACCACCGCAGGCCGGTTGTCGGTGATCGACACGATCGCCGCATAGACGGCGATGAACACCAGCAGGTACACGGTGACGAATCCGAGTTTCCCCGACAGCGGTGTGAGCCGTCCGAACAGCAGCAGCGTGGTTGCGAGCGCGCTGACCGCCGCACCGACGAGGGTGAGCACGTCGCGTGCCGACACTGTGGCGATGGGACGCGGATCGGGGCGCAGCTCGGTGGGTGCCGGTCGCTCGGGAATCGTGGTCCTGGCGGTCATGCTTCGCTCAGCGCTCCCGACCGCGACCTGGCGATGAACCACGAGGCCACGAAGTTCACGAAGAGCGTGACGATGAACAGCGCCAGTCCTGCTGCGAACAGTGCCGACAGGCCAAATCCCGACGCCTCGGTGTAGCGAAGTGCGATGAGGCTCGACACCGAGTTGCCGCCTGCCTCGAGGATGTGGAGGTTGATGTCGAATCGAGGAGAGATGATCAGCAGCACGGCGATGGTCTCGCCGAGTGCACGGCCGAGGCCGAGCATCGTTCCGCCGATGATGCCGCCGCGCCCGAAGGGCAGCGACACCACCCGGATCATCCCCCACCGGGTCGAGCCGAGCGCGAATGCGCCCTCGCGCTCCCCGATCGGAACCTGCGAGAACACCTCGCGCATCACCACGCATTGGATGGGCATCACCATCATCGCGACGACGACACCTGCGATGAATGCGCTCGCCGTGTAGACGGTGGTGCTCGCCAGCGGACTGCGCGGATCAGCGCCGCTCACCGCAAACAGGGGGAACCACCCGAACCAGCTGTTGATGAACCGAGACAGGCCGATGATCTGGCCCTGCAGCAGGAACAGGCCCCACAGCCCGTAGACAACGCTTGGCACCGCTGCCATCAGGTCGACGAGAGCGATGATAGTCGAGCGAATTCGACGGGGCGCCACCTCGGTGATGAACAGCGCCGTTCCCATGCTGATCGGCAGCGCGATCACCACGGCCACGAGCGCAATGACCACGGTGCCGAGGAGGATCGAGGCAATTCCGAACTCGCCGCGGTCGGGTTCCCACGCCGAGGTCGTGATGAAGGCAGGGCCTCGTGCGCTGATCGCCTGCCACGCCTCGAGGGTGAGGAAGATGCCGACGGCACCCATCACGGCGAGCACGGTCATCCCGCTGAGGGTTGCTCCGCGGAAGAACACGCGGTCGCTGCGACCGAGGTTCACGAACAGGCGTCGCGGGCCGGTCGACTCAGCGACGGCAGCCCGATCGGGAATGCTCGTCGACCGTTCGGCAGCGCTCTGGGCCCGCTCGGGCGTGATCGTGCCGGTCACCGTCAGCTCATCCACGAGAGCAGCACGACGACGCAGATCACCGTGGCGAGCGTGAGCAGCAGTACGTCGGGGTGCCGCAGGTAGGACCAGACTCGACGCCGCGGCGGAGCGGGCGCGAGTGCTGCCGGACCGGCTGCGGCCCTCGACCAGGCGGCAAGTCGCTCGTCGAGCATCGACGAGAACACCGTGGCGAACACGCGCGCCAGCACCTCTGCGTCGACCATGACCTGCGGGCTCGCTGCGACGTGCGCGCCGTCGCCAGCACCGGCAGCAGGAGCGCTCGTGGCGGCAGTCGTCGGGCCTGCGTCGGCGCTGATGTGCTCGCGCGCCGCCGCGTCGTCTGCGCCGTCTGCCATCTGATCTGCCGTGGGGGGAGTCGGCGGACGAGTGGCAAACGGCTCCGCGCGTCCCGAGATGGGCGCAGCGGTGGTGGCCGATGCGACGGTGGGCGTCGCGCCGGCAGAGGATGCCGAGGGCTCGGCGAGGTGCGTGGCTGCGATGGCGGCAGCCCGCTCGGCCTCGGCCTGACGCTCGGCGGCGATGGCCGCTGCTGCCCGGCGTGCTGCGTCGATGTCTGCCGCTGCCGCCTCGACTGCTGCCGTGAGCGTCGCCTCGTGGAGGCGCTGCCGCTCGGCGATCATCGCGTCGAGTCGGGTGCGCATCTCGCGGCGCGCCGCGTCGTGGTCGGCTGCACGTTCCGCCGCCTCGGCGCGGTCTGCATCCTGGCTGGCGCCGCGCAGACGGAGGGTCAGCATCGCCACTGCTGCCGTGGGCGGCAGCGAACTCGCGGCGCCAGCGGCCCCTGCGGTCGGCTCAGTGCTCATGTCGCGAGTCCCGTGCCGCGTGCTGCAGCCCGGATTGCGGCGATCTCGGCGTCAGCGTTGGCGCGGATCTCGGCCAACTGGGCCTCGTGCGCCCTGTCCATCTCGGCCAGCACCGCTTGCACCCGCTGCAATTCATCACGCATCTCGTCGCGTGCCTGCGCCTCGCGCTCGGTCTCGCGAGCGCGCGCTGCGGCAGCGCGAGCGTGCGCTGCGGCTATTGCTGCTTCGAGTCGGGCGATCTCGGCAAGGAGCGACGACGAGTCGTCGACGTTGCGGTCGAGTCCGCGCGGCGGCGTTGGCTCGTTGTTCGTGTCGGGCATTGGCGGTGTCATCCGATGACCACCATGGCGAGCGTGATCGCGGCGCTGACGCTGGCGATCGAGGCGAGTCGGGTGGCGAGCGAGCCGAGTGCCGGACGAAGGCCAGCGGGCCGCCGTCGCTGCGCCGTCGCCGCAGAGGCGCGTGCGGGCGACGAGGCCGCGTCGGCGACCGACGGGAGCACCACGCTCACTTCGTCGGGCGCACCCACGATCGTCAGCGGCTCGCCGAGTCGGCGATCGGCGCTCATCTTGCGACGGGTCGCCGGCGGAAGCGAGTTCCAGAAGGCGTCGAATGCGGCGTCAAAGTCGGCGTCGTCCTGACGGCTTGCCGAAACAGGTGCGGCGTCTGGTGGACGCATCGCCGAGTTGGTGGCTGTGCCTGCGGGGCTTGCCACCGCGTCGTCAGCGTTGCCGTCGCTCCATTCGAACGATGCGTCGTCGAGACGGCGAGCTCCATCGAGCACTTCTGCGATCGAGGCAAGTCGACGCACTGCAGTGGCGGAGTCGGCCGAGGCAAGCTCGGCGAGCACCGCCGCCGTGAGGAGTTCGACGACGTCTTCGACGGTCGCTGACCTGTGCACGCCGCCGATCGCCGTCACGCCATTGCGCCCGGTCGCCTCGAGATCACTGTCGACCAGGCGGTCGACTGCGATGGCGGCGGCGCGTTCAACGAGTGCAATCTGGGCACGGTGCCGAGTCATTGCTGCATGCGCTGTGGCATCGTCGATGAGCGCTCGCGCCTCGTCCCGCTCGGACTTCAGCCACTCTGAGAGCAGGTGGTCGATGCATCGCTCCGTGTTCAGCGACAGAAGACGAGCAGGACTGCCGTATCGATCCGTCAGGTGGCCGGTGGAGTCAGCGAGCGCGACATCCGGCGAGGTGTCACCATCGACGAGTGACGTGATGGGGGCCGCGTCTGGCACGTACGTCATCTCGTCCGCTGAGCGGACTGCGGCGTGCTCGTGGCAACCGGCCAACATTGAGGCAGTTGTCGACTCGTCTGCGAGCAGTTGGCGTGGTTCGTGATCGTGGCCGATCTCGCTGTCTGCAGCCGCCCGCACCGCCAGCGCCTCGACGAGTGCTGACGTGGTCGTCGCGAATACCTCGATCTGCGTGGTGAGGAATCTCTCGACAATCCGCCGATGGAGGTCTGCGAGGTCATTCAGCACAGGCGACTCCCGCTCGGCGAGCCACGAGGTCGACGCCACGGCGTCGAGATGCTGACGGTTCAGCAGCGCCAGGCTGTCGAGCAACGCCTCCCGAGTTGCTGCGAGCGTCTCGACGGCCTGTTCGGCGGCGGTGATCGACGACCCAATTCCCATGCCGGCAGAACCTAAGAAAGCCATCTGTCGGCAAGATGAACGACAGGTGTCTGCCGGCCGGAACCTTGATGAATGCTCGCGCTGGCGCCGGGCGCTGTCCGTTGATCAGGAGTCCGAGCCTCGATCGTGCAGGCCGTCGACGACCACGTCAGGCGCTGCCGGAAGGCGGTCACAGCGAGCACGTCGGGCTCGCTGCCGCCCCGACTGCTCCGGTTGTCTGGTTAGCGGCCGACGGAGTTGGCGACGTCGTCAAGGGTCGAACCAGTATCGAAGGCCTCTCCGGTGACGAGATCGAGAACCGTCACAGCCAGACCGCCGCATCATCTACAGGATCGAGCCGATCCGCCAGCGCTCGATGTAGCCGATGCAACCGCATCGGCCTCAGCCTGCCCACGGTGTCGCGGCGGCCGTGCCACGCCAATTACTGTCAGAAACGTGACAGCAGACGGGCAGGGCTCGGGCGGGCCTGTGCCGTCGGCGCC
>JBEGVK010000173.1:0-4082 GCA_041178405.1 Actinomycetota bacterium | reverse complement strand
GCCGCACCGACGACCAGGACCTCACCCTGGTCGTGGTCAATCCGATCTCGATCACCACTTCATCGATGCCCGAGGGCACTGTCGACGCGGTGTACGGCGCCACGATGGCCGCCACCGGCGGCAGCGGCACGTACGCATGGTCGGCCACCGGCCTGCCAGTCGGCCTCGCGATCAACCCGTCCACGGGGGCCGTGTCTGGCACGCCGACTGCGGCGGGCACCTCGGTGGTCTCGGTGACCGTGACCGACAGCGGCACGCCGGTGCGCTCGGCGACGCGCTCGCTGTCGATCGTCGTCGTGGCAGCACTGGCCGTGTCGACGGCGACGCTGCCGAATGCAACCCAGGGCACGTCGTATGCGGCGACGCTCGCCTCGACTGGCGGATCTGGCACGAAGACATGGTCCATCACCGGTGGTGCGCTGCCGGCCGGACTCAGCATGAGCGCCGCCGGCACCATTTCCGGCACTCCGTCGGCGGGCGGCACCTTCTTGTTCACCGTGACGGTCGCCGATGCCGGCGGCCGCACGGCATCGAGGGCACTCTCGATCAGCGTTGCCAGCCTGGCGACGGTGAAGGTGGGCTCGTTGTCGATCGTGAAGCGAGTCAGCAAGAGCGGCATCAGCGGCTCGGTGACAGTCACCGTGGTGAACGCGAGCGGCGCCATCGTGGCGTCGGTATCGGTGACCGGACTGTGGACCGTGTCGGGGATCACCGGATCGACATCGCGCACTGGCCTCACCAGCTCGCGCGGCACCGTCACGCTGACCTCGCCGACGTACACCGCCATCACCGGCCGCACGGTGCAGTTCTGCGTGACATCGCTGGTGCGCAGCGGCTTCACCTTCGACACCAGCGGTCCGAGCTGCGCGTCGTTCATCGCCTGATCAGGGGCGGCGCCTGCTCCGATCGATGGTGCGCGACACTCTGCGCATGACCAGTTCCACCTGGCCTCGCGCCGCACTGATGCTTGCCGCGGCGGTGCTCGGTGCGGCGTGCTCGAGCTCGTCGGAGAGCGGGAATCCCGCTGGTGCGACGTCGACGGTGCCACCCACGGCCGCATCGACGACGAGCCTGACGACGACCACCACGGTGCCGCCCGGCCTCGACACCGCTGCCGGCGTGGCTGCCGAGCTGTCGGCCGTGGAGGCGGGCATCCGCAACCCTGACGCCACACCGGATGACCTCGAGGCGCTCGGCCGTCGCCAGCAGCTTGCATATCGGGCGGTGAACCGCAATCCCGAGTGGGACGACGAGATCCTCTCGCTCGTCGACCCGGTGGCACTGGTGCCGCTGCAGTTCCATCTCGATGCGCGGCGAGCGTGGGAGGAGCACTCGGCTGGACGAGAGCCGAGCGAGCCGCCCTCGGTGCTGCCGGCGTGGACCATCGTGGCACCGCTGCCGGCGGATGAACTGCTCGGCTACTACCGCGAGGCGGAGGCAGCGACCGGAGTGCCGTGGCAGTACCTCGCCGCAATCCACTTCCAGGAGACGCGCATGGGCCGCATCAGCGGCGTGTCGTCGGCTGGCGCCGTTGGTCCGATGCAGTTCCTGCCCACCACGTGGGCCGAGTGCTGCGAGGGAGACGCTCTGGTGGCGCGCGATGCCATCCTCGGTGCGGCCACCTATCTGGTGATGCGCGGTGCCCCTGCCGACATGGAGGCAGCGCTCTACGGATACAACCCGAACAGCGGCTACGTGGGCGCAGTGACGGCCTACGCACAGAACCTGATGGCCGACGAGCGCGCCTATCTGGGCTATCACGGCTGGCAGGTGCTGTTCGGCACGACTGCCGGCACGGTGCGACTGCCGGTGGGCTATTCGTCAGACGTCGAGATCGACGTGCTCGAGTACGTCGCAGAGCACCCCGACGACCTGCTCGAGCGACGGTGACGAGCGGTCAGCGGTCGACGAAGACGCTGAGGCTGCCGGCGTAGTTGGCAACCCACACCTGCCGCGTGACGGGGTCGTAGGTGATGCCGACCGGGTGCACGCCGGTGGCGAGCGTCTGCAGGATCTCCATGTCGGCGGTGCGCACCTTGCTGACGGTGCCGTCCCGGTAGTTGACCACGTACAGGCTGGCGCCGTCCTCGGCGAGTGCCATCGAGCGTGTCTCGGTGCCGGTGCCGGCGATGCCGACTTCGCGGTTCTGCTCGAGATCGATCTTGCGGACGACGTTCTGGCGGTGGTTCGAGACGTAGAGGTAGCGGTCGTCGGGCGAGAGCAGCAGGTGGCGCGGCGTGCTGCCGGCGTCGCCCACCTCGCCGGTGATCGAGTTGCTGCGAAGGTCGAGGCGCAGGATGCGCGCCTCACCCATCACTGCGACATATGCCGTGCGCGAGTCGCTGCTGATGGCGAGGCCGCGAGGATGGCGGCCGACCTTCACCCTCGTGATCGGAGTGTCGGTGGCGAGATCGACGACGGTGACATCGAAACCGCACCAGTTGGATACGAGCAGTCGCGATCCGTCGGGTGAGATGGCCATGAACTTCGGGACCGACCCTGTGGGAATCACCTTCTCGATCTCGAAGGTGGACGTGTTGATCTTGTAGACGTAGCTGTCGTCCCAGTCGCCCTCGTCGCAGTCGTCGCTCGCGACCGGATTGAAGCCGGGGCCGTACATCTTGTAGTTCGAGACATAGACGTGGGCACCGTCCGGCGTGAAGACCGCCTCGACAGGCGAGCCCTGGGCTACCACTCCGCCGGCGATGCCGAACGCAGCCAGGTCGACCGTGTCGTCGATGCGCGTGACGACGGATCCATTGCGGTCGAAGACCATCACGTTGTGCCGGTACATCATGTTCTGCGCGACGAACAGGCCGGTTCCGGAGGCCACGATGCTCTTCGGCTGCAGGTCGTCGTTGCGCACCACTTGCTGCGGCTCGAGACGCCGCTCATCGCTGCGCTTGCCGTCGGGGGGAGCGGGTGGCATCGACGTGGTGGTGGTCGAGGGGGTCGACGATGCAGCGGGCAGTGGCGATGTGCTGGTCGGCCCGGGTGCCACGGGTGACGACGAACTGGGAGCAGGGGCCGTCGATGTCCGCCCGTCGTCGGGTCGCAGGAGGAGGGCGACCGGCGTGAAGAGTCCGATGACGGCGGCGAGGCCGCCCAGCGCGCGCAGCCACGGGATCAGCGCGCCGTCGGGGCGCAGTCTGCGGCGGGGCTCCACGTGCTGAGAATGTACCGGTGCAGCGGGCGGCCGAGCCCGTCGGCTGGGCGCTGGCTCAGCCGAGCTGGTCGCGGACGATCGTGTCGAAGAAGCGCACGCCGGTGGCGATGAGCTCGTCGCGGAAGTCGTAGTGCGGATTGTGGATCGGGTGGTAGTCCTCGCCGCTGCCCAGCAGCACCATGCAGCACGGGAACCGCTCGGAGAACAGGCCGAAGTCCTCGCCGCCGCGCAGGCCGAGGTCGGGGCTGACGATGTCGAATCCGCAGGCCGATGCGGCCCGGTGCGCGACCTCGGTGGTGCCTTCGTCGTTCATGTTGGCGAAGAAGTCCTCGACGGTGTCGACCGAGAGCCGCAGCCGGTCGCGCTCGGCGAGCGAGGCGGCGAGTGCCTCGATGCGCTGCTGCAGGCTGGCGAGCCCCGAGTTGGCAAACGTGCGAATGGTGAGATGCACCTCGCCCTCGCCGGCGGACACGCCGTAGGCGGGTGATCCGATCGACACGTGCACCGGCGTGATGAGGCAGAAATCGGGCCGGCTGACGTCGGTGACGTTGATGTCGTCACAGCCCCGCAGCAGGTCGGCAATGGCGAGCGACGGGTTCTCGCCCTTCTCGGGCTCGCTGGCGTGGGCCGTGCGACCGGTGAAGCGGACGACGATGCTGCGCACGGCGGCGGTGATCGAGCCGGGCTTGATGACGAACGAGTGCATCGGGAACCCGGGCATGTTGTGGATGGCGAAGCCGCGGTCGGGTTGTATCTCGGCAAACGCCGGATCGGCGAGGATTGCAGCGGCGCCGGTGCCGTCCTCTTCGGCGGGCTGGAACAACAGGTGCACCATGCCCGACGCAGGCCGGCGGGCAGCGAGTCGCTGCGCCAGTCCGCAGAGGATTGCCGTGTGGCCGTCGTGCCCGCACTTGTG
>JBEGVK010000172.1:0-8614 GCA_041178405.1 Actinomycetota bacterium | reverse complement strand
AGCGGCGTCGAGCCGCACCTCTACGGCATCGGTCCTGTCGAGGCTGCGCAGCGCGCGCTCGGCCGCGCCGGTCTTTCGTGGGCCGACATCGACCATGTCGAGCTGAATGAGGCGTTCGCTGCGCAGAGCCTTGCCTGCCTTCGCCACTGGCCGGATCTCGACCCCGCAAAGGTGAATCCGCTCGGCGGAGCGATCGCCATCGGCCATCCGCTGGGCTGCTCGGGAGCGCGGATCGTCACCACGCTGGTGCACGCACTGCGGCGCACCGGCTCGCGCTACGGCCTTGCGGCGATGTGCATCGGGGTCGGCCAGGGCATCGCCATCGTCGTCGAGAACGCATCCTGACCCCTGAGGAGAACCCCATGTCCGCACCCGATGAACTGCTCGCAGAAGTGCTCGGCCGGTACGACGGCGCACCGAATCCCCGCCTCAAGGAGGTAATGGAGTCGGCCGTGCGCCACCTGCACGCGTTCGTCAGGGAGGTGAACCTCACGAAGGCCGAGTGGTTCGAGGGCATCAAGTTCCTCACTGCCACCGGGCAGATCTGCAACGACACCCGCCAGGAGTGGATTCTGATGAGCGACACGCTCGGCGTGTCGACGCTGCTCGAGATGCTGAACTACGAGGCATCCGACGGCACCACCGAGAACACCGTGCTCGGACCGTTCTATGTGGCCGGCTCTCCCGAGCGCGGCTTCGGCGAGTCGATGCTCGTCGATCCAGACGACGGCGACAGGGTGGTGGTGCGCGGCCGCGTCACCGACGTCGACGGCACGCCACTCGCCGGGGTCGTGCTCGACTGCTGGCAGAACGCCACCGCCGGTTTTTACGCATGCCAGCAGCCGGGCATCCAGAGTGCCGAGAACCTGCGCGGGATCTACCGCACCGATGCCGAGGGCCGTTACGAGATCCGCTCGGTGCGGCCGGTGCCGTACCCGATTCCGTACGACGGTCCTGTCGGATCGCTGCTGAAGGCGAATGCACGCAACTGGATGGGGCCCGGGCACATGCATGTGTGGCTGCAACATCCGGGGTTCAAGGACCTCATCACGCACGTCTTCGACCGCGAGAGCGACTACCTCGCCGACGATGCGGTGTTCGGCGTGCGCGAGAGCCTGGTGTGCGACTTCGCTCGCGATGCATCCGGCGAACTGTCGACGACATTCGACTTCGTGCTCGATCGCGCCTGAGGCGCGGCCCGCAGGTCAGTCGGAGAGGTCGAAGGCGAAGTCGATCGGCAGCACGGGAGCTGTCGGAAGGTCGGTGTCGCATGCCGCGTGGGCGTGGTCGTGGTCGACGCCCATGATGCGCAGCACGCCCTCCACCATGAATCGCTCGTCGGCGAGCGAGTGGGCGCCATCGATGATGTCCTTGGCGCCTGCTGCCATGAGCCACACCAGCTGGCTCCATGCGAGGCCGTGGTCGCCGGCGACGATGTGGTAGTCGCCGTGGTCGACGGCCTGCTGGATGTCGCGTAGGCCGAAGGGCCCGAAGCCGTGGCGCATCCGGTCGACGAGCATGCCGAGGTGGTCGAACCACCAGTGGTACACGGGGTTCGCCACCGTTTCGCGCAGTACGAAACGCACCGAGTTGGCGACGATGCGCACCGGATCGGTCTCGCCGAGCTCGGTGGTGACGCGGTCGTTGCGCATGCCCAGGTTGTGGATGAGGCAGTCGAGCACGTCGCCGGCAAGCGCCTCTTTGGTGGGGTAGTAGTTGTAGAAGGTGCCGAATCCGATGTCGGCTGCCTCGGTGATCGCCTGGATCGTGGTGGCATCGACGCCCTGGGCGGCAATCAGGTCGTAGGCCACCTCGCGGAGGCGGATTCGGGTCTGGCGCTGGCGGGCTTCGGTGCGGTTCAGGGCCTTGCCGGCGGTTCGGGCCGGGCGGCGGGCGGGGGTTACCGGGACGGCGGCGGGGGCACGACGGGGGACTGCGACGGGCGTGACGGGCACGATGGGACCTTAGCACGAAAAGAGATGGAATGTCAGGGTTGACATGTCCTCGAAAATGATGAATCATCACATCTGCGCAGCAGCGCCCAGTACCCAGTCCGGGTGCCCGACGTGTGGGGGTTCACGTCGTCGGGTGCTCTCCTACCTTGGAGGATGACCACATGACCATGATCGACACTCAGGCCCACACTCAGGCCGAGGCCGAGCACATCGCCCGCACGCGCGCAATCATCCCGGCGCTGAAGGAGCGTGCTGCCGAGACCGCCGCCCTGCGGCGAGTCCCGCAGGAGAACATCGACCTGATGCGCGAGGCGGGCTCGCTGAAGACCATTCAGAGCGTGCGCAACGGCGGCTTTGGCTTCAGCATGCGTACCCACGTCGAGGTGATCGCCGCCCTGTCCGAGGGGTGCGGCAGCACGGGCTGGGTGGCCGGCGTGGTGCAGGCCCACTCGTGGGTGCTCTCGCACTTCCCGACCGGCGCGCAGGACGACGCCTACGGCAACCCCGACAACGTCGTGTCGGCCGTCATCGGGCCACGCGGCTCGGCGGTGAAGGTCGACGGCGGCTACCGCCTCAGCGGCTTCTGGCCGTTCGCCTCCGGCAACCAGGTGAGCCAGTGGCTCCTCCTCGGCGGTGTGGTGAAGAACCCGGTCGGCGACGTCCTCGACGAGGGCGACTTCCTCGTTCCCACCGAGGCCGTCACTCAGCTCGACGACTGGTTCGTGAACGGCCTCACGGGCACCGGCTCGTGCTCGGTGAAGGTCGACGACCTCTTCATCCCCGAGCACCGGTTCCTGTCGCTGCCCGGCCTCATCATGGGCGGCAGCCCCGGACTTGCCGCCTACGACGAGTGGAACATGCACTGCGCGCCGGTGCCCGTGCTGTCGCTCGCCCTGTGCGGCTCGGCGGTGGGCATCGCCCGCGCCGCGCTCGCCGAGTTCCCCAACCTCGTCCGCGGCAAGACGATCGCCTACACGGCCGACGACCAGTACGCCCACCCGGTCACCCACATCCAGGCGGGCAATGCAGCGATGCTCATCCACGAGGGCGAGTTGCTGCTGCTGCATTGCGCCGACCAGATCGACGCTGCCGCACGCGAGGGCCGCGAACTGCCGTTCGCCACCAAGGCCCGCATGCGGCTCGACTGTGCACAGGGGGTGCGCCGCTGCCTCGAGGGTGTCGAGATCCTGTTCCACGCCAGCGGCGCATCGGGCATCCGTCTCGCAAGCCCGCTCACCCGGGCTGTGGCCGACCTGCGTGCCATCAACCAGCACGGTCTGCTGAACCTCGAGACCAACCAGGAGCTCTACGGGCGCATCGTGCTCGGCCTCGAGCCGAACACGCCGCTCATCTGATCCCGACGCGGTCGGCGCATCACGCGCGATGCGGGCCCGGTGCCGCTGGCACCGGGCCCGTTCGCGTCTGCGGTGTCAGCGCAACGGGCTGGCAGCAGACAGACGCGACAGGGCCGGCCCCGGAGGGCCGGCCCTGAGGAGATGCTGCGCCCGTCAGGCGGGCTGTGCGATGAACGGGTTCTCGATGACGCCGATCTTCTCGATCTCGATCCGCACGGTCGAGCCCGGGTTCACGCAGCCTGAGGGTTGCATCTTGAAGCCCACGCCCGCCGGAGTACCCGTGGCGATGATCGTGCCGGGCAGCAGCGTGAATGCCGTGCTGAGGAACTCGATGAGCTCCCAGCAGTTGTTCAGCATCAGCGCCGTGCTCTCGTCCTGGCGAAGGTCGCCGTCGACCCAGGTGCGGATGCGCAGGTCGTGCGGGTCGGGGGTCTCGTCGGCGGTCACCATCCACGGGCCGATGGGTCCGTGGGTGTCCCAGCCCTTGCCCATCGTCATGGTGGGCGTGGCGAGCTGCCAGTCGCGCACCGACACGTCGTTCACCACCAGGTAGCCCGCGACCACCTCGTGGGCGCGCTCCTTGCTGACGTTCCGGCAGCGGGTGCCGATCACGACGCCGAGTTCGCCCTCGTAGTCGACCTGAGACGGAGCCTTCGTCGGCACCTCGACCGGATCATGGGGGCCGGTGATGCACGTGACCTGCTTGTTGAACACCACCGGCATCGCCGGCTTGTTCATGCCGCTCTCCTTCACATGGTCGGCGTAGTTGAGGCCGATGGCGATGAAGTTGGGGGGCGTCGGGATCGGAGCCTCGAGCCGAACGTCGGCGAGCGGGAGTCGGCTGGCACCACCGGACTTCGTGCCGATCTCGCCGAGTCGACCGGCAGCGATGAGCGTTCCGAGGTCGGCCGGCAGCGACGGGTCGGCTGAGCCGACGTCGATGACGGCGTCGCCGTCGACGATGCCGAGACGCGTGGATCCGGCGTGGGTGAACCTGGCGATCTTCATGATCCCGCCTTC
The DNA here is from genome assembly GCA_041178405.1 of Actinomycetota bacterium. GTDB lineage: Bacteria > Actinomycetota > Acidimicrobiia > Acidimicrobiales > Ilumatobacteraceae > UBA668. The sequence continues at coordinate 4,284 of JBEGVK010000172.1, read as the reverse complement.
GCAGCGGCCTGGCCGGCGGCGATGTCGGCGAGGTCGCGGGGCTCGAGGAACTCGGGCGGCGGGGGCGGTCCCCAGGCGTACAGCGACTTGTCGGGAGCCCAGTTGCGGGCCTCCCAGTCGGCGGCGCTGGGGATCTGGTCGAGGTCGGCGTAGTACTCGGCGTAGTTGCCCACCGGGTCGCGGAAGTACCAGAACAGGTTCGAGCCGAGGAAGTGGCGGCCGAGACCCCAGACGCTGCGGCTCGGGTCGCCCGCCAGCAGGTTCTGGGCACCCTTGCCGATCTCGTCGACGTCGTTCACCATCCACGACGAGTGGTGGAAGAAGTGCAGCGGTGCCTGCGTCATGCCGATGTTGTGGTGGTCGTCGCTGCAGCGCAGGAAGGCGATGATGCCCTCCGAGGTGTCGCTCACCTTGAAGCCGAGGACGTCGCAGAGGAACTTCATGCTGCCGGCGAGGTCGGGGGTGGCGTACAGGACGTGGCCGAGCTTGCGCGGCTGGGCGGGGCCGGCCTCGAAGATCGCCGGGGCGCGGTCGTTGACCCGTGCGACGTGGCCCGGAGTGTTCATCGTCGGCGACTCGTACGGCTGCAGCTGGATGCGCGGACGCACGGCGACCCGGGCGCGGATGCCGCAGATCGGGTCGACGACCGAGATGCTGCCGTCGTCGTGCGTGCTGACGGCCAGGTCGTGGGCGGCAGCAGCGGCAGCGATGCGGGAGAGGTCGTCGGCGTCGTCGGCCGCCAGCACGTACTCGACGAGGTGGCGGTAGGAGCGCTGCACGAGTCGCATCTGGTCGCCGCCGTTGGCGGTGGCGAGCACGCCGGGGGCGCTCGTGGCGAGGCCGAACTGGTTGTAGAACGCCTGGGTCGCCGCCACGTCGGGCACGCCCAGCGTGATCTCGGCCATTCCGTGCAGGGCCATGGTTCCTCCTTCTCGGGCGCCGATGGGGTGGCGCAGGTGATGTGCGGCGGACCGGGGCACCAGTCGAGTCGTTGCCCGATGGGCAGCGCAGCCGGTGGCGGACCGTCGGCGCCATTGTTGACCGAGCCTTTCGATACGTCAAGCAAATTTCGACATTGCGTTTCGTTTCGGAATGTGTTTGGATTTTCGCATGGGGGCCCGCGCTGTGACTCGCACCGAGCAGGTGTACGGCTCGTTGCGCGCCGACATCCTCAGCGGCCGGCTCGAGCCCGGTGCCCGGCTGCCGTTCGCCGACCTCACCGAGCGCTACGGCGCCAGCATGGGGGCGCTGCGCGAGGCGCTCCATCGCCTCGCCGAGCAGGGTCTCGTCACCAATGAGCCCCAGCAGGGATTCCGCGTGCAGGCGCTCTCGGTCGACGACTTGCGCGACCTCACCACGGCGCGCTGCGAGATCGAGGGCCTTGCGCTGCGCTACGCGATCGCACACGGCGACCTGGCGTGGGAGAGCGAGATCGTCGCCGCCTTCTATGCGCTCGAGCGCACGCCGATGGGTGTCGGCGACTCCGGTGCCGAGCCCTCGAACGGCAGTGGGTTCGTCACTGACGACGGCGGCGCACTTGCCGAGGACTGGACCGCTGCCCACGCCCGCTTTCACGCAGCGCTCTATGCGGCCTGCCCGAACCAGCGCATCCGCGCCACTGCCACGGCGCTGCGCGACGCGTCCGAGCTCTACCGGCACTGGTCGGCGCAGTCGAAGAACCCGCGCGACACCAACGCCGAGCACAAGGCGCTCGCCGATGCGGTGCTCGCGCGCGACACCGAGCTGGCCGTGAGCCTGCTCGAACAGCACCTGCGCCACACGGCGCGGCTGCTCATAGATCGGGCCGACCAGCAGGGTGCACACCCGGCTGGCTGACCGAACCACGGCCTCGCGGCCACACCGAACCACAAAGATGGGGGATCCAATGGAACAGCAAGACAACCAGCCGGTGCGGCCGGTGGTCAGCCGCCGAATGGTGCTGGCAATGGGCGGCGGTGCCGCCGTGGCCGCATTCCTCGCCTCGTGCGGCGGCGAGGACGCCACCGACACCACCGACGGGGGCGGCGTCGACACGACGTCCGGTGGCGGTGCCGACACCACGATGCCGTCAGGCGGCGGCGGTGGCTTCGGCAACGCAGCCGTCTTCGGCGGCGGCGGCGGCGACGGCACGATCAAGATCGGCTTCACCGCACCGGTCACCGGAGCACTCGCCGGCTTCGGCGAGGCGAACGAGTTCATCCTCAGCGAGGTCAACAAGCTCGCCGAGGACGGCCTCATGCTCGGCGACAAGAGCTACAAGGTCGAGATCATCTTCAAGGACATCGAGTCGAACTCCGATACGGCGGCAGCCCGCGCCAGCGAGCTCATCCTCGACGACGGTGTCGACCTGATCCTGTCGATCGCGACGCCGGAGATGATCAACCCGGTGGCCGACCAGTGCGAGGCCAACGGCGTGCCGTGCCTCTCGACGCTGGCGCCATGGCAGCCGTACTTCCTCGGACGCGGCGGCGACCCGGCGGTGGGCTTCGACTGGACGTACCACTTCTTCTGGGGTGCCGACCAGCTCGTCGGAGTGTTCGTCGAGATGTGGAACTCGGTCGAGACGAACAAGAAGATCGGTCTGCTGTGCGGCAACGACCCCGACGGCAACGCCCTCGCCGACCCGAACCTCGGCTTCCCGGCCGGCGCCGCCGGTGCCGGCTACACCGTGGTGGATCCGGGCCGCTTCCAGGTGCTGTCCGACGACTTCTCGTCGATCATCGGCCAGTTCAAGGACGAGGGTGTCGAGATCGTCGTCGGCATTCCGCTGCCCCCCGACTTCGCCACCTTCTGGACCCAGGCCAAGCAGCAGGGCTTCAACCCGAAGCTCGTCACGATGGCCAAGGCCGTGCTGTTCTCGTCGGCGGTCGAGGCCCTCGGCGACATCGGCGATGGCCTGGCCAGTGAGGTGTGGTGGACGCCCGACCACCCGTTCACGAGTTCGCTCACCGGCGCCACCGCAGCAGAGCTGTCGGAGGCGTGGACGGCTGCGACCGGCAAGCAGTGGACCCAGTTCATCGGCTTCGCCCACGCCCTGTTCGAGGAGTGCTTCGACGTGCTGGCCCGTGCGGGCAGCACCGACAAGCAGGCGATCGCCGATGCCACGGCGGCCACCGACCTCGACACGATCGTCGGCCCGCTGAAGTACGGCGCCAACGGCCTGCCCCGCAACATCGCCACCACGTCGCTCGTCGGCGGCCAGTGGCAGAAGCAGGACGGCGGCGAGTACCCGTTCGATCTCCTGGTGACGAACAACAGCCTGTCGCCTGAGATCCCGCTGACCGGCGAGCTCAAGCCGCTCGCCTGATACCACCATGCTGCTCGACGTCATCGACGTCTCCAAGCGCTTCGGCGGACTCCAGGTCATCCACGACTTCTCCTTCCAGTTGACGGAAGGCGAGGCACTGGGGATCGTGGGGCCCAACGGCGCCGGCAAGACAACGCTGCTCAGCCTCGTGTCGGGCGACCATCGCTCTGACAGCGGACGCATCCTGCTCGACGGCACCGAGATCGCCTCGATGCCAGCGCACCAGCGATGCAGGCGGGGCATCGGCCGCACCGCGCAGATCCCGCGACCATTCGAGGGACTCACGGTGTTCGAGAACGTCCTCGTCGGCAGCACATTCGGCTCGGCCGACCGCCTCCGGACCTCGAGTCCGGAGGCGGCGGCCGTCGCCGCGCTCGAGCAGTCGCGGCTGCTCGACAAGGCCAACGTCGTTGCGGGGGCGCTCACCCTGCTCGACCGCAAGCGCCTCGAGCTGGCGCGAGCGCTCGCCACCCAGCCACGACTGCTGCTGCTCGACGAGATCGCCGGCGGGCTCACCGAGGCCGAGGTGCTCGAACTCGTCGACACCATCAAGTCGATCCGCTCGACCGGCGTCACCATCGTGTGGATCGAGCACATCATGCACGCCCTGCTTCGAGTCGTCGATCGGATGATGGCAGTCGACGCAGGACGCAAGCTCATCGAGGGCGATCCGCACGAGGTCATGAGCTCCGATGCGGTTCGCTCCGTCTACCTTGGCGACGAACTCGAGGGGAAGGCGGGCTGATGGCCGACGCAATGCTGCGGGTCGACGGCGTCGACGTCGTCTACGGCGACTTCCAGGCGCTGTTCGGCATCACTCTCCACGTCGACGCTGCCGAGACCGTGTCGATCATTGGCGCCAACGGTGCCGGCAAGAGCACCCTGCTGAAGGCAATCTGCGGACTCGCCACCGTCCGCAGCGGCACGATCTCGTACAAGGGAGCCGATGTCGCTGCGATCGCCGCCCACCGCCGCGT
>JBEGVK010000171.1:0-10536 GCA_041178405.1 Actinomycetota bacterium | reverse complement strand
TTCCCCCCTTCACCCCCGAAACCGCCGCGCAGAAGGTGCGCATGGCGGAGGACGCGTGGAACACGCGCGACCCGGATCGTGTGGTACTGGTCTACACCGAAGACACGCGCTGGCGCAATCGCGCTGAGTTTCCCGTCGGTCGCGCCGAGATCGTCGACTTCCTGAAGCGCAAATGGGCGCGTGAACTCGATTATCGCCTGATCAAGGAACTCTGGGCCTGCGCCGACAACCGCATCGCCGTGCGCTTCGCCTATGAGTGGCGCGACGACTCGGGTCACTGGTTCCGCTCCTATGGCAACGAGAACTGGGAGTTCGACGAGAACGGCCTGATGCGGCTGCGCTACGCCAGCATCAACGACAGGCCGATCAGCGCGAGCGAGCGCAAATATCACTGGTCGCTCGGCCCGCGCCCGGCGGATCACCCGGGGCTGACGGAATTGGGGCTTTAGCCACACACGCCCATCCCGCCGCGGCCTCGGCGCAAGCCCGACGAGACGCCCCTCGGCGGTGAACAAAAAAAGAACTTGGCAATCGGAACAAATCATGCACAATGGCGTGCAGATGTTGCCCCAGCCCTTGAAATCATGCCAGAAGGGATTTCAGCCGTGAGCCAAGCCAATCTCCGTCTCGTGGAAGGATCGTCCGTGGACAAGACCAAGGCGCTGGACGCCGCCCTGTCGCAAATCGAGCGCGCCTTCGGCAAGGGCTCGATCATGCGGCTGGGCAAGAATCAGAAGGCCGTCGAGATCGAGACCATCTCGACCGGCTCGCTCGGCCTCGACATTGCGCTCGGCGTCGGCGGCCTGCCGCGCGGCCGCGTCGTCGAAATTTATGGGCCGGAATCCTCGGGCAAGACCACGCTCACGCTCCATGTCATCGCCGAGGCCCAGAAGATCGGCGGCGTCTGCGCCTTCGTCGACGCCGAACATGCGCTCGACCCGGTCTACGCCCGCAAGCTCGGCGTCAATCTCGACGATCTGCTGATCTCGCAGCCCGACACCGGCGAGCAGGCGCTCGAAATCACCGACACGCTGGTGCGCTCCGGTGCCGTCGACGTGCTGGTCGTCGACTCGGTCGCGGCGCTGACGCCGCGCGCCGAGATCGAGGGCGAAATGGGCGATGTGCAGCCCGGCCTGCAGGCCCGCCTCATGAGCCAGGCGCTGCGCAAGCTCACCGGCAGCCTCAACCGCACCAAGACCATCGCCATCTTCATCAACCAGTTGCGCGAGAAGATCGGCGTCATGTTCGGCTCGCCGGAGACCACGCCCGGCGGCCGCGCGCTCAAGTTCTACTCCTCGGTCCGGCTCGACATCCGCCGGATCGAGAGCATCAAGGACGGCGCCGAGGTCGTGGGCTCGCGTACGCGCGTCAAGGTGGTCAAGAACAAGGTGGCACCGCCCTTCAAGCAGGCCGAGTTCGACATCATGTACGGCAAGGGAATCAGCCGCGAGGGCTCGCTGCTCGACATGGCTGTCGACATGGGCATCGTGAAGAAATCGGGTGCCTGGTTCACCTACGACGGTGAGCAGCTCGGTCAGGGCCGGGAGAACGCCAAGTCGTACCTCGCCGACAACCCGCAGATCACGGTTGAGATCTCCGAGAAGGTGCGCTCGCAGGCGGGCATCGGCGCCGACATCGACATGTCGGCGTTCACCGCCGACGACGACGAGCCGATCGAGATCGACTGACCCGGGGCTAGCCTCGGGACCATGTCCCGGCGGTACGTCGTGCGCACCTTCGGGTGCCAGATGAACGAACACGACTCCGAGCGGATCGCCGGCCTCTTCGAGGCCGACGGTCTGCTCGAAGCCGCGTCAGATGACGACGCCGACGTCATCGTGCTGAACACCTGCTGCATTCGCGAGAACGCCGACAACCGCCTCTATGGCAACCTCGGCGAACTGCGACGATGGAAGGCGGCGAGGGACGGACGCCAGATCGTGGTAGCCGGGTGCCTCGCGCAGAAGGACCGCGACGTGGTGGGCGAGAAGGCCCCATGGGTCGACGTCGTGCTGGGCACGCACAACGTGCATCGTGCCGCCGAGCTGCTGCAGGAAGCGGGCGGGCAGCCCGGCCGGCCGCTGATCGAGATCCTCGACGAGGCGGTCATCGACGACCATGCCCAGTTCCCCAGCGCCCTGCCGGCACGGCGAGAGGTCGACCATGCAGCGTGGGTCACCATCCAGATCGGCTGCGACAACAACTGTGCGTTCTGCATCGTGCCGGCCGTGCGCGGGGTGGAGATGAGCCGCCCCTTTGCCGACGTCGTGAGCGAGGTGCAGGCACTTGCCGCTGACGGGGTCACCGAGGTGACGCTGCTGGGCCAGAACGTCAACAGCTACGGACGCGACCTGCAACTCGCCGCGCGGCAGGCTGGCGACGACTCGGCGCGAGTGCGGCCGCTGTTCGCCGACCTGCTGCGGGCGGTCGGCGCAGTGCCGGGTATCCGCCGGGTTCGCTACACCAGCCCGCACCCCAAGGACATGCGCCCCGACACGTTCGCGGCCATGGCCGAGACTCCGGCAGTGTGCGAGCACCTGCACTACCCGCTGCAGTCCGGCAGCGACAGGGTGCTGGCGGCAATGCACCGCGGCTACACGGCTCAGCGATACCTGGAACGGCTCGGCGAAGCCCGGCAGTCGATACCCGATCTGGCGGTCAGCACCGACATCATCGTCGGTTTCCCCGGCGAGACTGACGACGACTTTGCCGCGACGCTCGATGTCGCCGCAGCCGCCGAGTACGACTACGCCTACACCTTCGTCTACTCGCCGCGTCCGGGCACCGAGGCAGCCACGCTCGAGCACCTCTTCGTCGAGCCAGCGGTCGCTGCCGAGCGCTTCCAGCGCCTGCGAGTGGTCGTCGAGCGGAGCGCGCTCGCCAAGCACCTCGCTCGCGTGGGACGCATCGAGGAGGCCGTCGTCGAGGGCCCGAGCAAGAAGGACCCGTCGGTGCTCACAGCGCGTACGCGCCAGAACAAGGTGGTGCACTTCCCGCCGCTGCATCCACTGCGACCCGGCACCTATGTGAACGTCGAGGTGACGTCGGCGGCGCCACACCACCTGATGGGCCGCATGCTCGAGGTGGTTGCCGAGCCGACGCATCGCCGCCGCATCCCCGTGATGGCAGGTTGAGCACCCCACTGGTCGTCCTCGGCCCGACCGGCTCGGGAAAGAGCGACGTGGCAATGGCGTACGCCCTGCGGCATCCCGGCACCGAGATCGTCGTCGTGGATGCCATGCAGGTGTACCGCCACATGGACATCGGCACTGCGAAGCCGTCAGCCGCCGACCGCGATGCGGTGCCGCACCACTGCCTCGACCTCGTCGACCCCGGCGACGACTTCACCGTGGCCGATCACACGGTGGCGGCGTGCGCAGCGCTGGACGCGATCGAGTCTCGCGGCGGCAGGGCACTGCTGGTGGCGGGCACCGGCCTGTACCTGCGGGCGATCACCGACCCGATGGAACTGCCAGGCCGATGGCCCGCCGTCCGCGAGCAACTCGAGCAGCGGGTACAACTCGAGGGCGCCGCGGCGCTGCACGCCGAACTGGCTGCCCTCGACCCGGTGGCGGCCTCGCGAATGGAGCCCGGCAACGAACGGCGCATCGTGAGGGCACTGGAGGTGACGCTCGGCAGCGGCCGACAGTTCTCGTCGTTCGGGCCCGGCCTCGACGAGTATCGACCGGTTCCCTTCGAGATGGTCGGGTTGCGATGGCAACGCGACGCACTGTCGGCTCGGATCGAGGCCCGGGTGCGGCGGATGATGGACGACGGCCTCGTCGACGAGGTTGCAGGCCTCCGGCACCGGCCGGGCGGACTGTCGAGGACTGCGTCGCAGGCGCTCGGGTACCGAGAGGTGATCGACTTGCTGGACGGCCGTGCGACGGTGTCGGAGACCGTCGACGCCATCGCCCTGCACACGCGTCAGTACGCGGTGCGCCAGGAGCGCTGGTTCCGGCGCGACCCGCGCGTAACGTGGGTCGAGGTCCACGACGATCCGGAGCGCACCCTGCTGCCGGTACTCGAGCGCAGATGACGACAGTTCGACTCTCCAAGTTCCATGGTCTCGGCAACGACTTCCTTGTTGCGCGGGGCGACGCGGTGAGCGCCCTCGGCGACGTCGTGGCTGCAGCGAGAGACCTGTGCGACAGGCGTCGCGGAATCGGAGCCGACGGACTGTTGCTCGGCTACGACGAACCCGGTTACACCGCCCGCATGGTGCTGATCAACGCCGACGGCTCGCGTGCAGAGATCAGCGGCAACGGCATCCGGTGCTTCGCCCACTCGCAGTGGCTCGACGACCAGGCACTGATCGAGCAGCTGATCGCCACCGACGCCGGCGAGCGCATCGTGAGCATCATCGCCGGGCCATCCATGCGTCGAATCGATGCCACCGTCGACATGGGCGACATCGTCCACGTCGATGCGCCCGCTGGCTGGGCATCGCTCGAATGCGACCCGTTGCGTCCTGTCGTCCACCTCAGCGTCGGCAATCCGCACAGCGTGGTGGGGGTCGACGACGTGTCGTCAGTCGACCTGCTCGGCCTCGGCCGACGCGTGCCCGACGTCAACCTCGAGATCGTCGAACCCGGTCCTGAGGAGCATGCCATCACGATGCGGGTGCACGAACGTGGTGCTGGGCTCACGGATGCCTGCGGCAGCGGTGCGTGCGCAAGCGCGTGGGCGGCGCGGCGGTGGGGAATGGCGCGCGGCGACGAGGTGCTCGTGCACATGCCGGGCGGCGACGCCACCGTGCGGCTCGATGTGCCGGCACCCGGCCGGGCGACTCTCGTGGGGCCGTCGGAGTTCGTCGGCACGGTCGTGGTCGAGCGATGACGACTCCTTACAACGAGGCCCTCGGCGCAACGCTGATCGAGCGCACCAAGCGCGAGCGGATCGTCGCAGTGGGCGTGACGCTTCCCGGCCATACCGATGAGCACACCGAGGCAGGCCTCGACGAGCTCGAACTCCTCATCGACACCGCCGGCGCCGACGTGGTGTCGAGGCTCGTCCAACGCCGAGACGCCCCCGACCACACCTGGTACATCGGCAAGGGCAAAGCCGACGAACTACGCGAGATCTGCCTGGCCGTCGATGCCGACACCGTGGTGTTCGACAACGAACTCTCGCCCGCACAGCAGTACAACCTCGAGAAGATGCTGGGACGGACCGCGCTCGACCGCACGGCAGTGATTCTCGACATCTTCGCCCAGAACGCGCACACGCTCGAGGGCAAGGCTCAGGTCGAGCTCGCCCTGCTGCGCTACCGCCTGCCCCGGCTGCGTCGGGGTGCCACGGCTCGACTCAGCCAGCAGCGCGGCGGCATCGGCGGCCGGTTCGGCAGCGGCGAGACCAAGCTCGAGGTCGACCGCCGGCGCATCATGCGTCGCATCTCGACGCTCGAGGGCGAACTGCGCCACCTGCAGCAGACCCGCGACCTGCAGCGCAAGGGCCGCCAGCGCAGCGGCCTCGCAGCCGTCACGATCGTCGGCTACACCAATGCGGGCAAGTCGTCGCTGCTGAACCGGCTCACGCAGGCTGGAGTGCTGGCTGAGAACCGGCTGTTCGCGACCCTCGACCCCACGACGCGCCGGCTCTCGCTGCCGGGTGGCGAGCCGGTGCTGCTGACCGACACGGTGGGCTTCGTGCGGCGTCTGCCGCACGGCCTCGTCGAGGCGTTCAAGAGCACGCTCGAGGTGGCCACGGCCGCCGACTTCTTGGTGCATGTGGTCGACAGCGCAGCCCCTGATCCCGAGGGCCAGATCGAGGCCGTGCGCGAGGTGCTGCGCGAGATCGGAGCCGAGCGCGTGCCCGAGCTGCTCGTGTTCAACAAGTGCGACATCGCTGCTTCGGTGGCCGCCGAGCTGGTGGCCGTCAATCCCGGCTCGGTGAGCGTGAGCGCGCGTACCGGGGAGGGCATCGACTCGTTCCTGCGCACGCTCGGCGACCGGCTCCGCGCGATTGCCACCGTGGTGGAGTTGCTGGTGCCCTACGAGCGGGGCGACGTGCTGGCGGCGGTGCACCGCGAGGGCGAGGTGGTGAGCACCTTCCACGACGACGGGGGAGTGCGCGTGCGGGCTCGGCTGTCGGAGGCGTCGGCGGGACGCCTGGCTGCGTACGTGGTGGCCGACGGGCACGACGATGGGCGATGATGAGCACCGCATGACCGAATCCGCAGGCTTCGTGCCGCCCCCGTATCCCTACGACCGGCTCGACCGCCTGGCGCCCCTTGCCAAGGCTCTCGACGGGGGAATGGTCGACCTGTCGATCGGCACCCCGTGCGACCCGCCTCCGGCAGCGGTGGTGGCGATGCTCTCGGCGAGCGACAGCGAGCGCGGGTACCCGCCGTCGATCGGCACCGACGTGCTGCGCTCGGCGATCAGGTCGTGGCTCGACCGCCGATTCGGTGTCGACCTGCCGACGTCGCAGATCGCGGCGTGCATCGGCACCAAGGAGTTCGTCGCCACCACTCCGCAGTACCTGCGGCTGCGCACGCCGTCGCGCGACACCGTGCTGTTCCCTGCCGTTGCGTATCCCACCTACGAAATGGGGGCGGTGCTCGGCGGGTGCCGTGCGGTGGCCGTGCCGGTGCGGGCTGATGGCTCGCTCGCCCTCGAGTTCGTCGACCCGGCCGATGCGGCACGGGCGGTGATGCTGTGGGTGAACAGTCCCTCGAACCCCACAGGGATGGTGAGCGATCTCAGCGAGGCGGCTGCATGGGGTCGGCGCCACGGCGTGCCGGTGTTCAGCGACGAGTGCTACATCGAGTTCGTGTGGGATGGCACGCCCCATTCGATTCTCGAGACCGGCGTAGACGGCGTGGTGGCCGTGCACTCGCTCTCGAAGCGCTCGAATCTCGCCGGACTCCGCGTCGGCTTCTACGCCGGTGACGCCGAGCTGGTCGGCTACCTGCGCGAGGTGCGCAAGCACGTCGGCATGCTCGTCCCCGGTCCGGCACAGGCCGCTGGCGCGGTAGCGCTCGCCGACGACGAGCACGTGGTCGCCCAGCGCGATCGCTATCGGTGGCGCCTCGAGCATCTTGCGGCAGCGCTTGGCCGCTGGGCCGGCATCGACGTGCCGCTGCCTGCCGGCGGGTTCTACCTGTGGTTCGACGCAGGCGATGGCTGGGCGTTCGCCGAGCGCCTGGCACGCGAGGGCGGAGCGCTCGTGAGCCCGGGCGACTTCTACGGCGCCGGCGGATCGCAGAACGTGCGAGCGGCGGTGGTGCAGCCCCACGACCGCATCGAGCTGGTGGCACGGCGGCTGGGTACTGGCTGATGTCGCTGCCGCCGACGGGGCCAACGAACCCCGAGTCGTCCCCATCGTGGCCGCCGCCGGCCTCTCCGCCACCCGGAGCGAGTCTCCCTGCCGCTCGTCCCGACCTGCCGCCGCCCGGGTGGAGGCCGCCCGGCCCGTTCGCGCCCCCACGCGTCGGTGCCCCGCCACCGCTGCGCCGGCGCCGGGGCATTGCTGGCATCGCAGTGATCGCCGGCGGGGCAGTGGCCGGCCTCATCCTGCTGGGAGTGGCACTGGTGCGCGCCAACGCTGCGCTGGGCGACTTCGCCCGTGCACCCGCCGGCTGCACCACCGTGCTCGAGTTCGACCGTGCCGGCGACTACTCGGTGATCGTCGAAACAAGCGGCGAGATGCCGAGCGTGGCGGGTGACTGCCCGTGGAGCGGTGAGTTCGACTACGAGGGCAGCGTCGGCGACCTGCCGCTGCGCATGGTCGACCCCTCAGCCGCCGACGTGGCAATCACGCCGTCGGGCGAGACGCTGCGCTATGACCTGCCGTGGCGCACGGGACAGTCGGTTGGCACCGTGGCCATCGAGCGGCCCGGCGAGTACCGGCTGACAGTCGGCTGGACGGGAAGTCCCGCAGTGGTCGCAGTCGGCCGCTGGCCGGTGGGTGAACTGGTGGCGTGGGCGCTCGCTGGCGTCGTCGTCGGCGTCGTGGCGCTGGCGACAGGAGTCTGGCTGCTGGTGGCTGGCAGGCGCAGCCCGCAGAGCGGCTAGAGGCGGCGCATTACCGTGACGACACGACCGAAGACCTGCACCTCGTCGGCACTGAACTCCATCGGTGCAAGGCGCGGGTTGGCCGGCACCAGGGTGACGGCCGCTCCCTTGCGCCGGTAGGTCTTCACCGTCGCCTCCTCGCCCGGGATGCCGGCGATGACGACGTCACCGTTCTCTGCGGTCGACTGGGCTCGGGCGACGACGAAGTCGCCGTCCATGATGCCGAGCTCGATCATCGAGTCGCCGCGGACGCGCAGCATGAAGAGTTCGCCGCCTGTGCCGGTGAAGTCCTCCGGAAGCGGGAAGAGGTCTTCGACGTTCTCCTGTGCGAGCACGTCGGTACCGGCAGCGACGTCGCCTACGAGCGGCACGTGGCGGACCGGCCTGCGCTCCATGACCGCGTCGGACGATGGATCCCAGCGGACCTCGATGGCACGGGGCTTGGTGGGATCCCGGCGCAGGTAGCCCATGCGCTGCAGCGACTCGAGGTGGCTGTGCACGGTGGACGGCGAGTTGAGGCCGACCACCTCGCCGATCTCGCGCACGCTCGGCGGGTAGCCCTTGGTGCGCATCGACTCCTCGATGACCTCGAGGATGCCGCGCTGACGGTCGGTGAGTTTGTCGAGAGATGCCATGCGGGGCAGCGTACACGTGTTCGGAGGGGTGGTCAAACACCCGTTCGTGCAACAGGTGTTCGACAAATCTCGGTCGAGGGGTTGTCATCGAACGTCCGTTCTGGCAGAGTACGAACACTCGTTCGTGCAACAGGTGTTCGGCCGACCATGGTTCGGCGTCACACCCCTCAGAAAGGATGTCGACCATGACCGCAGCCCTCGCCAGCGACTTCTCCCACTACCAGTACTCGGGCTACTCGTGCGCCGAGCGGGGCGCCGCCCGCAGCGCCGGTACGGGTCACCGTCGTCGCGACCCCCGGCCGGTCGGCGCCGGCGCGGCCCGCCGGCGGACTGGCGGCGGCATGCACGTAGCCGCAGAGGCCTACGACATCCGCCTGCCCCGGCGGCTCACGGCTCCCGCCAGCCGAAGTGCCGGTGTCAGCGGCGTCTCGCACCGGACCGCCGAGCGGGCGGCTGTCACTGTCATCCACATGCGTCGCCGGGTCGTGGCGGCGCTCGCCTTCACCGGCACGATGCTGCTCCTGTGGCTCGGTGCGGGCACCGTCCTGGCGAACCGGGGAGACGACCCTGCCTCCGTCTCCCCGGTTCGTCCAGGGGCCACGCACATCGCCCAGCCCGGCGAGTCGCTGTGGACCATTGCCGAGCAGCACCGCGGCACCACCGACATCGTGGTGTACGTCGAGGAGCTCATCGACCTGAATGGCGGCGAGGCCGGCATCCAGGTCGGCCAGGCCGTCCTGCTGCCCTGAGCAGCGGCCGTGCCGGCGGGAGGCATCGCCCGATGGGTGCATTCCCGGCATCCGAGTACGATTCTCGGGGTGTTCTGCCCTCGCTGCCGCGCCGACGACACCAAGGTCATCGACTCGCGCCTTGCCGACGAGGGCTGTTCGATCCGCCGGCGCCGCGTGTGCGGCGCCTGCTCCCACCGCTTCACCACCTATGAGCGAATCGAGGAACTGCCGCTGATGGTGGTGAAGTCGAGCGGCGGCCGCGAGCCGTTCGACCGACGCAAGGTCGTCTCGGGGATCGCCGCCGCGTGCAAGGGACGGCCGGTCACGTCAGAGCAGATCGACGTGATGGCCGAGGAGATCGAAGAGCACGTTCGACTCATCGGCACCGAGGTGCCGTCGAGCGCGATCGGCGTCGAGGTACTCGACCGACTTCGCGCTGTCGACGAGGTCGCCTACCTGCGCTTTGCGAGCGTCTACAAGGGCTTCGACGGCGCCGCCGACTTCCGTCGCGAACTCGTACTGCTCGAGAAGCTGCAGCGCTCGTGAGCCGGATGTGCCGCCTGCGGGTGGCTGCCCGCCCCATGGCAGCGACAGCTGCGGCATTCGTGCTCGTCGCGTGCAGCAGCACGTCGTCGATCGACAGCGGTGCAGCTCGGGCGACCGCCACCACGGCGGCGACGCCGCCGACCTCGGCCCCGGCGACGTCAGCACCGACAACGGCGGCGCCGTCGACCACCGTCGCACCCACCACGGTGCCGCTGCCGGCCGACTATCTCGGCGAGGAGGTGATCGGCGCCTCGGTGGAGGGACGTCCGATCACGGCGTGGCATCGTGGCGACGACGGCGGCGTGGTGGTGCTGATCGTGGGTGTCATCCACGGTGACGAGGATGCTGGCATTCCGATTCTCGACCGCCTCGGCTTCGAATCGCTGCCCGACGGCCTCGACCTGTGGCTCCTGCCGGCGCTGAACCCCGACGGCGTCGCCAACCAGGTCCGCGGCAACGGCAACGGAGTCGACCTCAACCGGAACTTCCCCTACGACTGGGGTCCGATCGAGGAGCCCGGACACTGGCAGTACGCCGGCACCGGTCCGGCGAGCGAACCCGAGACTGCGGCCTTCGTCAAGTTCGCCCAGCGGATCCGCCCGACGC
>JBEGVK010000170.1:0-2523 GCA_041178405.1 Actinomycetota bacterium | reverse complement strand
AGTCGTCGGCGACGCCCACCACTATCACCTCGATGGCGCTGCAGCTGTCCGAGCACGGTGCCTCGACTAGGAGCCCCGACCCGTCTCGTTGTTTCAGTACCTACGGAGCTGGAACACTCGATGAACCGAGCTGCGTGACCGCATCCGACGGCAACTCGGTGTGCCAGTCGTGGCCATTGCCGAGCGTATGCTCCGGACGCGGCATCGCTGTTCGGTGCCCGATCCGACAAGCGGCCGAGCCGTGCAGCGACGCCGAAGGAACTCCGACCGCTGATGCTCGAGACACTGACCGACTGGGCGACCGACATCGTCGACCGACTCGGCTACCTCGGCGTGGCGCTGCTCGTCGCCATCGAGAACATCTTCCCGCCGATCCCCTCCGAGGTCGTGCTCGGCTTCGCCGGCTACACCGCATCGAAGGGTGACCGCACAGCCGTCGGCATGGTGATCGCCGCCACCATCGGGTCGCTGGTCGGGGCGTGGGTGCTGTACGGCCTCGCCGCCGCAATCGGCCCGCTGCGCCTGCGGGCGATCGTCCTGCGCTACGGCACCTGGATCGGCGTCGGCGAGGCCGACCTCGACCGCGCCGAGGGATGGTTCGACCGTCGCTCGAGGTCGGCGGTGCTGGTGTGCCGGTGCGTGCCGCTCATCAGGTCGCTGATCTCGGTGCCCGCCGGCTTCCGGCGCATGCCGTTCGGCGTGTTCACGGTCTTCACCCTCCTCGGCAGCCTCGTGTGGAACACGGCGCTGATCACCGCCGGCTACCTCCTCGCCGAGCAGTGGGAGAAGGTCCTCCGGGTCACCGAGCCGTACCAGACCGCCGTGGTGATCGTCATCGGCGTCGCCGTCGCCGCCCTGATCGCCCGGAAGTTCGCCCTCGCCCGACGCGAGCGCGCTGCCGTCGAACGGGCCCATCCCGGCATCACCGACGAACCCCTGGAGGACGTCGTCGACGACCTCGAGGCGCAGGCAGCGAACGACCCGACCCTGCGGTCGAGGCTGCACGACGACTGAGTCGCCCGCTCATCACCCAGACGACAGCGAACGGCAATCCCGCTGACTGCGGCCGGGCTCACCACCGCGCCGTCGGCGGTGGCACCGGTGTCCGCCTGGCCGACTACCGTTCGCACGTGGCCACGTTCAGCCCGCGACCTCATGCCTGCGGGGCCGACCTGCGGGCACATGGCGACTCAGCACTCGACTCGCTGTCGGGACGCACACGATGAACAGGCGACGGCTCACCGTGGCCGACCTCGCTGCGCTGAAGTGGAAGCGCCAGCTGACGATGCTGCGCATCTTCACGATCGACGAGGCCGCAGCAGCCGAGGCGGCCGGCATCGACTTGGCATCGGCACCGCCCGAACTGGTCACGCATCCCCGCTACCGCGAGGTGGCGCCGTCGCTGTTCACGCTCACCGGGCGGTCGCACCTCGAGGCGGGATCGGCCGACGACCACCTGCGGTGGGCGGGAGAGATGATCGAGCGCGGCGCCGACTGCGTCTACTGCTCGGGCAGCCTCGACCGGGTTGAGCACCTGGCCAAGGAGTACATCCCCGTCGTCGGCCACGTCGGCCTCGTGCCGTCGCGTGCCACCTGGACTGGCGGCTTCCGGGCCGTCGGCACCACTGCCGATGGTGCGATGCGCATATATGAGGAGTGCCTGGCCCTCGAGTCGGCCGGGGCGATCGCCGCCGAGATCGAGGTGGTGCCCGTCGAGGTGGCCACCGAGATCAGCCGGCGGCTGCGTCGCCTGTCGCTGTGGTCGATGGGCGCCGGGCCGGGCTGCGACGCGCAGTACCTGTTCGCGATGGACATCCTCAACGACCCGACCAACAAGTCGCTCGCCGGCATCGACCACGTCCCCCGCCACTCGAAGGTGTACCGCGACTTCGCGGCCGAGCATGCACGCCTGCAAGAGGAGCGCATCGCCGCCTTCGCGGAGTTCCGCGCCGACGTCGAGACCGGTGCGTTCCCCGAGGAGCGCCACATCGTGCGCATGCCAGCCGGCGAGCTCGACCGCTTCCTCGGCAGCCTTCCGCCCGGCCACTGAGGTCACCGAGTCGCCCGATCAGCATCCGCCACGACGGAATGCTCGACGACCGTTACGTCACGATGTCCGACTGCGCGACGTGCGCCCTCGCCGCAGAGCGCAGCGAACCGAGCCGCCCGCGCAGCGCGAAGCGCGGCTCAGGGCAGCGGCACGCCCTCGCTGGTCTCGACGATCGAGTACCACTCGGCGCGACTCAGCGCGATGCCGAGTGCGTCGTTCGCTGCGGCGATGCGGTCGAGGCGCTGGGTGCCGAGCAGCGCAATCGGGGCAGAGGGGTGTGCGAGCACGAAGGCCAGCGCCACGGCACTGCGCGTAGTGGCGTGCGCCCCGGCGATTCGGTCGAGCGTGTCGATGAGCGCTGATCGAAGCGCCTCACCCGACTCGACGCGCCCGCCGGCGAGCGGGCTCCACGCAAGCACCGCTGCACCGTGGCGCATCGCCCGGTCGAGCACGCCGTCGCGCACGGCACCGAG
>JBEGVK010000169.1:0-10945 GCA_041178405.1 Actinomycetota bacterium | reverse complement strand
CGGGCGTGCAGGTGGTGGTGGGTCTCCGCGAGGGCAGCTCGTCAGCCGCAAAGGCCGAGGCTGCCGGACTGAAGGTGATGGGCATCGCCGAGGCGGCGAAGTGGGCCAACGTCATCATGCTCACGATGCCCGACACCGAGCAGAAGGCAACCTACGAGCAGTTCATCAAGCCGCACATGCGCAAGGGCAAGGCCCTCGCCTTTGCCCACGGCTTCAACATCCGGTTCAAGCGCATCCGCCCGCCCAAGACGGTCGACGTCATCATGATCGCCCCGAAGGGTCCGGGCCACCTGGTGCGTCGCACCTACACCGAGGGTGGCGGTGTGCCGTGCCTCATCGCCGTCCACCAGGACGCCACCGGCCAGGCCAAGGAACTGTCGCTCAGCTATGCGCAGGCCATCGGCGGCGCCCGCGCCGGCGTCATCGAGACCACCTTCGCCGAAGAGACCGAGACCGACCTGTTCGGTGAGCAGGCCGTGCTGTGCGGCGGCCTCACGGCACTCGTGCGCGCTGGTTTCGAGACGCTGGTCGAGGCGGGCTACCAGCCCGAGATGGCGTACTTCGAGTGCCTCCACGAGGTGAAGCTCATCGTCGATCTCATGTACGAGGAGGGCATTGCCGGGATGCGCTACAGCATCAGCGACACCGCCGAGTACGGCGACGTCACCCGCGGCCCCCGCATCGTGACGCCGAAGACGAAGGCCGAGATGAAGAAGATCCTCAAGGAGATCCAGACCGGGCGCTTTGCCAAGGAGTGGATTGCCGAGAGCGAGGCCGGCCGGCCGAAGTTCAAGCAGCTCCAGGCCGAGGGCAAGGCGCACCAGATCGAGGAGGTCGGCACCCAGCTTCGCGGCATGATGCCGTTCCTCGGTGCCGGCAAGCAGCGCGTTGCCGACGTCTCCGGCGGCTGATCCGTCGCTGCGCATCAGCGGACCTGCAGGTTCCCGCCACTGAGCTGGATCGGGTTCGATTCGGCCTCGACCACCTCGCCATCGATGGCGATGCCGAATGCATCGGGCTTGGCCTGCTTCGGTCCACCTCGGCGGGCGAGGCTCGACTGGCCGCCGTCGGCGACCCATACCTGGAACGTGACGGTGCGGGGGTTGATCCAGCGCTCGGTGTCGGGGTTGTAGTCGTACAGCGTGCCGGTGCCCATGAAGACAGCGCACTTGGTGAAGGTGAGTTCGCCGACGGTGGGGCAGGGGACGGGTACGTAGTAGCCCGAGACGGTGCCCTTCAGGCGGTTGGTGTCCTGGTGCGTCCACAGCACCTGGCCCGTCACCGTGGTGAGGTCGAGGCGGCGGTTCACCTTCACCTGCACCGTGTAGCCGAAGTTCACGCGGGGCGGTGACGCATCGACCCTGTACCAGCCGCCGCCCGTGGTGGCTGCGTCCCTGTTGAAGACGACAACGGTGCCGAGCCCGTCGGCGTAGATGCAGCCCTCCGTGTCGGTTGCCTTTGCCGTCACCTCGTAGACGCCGACCTCGAGCGAGGCGGTGGCCGTGGCCGTGCCGTCGAGGCCGCTGGTGCCGGTGACGATGACCGGACTGCCGGCGACCGGCGTGAGGGTGAAGGTCACCTCGATGCCGCTCTCGCACATCGCGGTGCCGCCGTCGATCGTCGCCGACAGCGTGGTGGTGCCGAAGCCGTCGGCATCGAAGAACTCGCCGTTGAAGGTGATGTCGAGTTCCTCGATCGCGAAGACGTCGTGTGCCTGATCGTCGGTCGAGTCGGCGAAGAAGCGCACGAGGCCCGTGTCGGTGTACGTGGCGTCGATGGCGGCGCTCGAGGGTGCTGTGGCGGTGAACGAGCACGAGAAGTCGAACAGCAGGTTGGTGGCGGTGCCGCTCAGCACGGAGTCGGCGCATGAGTCGGTGCCGTTGTCGACATCGACGCGGCCGGGGAGCGAGACGATGCCCGAGGTGTCGCCACCGAGGCCGGTGATGGCCACAGTGCCCGACGTGGCGACCGGCCCGCCGACGAACGTGGGATCAGGGGTGCTCGAGGTGATCGCGGTGGACGTGTCAACGAGCGGCCAGAACCCGACGGCTCGGCCGAGCGCAAGGTCGGCGAGTGGGAACTCCGTCGGTGCGACGTGGTCGGGGTCGTCGGTGTACGACGCGATCCACGGGTCGGTGTCGACGGTGCCGTAGATGCCACCGGTGTTCCCCGAGGCGCCGGTCGAGTCGTCCCACCAGTTCAGGGTGGCGTCGAGACCGCCGTCGCCGAAGTTGCGGATCAGGTAGCCGGCCCATGCGTCCCCGGTGTCGCTGCCGACCGCGATGCCGCTGTCGAGGAATGCGTTGGCGTGGATGTCGATGGTGTCGGCGTCGGCGCCGGTCATCACGGTGATGGCCCGTCCGGTGACCTCATCGGCGAACCAGTTGTTCACCACCTCGAGATTGGCCGAGGGCCGCCAGAACGGTGCGTCGATCTCCGTTCCCCAGAGTGCCAGCGCCGCGCCGTCTTCGAAGGTGTTGCCGGTGATCGATCCTCCGTCGATTCCGATGAGGCCGCCGACATCCTCGATGACGTTCCCGTCGACCAGGCCATTGCCGATGTTGCCGAAATTGAAGGCGAGATCGTTGTCGTGGATCCAGTTGCCTGACAGCGTCATCCGCTCGATCACGTACGTAGCCGGGTCTGCGCCGTCGAAGATTCCCCGACTCGACCAGCCGATGTCATTGCCTGCGATCTGCAGATCGGTGATCGTGGGGGGATCGGCGGCACAGCACGAGCTCAGGCTGATGGCGGCGAGTGAGTCGCCCGAGACCTCGGTGTGCACGATGTTGTCGAGGATCCGGATGTCGGTGAGCTGGTCGGGCTCGAGGACGATGCCGACCAGCTGCTCGGGATCGGTGGTCGGCTGGTGGATCCAGTTGTGCGAGATCTGGATGTTCTCGAAGCTGCCCGTGACGGTGATGGCATGGATGAAGTCGCGGAACTCGAAGCCGTCGACGGTGACGTCGTCGGCCGCAATGGTGATCGTGTAGTCGCCAAGCAGGACTGTCTCGCCGCCGGAGCGTCCTGACGTTGACGGATCGACGCCATCCTGATCGCCGAGCAGGGTGAGTGGCCGGTCGATCGTGATGTCGCCGCTGAACGTCTCAGGTGCCACGAGAACGGTGTCGCCTGGCGCTGCCGTGTTGATCGCATCCTGGATCGATGTGTGATCACAACCCGAGGCGCACACGTCGTAGGTGGCCGCCTCGGCGACTGGCGACGGTGCGGCGATGGCAGTGGCGAGGAGTGTGGCGGTGAGCAGGATGCGGCGCATGAATGCAGCGTGCGGCGTGGCGGTGCGGCGCACTGGTGCCGACCCTCACGCAGTAGCCGGAGAACGGTTGCCGAACGGCACGGCGAAATATGACTTGTCTGGTCGGGAATTGGCCGGTAGGGTCGCCGCCCATGAGCAGCACATGGGGTTTCGAGACACGGCAGATCCACGTCGGGGGGGATCCCGACCCGACCACCGGGGCCAGGGCCGTGCCCATCTACCAGACCACCAGTTACGAGTTCCGCGACGCCGCCCACGCCCAGAACCTGTTCGCCCTTGCCGAGGTGGGCAACATCTACACGCGCATCATGAATCCCACACAGGGAGCGCTCGAGGCACGGGTGAACTCGCTCGAGGGCGGCTGCACCACCGCCATCGGCCTTCCCGGCACGCTGGCAGTCGCCAGCGGGCAGTCGGCCGAGACGCTCGCCATCCTCACGCTGGCCGAGGCGGGCGACCACATCGTCGCCAGTCCGTCGCTCTACGGCGGCACCTACAACCTGCTGCACTACACGCTGCCGAAGTTGGGCATCGCCGTCGACTTCGTCGACGATCCCCACGACCTCGAGAACTGGAAGCGGCTCGTGCGGCCGAACACCAAGGCCTTCTTCGGCGAGACGCTGGCCAATCCGAAGAACGACATCTTCGACATCGAGGGAGTGAGCGCTGTCGGGCATGCGCAGGGGATTCCGCTCATCATCGACAACACGGTGGCGACGCCGTACCTCATCCGGCCGATCGAATGGGGTGCCGACATCGTCGTGCACAGCCTCACCAAGTTCGCCGGAGGCCACGGCACCTCGATCGGCGGCTCGATCACCGATGGCGGCCGCTTCGACTTCGGCGCCAGCGGCCGCTTCAAGAACTTCATCGAGCCCGACCCGAGCTACCACGGACTCGCCTACTGGCCGGCGCTCGGCGCCGGCAGCTACATCCTCAAGGCACGCGTGCAGATGCTCCGCGACCTCGGCATGGCGATCTCGCCGTTCAATGCCTTCCTCATCCTCCAGGGCCTCGAGACGCTCAGCCTGCGCATGGAGCGTCACTTCGCGAATGCCCAGCGAGTCGCCGAGTACCTGGCCGCCCACCCGCAGGTCGAGCAGGTGTCGTATGCCGGACTGCCGACTAGCCCGTGGCACGAGCGGGCGAAGAAGTACGGCGGCGGACGCGGCTACGGCAGCGTGCTTGCCTTCGACATCGCACGTGGCTCGAACAGCTCAGCGCGCGAGGCGGGGCAGAAGTTCGTCGAGGCGCTGCAGCTGCACAGCCATGTCGCCAACATCGGCGACGTGCGCAGCCTGGTGATCCACCCGGCCAGCACCACGCACAGCCAGCTCACCGAGGACGAGCAGGTCAGCACTGGAGTGCGCCCCGGCCTCGTGCGGCTGAGCGTCGGCCTCGAGACCATTGACGACATCCTCGCCGACCTAGAGGTGGGCTTCGCCGCCGCCAGATGAGCTGTGGCGCATCACTGCGGTGACGCGTGCCAGTCCTGCCGCAGTTCCCAGCACCACCAGCATGTCGCCATCGGCGAGCGGCTCGTCGGCGTCGGGCCAGCGGACCATCGACCCGTCGCGCCGCAATCCGATGACGTGCACGTCGTCAGCCTCGCTGCCGAGCGAGCGGAGTGTTGCTCCCTCCGCCCTGGAACCGGCGCCGACCTCGATCTCCTCGATGCGCATGTCGGTGCCGGGAATGGGCAGCACCCCCACCACCTCTGCGTCGAGCGCCGTCGCCGTGAGACTCGCCCCGATGCTCTCGTAGACGGGCACGACGTGGGAAGCACCGGCACGCATCAGCCGTTCGCGCCAGTCGACATCGGTCGTGCGAGCCACGATGCGCAGAGTGGACGACAGCGAGCGGGCGGTCAGGGCGACGACGGCATTCGATGGATCGTCGAGGCTCGTGATGAGTGCTGCCGCCCGTGAGACGCCTGCTCGATGCAGCACGGTGGCATCGCGGGCATCGCCGTTCAGGTAGACAGCGCCGGTGCCGGTGACGGCGTCCTCCTTGCGGGCATCGGCATCGACGACGACGCACTGCCGGCCCGAACGCACCGCCGCCTCGGCTGCGGCGTGCCCGACCCGGCCGAAGCCCACGACGATGATGTGCTCGTGCAGTTGTTCGCGCACCCTGGCCCTCCTCTTCTCGCGCAGCTCGGCTGCGACCTCGCCCGATACGAACAGTGCAGTCAGCGATGCTGCCGTGTACACGAAGGCGGCGAAGCCGAGCACGATCACGCCAACTGTCCATGCCTGTCCGGCAGTGCTGAGCGGGTGGACCTCGTTGAAGCCGACCTGGCCGATCGTGATGACCGACATGTAGACGGCATCGAACCATTCCCAGTCTTCGATGGCTACATAGCCCGTCGAGGAGGCAGCCACGAGTGCTGCGACGGCGATCGATGGACCGCGCATCTGCCGTGCCGCCATGCGCGTCAGGCCACCCATGTCCTCAGTATGTATGATCCGCGACGTGCCGCACGTGCGAGCTGATCTCGTGATGGCCCATCGTCGGTCGTTCGACCACGTCGTTGCTGCCGGCTCGCTGCTCACCGGCGCCGAGCGCCGCCGGATTGCCGAGGTCGCGGTGGCCGCATACCTCGATGAGTCGCCCTCGCCGCCGTGGGAGCGGCCGTACGGAGAACCGCTGCTGGATGCGACCTATCGGCTGTCCCGCCATGCCGGGACGCTCACCAGGGAGTGGTACGAGGCGTTGGTCGCCGAACTCGGCGAACCCCTGTGCTGGGTCGAGGCGGTGGGCGTCGTGTGCGCCACCGTGCCGGTGGTGGCTCTCGCCCGTGCCATCGGCCTGCCCCAGCCACCGATTCCCGACGCTGTGCCGGGACAGCCAACAGGGTTGCAGGCGCGCGTGATCGAGTCGGGATCGCTCAACTGGGTGCCGGTGGCGGCCCCTGCCGACCAGGTGGCTCCGGTCGTGCAGGCTCTGAGTGCCCTCCCGGCAGAGTGGACCAACCTGTGGCAGCTCGCTGCAGCGCAGTACATGAGCGACCGCCAGATGGATGATCCACGATGGACGCGCGGCACCCTCAGTCGGGCGCAGATGGAGCTCGTCGCCTGGCGGCTGGCGCTCGTGCGCGAGTGCCACTTTTGAACGAATGCCCACGAACGCATGCTCAGTTGGAGCAGCGCAGCAGAGGGACGCCAGGACGGTGCCGGTCTCGAGTTCGAGGCCGAGTTGCTGGAGTTCACCGATGCCATTGCCGGCTACGACGACGCCGCGCTGACTGAGGCACGGTCGGCACTCGAACGGGCCGCCGGCATCGAGTTCATGGTCGACGCCGCTGCGGTTGCAGCCAACTTCGAGATGATGACGCGCGTCGCCGACGGGACCGGGGCGTACTAGCTACTCGTCCTGCTCGCGCAGGAAGCGCTCGAACTCGGCGGCAAGGTCGTCGGCCGATGGCATGAGCGCCTCGATCCGGCGGTCGTAGTCGCGCTCGAGCCGTCCCACGTAGTCGGCGAGCTTGGGGTCGTCGTCGACAGCCTCGTCGTGGACACTGCGCCAGCTCGACGCCTGGCTGTCGAGTTCGGACGACGAGGTCGGCACGCCCAGCACGTGCTCGAGGTGGCGCAGCAGGGCGGCGCTGCTCTGGGGATGCTTCGCATTGCCGAGGTAGTGGGGCACTGCGACGCGCAGCGAGACGGCGGGGATTCCCTCAGTGTCGAGCCTGGTCTGGAGCACGCCGACGAGTCCGGTGACCCCCTGGTACTGCGGGCGCGACAGACCGAGTGCGCTCGCCAGTCGGGCATTCGTCGAACTGCCCACTACTGCGGGCGGACGCGTGTGCGGCACGGGCTCTGCCGCAGCTCCGAGCGTGACGACCGCCTCGCAGTGGAGCTCGCGGGCCACTCGCACCACGCAGTCGGCGAATGTGGCATACCTGAGATGGGGCTCGACGCCGGCGAGCAGCACGAGATCGTGGGCGAGTCCTGGATGCCGGACCACGCGGAACTCGTTCTCTGGCCAGCGCACGAATCGCTCCTCGGCATCGTCGAACTCGACGAGTGGGCGCTCCTGCGTGAAGTCGAAGAACTGGTCCGGGTCGATGGAGGCCACGACCGGGGCAGCTCGTTCGGACATCAGCTCCTCGACCGCATCGGTGGCCACCTCGGCGATGTCGAACAGCCCGCGGAGAGCGATCACCATGATGGGCCGGTTCAGCGGCACGAGCCGCTCGAATGCGGTGACGAGGGGCGTCATGCGAGACGCTCCACGACATAGTCGATGCACGCCGTGAGCGCAGCGACGTCGTCGGGGTCGACTGATGGGAACATGCCCACCCGCACCTGGTTGCGCTGCAACGAGCGATAGCTCTCGGTATCGACGATGCCATGCGCTCGCAGTACGTGGTTGACCGCTGATGCCTCGACACCGTGCAGGTCGATGGTGCCGACAACGGCGCTGCGCTGCATCGGGTCGACAACGAACGGGGTGGCGTACTGCGATGCCTCGGCCCACCCGTACAGCCGCATCGCAGAGGTGCGGCAGCGCTCGATGCACCAGTCGAGACCGCCGTTGCCGAGCATCCACTCGACCTGCTCCTGCAGCAGCACGAGTGTTCCGATCGCCGGGGTGTTGTAGGTCTGGTCGGCGAGCGAGTTGTCGAGCGCAGTCCGCAGATCGAGCGAGGCGGGGCACCACCGGCCACTGGCGCTGATTGACCGGATTCGTTCGACCGCCCTCGGCGAGCAGGCGGCCAGCCACAGTCCGCCGTCGGCAGCGAAGCACTTCTGTGGCGAGAAGTAGTACACGTCGACCTCGTGATGCAGCCACGGCAGGCCGCCGGCGGCAGACGTGGCATCGACGATCACGAGCGCGTCTGTCTCGGGACGGCGCAGGTGCATCGAGACGCCGGTGCTGGTCTCGTTGTGGGTGAGTGCCACGACGTCGACATCGGCTGGGGCTGCATCGGCGATGGGCGGATGCGTGCCCGGCTCGCTGCGGACGATGACGGACTCGCCGATGTGAGGTGCGGCGTTGCAGACATCGGCGAATTTCTGAGAGAACTCGCCGAAGACGTAGTGCTGGCTGCGCCGCTCGATCAGGCCGAATGCTGCGCAGTCCCAGAACGAGGTGGCGCCGCCATTGCCGAGCAGGATCGTCCAGTCGCCCGGGAGGCTGAAGAGCTCGTGCAGTCCGCGCCTCACGGCGCCGACGACCCGCTTCACGGGAGGCTGCCGGTGTGACGTGCCGAGGACCGACTGGTTGGCGCGGGCGAGAGCGAGTACCTGCTCGGGGCGAACCTTCGACGGGCCGCAGCCGAACCGGCCATCGACGGGCAGCAGGGTGCTGGGGATCTCGATGCCAGCAGTGTGCTCGCTCATGCCGCAAGTCTCCCCGCCGGTAGCCTCGGGCACGTGACACGAAGCCCTGCACGCACGTCCGCCCGTCTCGCTGCCATCGCCGAATCGGCCACGCTCGCCGTCGACGCGAAGGCGAAGGCATTGAAGGCCAAGGGCGAGAACGTCATCGGGTTCGGGGCGGGCGAGCCCGACTTCCCGACACCCGAGAACATCGTCGAGGCCGCGGTGCGCGCCTGCCGCGACCCCAAGATGCACAAGTACACGCCGGCTGCCGGGCTGCCCGAACTGCGCGAGGCCGTCGCCGCCAAGACACTGCGCGACAGCGGCGTGACCGTGCAGTCGTCGCAGGTGCTCATCACGAGCGGCGGCAAGCACGCAGTGTTCACTGCCTTCGCTGCGCTGTGCGATCCGGGCGACGAGGTCATCTGCCCCGCACCGTACTGGACGACCTATCCCGAGGCCATCGTGCTGGCGGGCGGCGTGCCGGTCGTGGTCGACACCGACGAGTCGACCGGATTCAAGGTGACGGTCGAGCAGCTCGATCGTGCCCTGACGCCACGCACCAAGGTGCTGCTGTTCGTCAGCCCCGACAACCCGTCGGGCGCCATCTACTCGCCCGAGGAAGTCGAGGCGATCGGCCGCTGGGCTGTCGATCGCGGTGTCTGGGTGCTCACCGACGAGATCTACGAGCACCTCGTCTACGGCAACAACCGGTTCGTGTCGATGCCCGCCGTCGTGCCGGGCCTCGCCGAGCAGTGCCTCATCGTGAATGGCGTTGCCAAGACCTATGCCATGACGGGCTGGCGAGTGGGCTGGCTCATCGGACCCGGTGACGTAATGAAGGCAGCCGTCAACTTCCAGTCGCACAGCACGTCGAATGTGAGCAACGTGGCGCAGATCGCCGCACTCGAGGCGGTGAGCGGCGACCTCTCGGCGGTCGCCCGGATGCGGGACGCATTCCAGCGGCGGGCGATCACCATGCACCGCATGCTGAACGACATCCCCGGTGTCGCGGCGATCGAACCACAGGGCGCCTTCTACTGCTATCCGAATGTGAAGGCCCTGCTCGGCCGTCCGCTCGGGCCCAATGGCACGGTCTGCGCGACGACGCTCGAACTGGCCGATGCTGTCCTCGGCGAGGCGAAGGTGGCGTTCGTCCCCGGCGAGGCATTCGGAACGCCCGGCTATGCGCGTTTCAGTTTCGCCATGGCCGATGCCGACATGGAGGAGGGTATCCGCCGGATCCACCAGTGGGTCACCGCATGACGGCCGTGCCCGATCTCGAGCATCTCTCGCTCGAGTGGCTTCGTGCCAAGCCCGGTGCGAAGTGGGCGCGATTCGACACGCCGTTCGCAGCGTGGGTGGCCGACATGGACTTCCGGCCACCGCAGTGCGTCACGGATGCAATCGGCGAATTCATCGCGGGTGGCGACCTCGGCTATCCCAACTATCGGCACCCAACCGGCGGGTCGCCGGCGACCGACGCATGGATCGAGCGCTGCGCAGCACGCTACGGATGGCAGGTCGATGAGGCACACGTCCGTGAACTGGTCGATGTTGTGCAGGGCATCCAGATGGTGCTGCACGTGTGCACCGAGCCCGGCGACGGTGTCGTGGTGCACACACCGGCCTACCCGCCGTTCCTGCGCAGCGTGGAGGACAGCGGTCGGCGTGTCGTGCGACTCGCTGCCCAGGCCGACGCCGCTGGCTCAGCCGGCTGGAGGTTCGACTACGACGAACTCGAGAGGCGGCTCGCCGCCGAGCCGGCGCGGGTGCTGCTCCTGTGCCATCCGCACAATCCCACAGGGCATGTGTTCTCTGATGCCGACCTCGGCCGGATGGCCGACATCGCTGCGCGACACGACCTACTGGTGATCTCCGACGAGATCCATGCCGACCTCTCGTACGTTGGTCCGCACACGCCGATGGCGAGGTATGCGCCAGACCGCACGGTCACTCTTCAGGCAGCGTCGAAGGCCTTCAATCTCGCCGGCGTGCGATTCGCTGTCGGACACATCGGCCCGCAGTGGGTGCGCGACCGCATCGCCGCCCTGCCCGATCACCTGCTCGGCGCCACCAACGCCGTCGGCGCCATTGCGGCCGCCGCCGCATGGACCCACGGTGATCCCTGGCTCGAGGCGGTCCTGCAGCAGCTCGACGACAATCGACATCTCGTGGCGCAACTGCTCGGCGAGCACCTGCCCGAGGTTCGTTACTCGGTGCCCGACGCGACGTATCTCGGCTGGCTCGACTGCCGGGCGCTCGGTTGGGGCGACGACCCGACCGAGGAGTTCACCCGCCGCGGCGCAAAGCTCAGCGAAGGCCCGAACTTCGGCGTCGA
>JBEGVK010000168.1:0-5817 GCA_041178405.1 Actinomycetota bacterium | reverse complement strand
ATGCGCAGCGCGACCGTGCACCACGACCTCGAACGTTCCGGTGCCCTTGCGTGCCACCTTCAGCGCACCGCCGTCGGCGCTTGCCTCGAACACCATCACCCGGCCGCATGCACGGGCGCGTCGCTCGATGAGTTCGCGGGAGTGGTCGCTGCCCACCTCCTCGTCGGCGGTGATGAGGATCTCGATGCCCGACCGATCGGCGAGTGCTGCCACGCCGTGCACTGCCTGCACGATGCCCGCCTTCATGTCGAACACACCGGGGCCCGTGGCCCTGCCGTCGCGCACCGTGAACGGACGGGCTTCCACCGAGCCGACGGGAAACACCGTGTCGTGATGGCCGACGAGCAGCACTCGCGGGCTTCCGCCGCCAGACCAGAGCACGTGCGGGCCGGCGGGGCTGTCGATGAGCTGCGGCGACGACCCGAGGCGGCGAGTCATCACCGACGCCACTGCCTCCGCGCTGTGCTGCAGCCGCGGGAGATCGAGCGAGGGCGACTCGGTGTTCACCAGCAGCTCGAGGTCGTGGAGCATGTCGTTCAGCGCGATCACCTCTCCATTCTGGCGCACGATCTGTGAGACTCGCCGGATGAAGCCCTCTGTGTCATCCCCGCCCAGCCCGGTGCGGCGCTCGCTCGTCGCTGCCGTCGCCCTTGTCGCCCTGGCGGCTGCCGCCTGCGACAGCAGTGGTGCCGACAGCACTCCTGACGCTTCGTCGCCCAGCACGACGCCGGCCTCGTCGATTCCCGTCGTCGCGGCCGAGTTCAGGGTGCGGCCGGGCACCGAGCAGATCGCCGTGCTCGGTGCCGAGCCGGGCGACAGCCTCGCCGTCGTGCGCGATGGCGTGTCGGTCGCCACCGGCGTGGTCGACGAGGAGGGCTCGTTGCTGTTCCGGCAACTGCAGCCAGGCGACGGCTACGTGGTCCAGGGAGTGCCGGAGGCCGGCATCGACGCTCCCGTCGAGCAGTCAGAGACCATGACGGTCCTCGACGCCTCGTTCGTCCCGCCACAGGCGCTCTACGCCGAGGAGCAGACCCTGCTGCCCGCCGGCGGGTTCGGCTACATCACCACCCGCGACGGCACCACCCTCAGCGCCAACGTCATCCTCCCCGGCCCTCCCGAGGACGGCCCCTACCCCACCGTGGTCGAGTACAGCGGCTACTCGCCCAGCAACCCAGATGACGCCGCCCTCGCCCAGCTGTACACGGTGCAGGGCTTCGCCTACGTGGGCGTCAACATGCGCGGCACCGGCTGCAGCGGCGGCTCATTCCGCTTCTTCGAGCTCGTGCAGTCGGTCGACGGCTACGACGTCATCGAGGCCGTGGCAGCCCAGCCGTGGGTGCTCAACAACCGGGTCGGCATGGTCGGCATCAGCTATCCCGGCATCTCGCAGCTGTTCGTCGCTGCCACGCAGCCACCGAGCCTCGCTGCCATCACGCCGCTGTCGGTGATCGCCGACACCTATCGCAGCAACCTCTACCCGGGCGGCATCCTGAACACGGGGTTCGCTGTCGACTGGACAAAGAGCCGTGTCGAGCAGGCCAAGCCGTACGGCCAGCAGTGGACACGCGACCGCGCCGACGGCGGAGACCTCGAATGCGCCAACAATCAGCTGCTGAGGCTCCAGAACCCCGACCTCGTCGCCGAGATCGGCTCCACGCCGTTCTACGACGAAGAACTCGGTGACTCGCTCTCACCGCGGACCTTCGTCGACGACATCACCGTGCCGGTGTTCCTCGCCGGCGCATGGCAGGACGAGCAGACGGGTGCCGACTTCGCGACGATGATCCCGCAGTTCACCGGCACCGATCACCTCTACGTCGACCTTGTCAACGGCCTGCACACCGAGGCCCTGACGCCGCGGATCCTCGCCCGCTCGCTCGAGTTCCTCCAGCTGTACATCGCTGAGCGCGTGCCCGACATCTCGTTCGCCAACTCGCTCGGCCCGGTGCTCGGCAGCGCCATCTGGGGCGTGACGTCATTCCTGCCGTTCGAGAACCGCTTCGCCGGGATGTCATATGACGATGCACTCGCCGCATTCGAGGCAGAGCCCGCCGTCCGCGTGCTGTTCGACCAGGGCGGGCGCACCGACCTCACCGCCGGCTCGCCGGAGCCGATGGGCATCGCAGCATTCGAGCGCTGGCCCGTGCCAGGTGCCGAGCCGCGGTCGTGGTGGCTCGGTCCCGACGGCACACTGCTCGACGCGCCGCTGCCGGGAGGCACGTCGATCGAGGTCGCCTATACGGCCGATCCCGACGCGCTCCCTGCCACCTTCTATCCGGGCGGCGGCAGCAGCGACATCTGGAAGGCCGGCACCCAGTACGACTGGAGGCCACTGCCCGCAGGCACCGGCGTGGGCTTCGCCAGCGCGCCGCTGGCAGACGACATGGCCATCGTCGGCTCGGGTGCGGTGGAACTGTGGGTGAGCGCCCAGGCGCCCGACACCGACCTCGAGGTCACGGTCACCGAGGTGCGGCCGGATGGCACCGAGATCTACGTGCAGAGTGGCTGGCTGCGCGCCAGCCACCGAGCCCTCGCCGCCGCCGATCCCGATGCGGGCGAGCTGCGAGCAGTGCACACCCACGCCGCAGGTGACGCTGAGCCATTGCCTCCCGGCGAGTTCACCGCGGTGCGCATCGAGATCCTCCCGTTCGCGCATGTCTTCAGGGCCGGCAGCCGCCTCCGGCTCACCGTCGATGCGCCCGGCAACAACCGTCCGGTGTGGGCGTTCGACACGCTGAGCGCCGGCGAGACCGTCACGCTCGCCGCCGACGACGTGCGGGCAGCGCGCCTCATCCTGTCGTGGCTGCCATCCCTTGCCGTCGACTGGCCGGCGCCGGCGTCGTGCGGAGCGCTACGCGGGCAGCCGTGCCGCACCTACACGCCAGCATCGAACGGCGGCTGAGCCGACGGGGCCGGCACCTTCGTCGCCGATAGCCTCGCTTCCTCGTGAGCAACGCACCGACCGCGCCCTCTGCTGACGCGGCCGTGCAGGCAGCGGCACGGCGCACGTTCGCCATCATCAGCCACCCGGACGCCGGCAAGACCACGCTCACCGAGAAGTTCCTGCTCTACTCGGGTGCCGTGCAGGAAGCTGGCGCAGTGCACGCCCGCGAGGGCCGCCGCTCGGCCCGCAGCGACTGGATGGACCTCGAGCAGCAGCGCGGCATCAGCATCAGCAGCACGGTGCTGCAGTTCCCGTACCGCCACCACACCGTCAACCTGCTCGACACGCCAGGCCACCGCGACTTCAGCGAGGACACCTACCGCGTGCTCGCTGCTGTGGACGCGGTGGTGATGGTGCTCGATGCAGCGAAGGGCATCGAGAGCCAGACGCTGAAGCTGTTCCAGGTGTGCCGCTCGCGGAACCTGCCGGTGCTCACATTCCTGAACAAGTACGACCGCCCGAGCCGCGAGCCCCTCGAGTTGCTCGACGAGATCGAGGCGCAGATCAACCTCCGTCCCACACCGGT
The DNA here is from genome assembly GCA_041178405.1 of Actinomycetota bacterium. Taxonomy (GTDB): domain Bacteria; phylum Actinomycetota; class Acidimicrobiia; order Acidimicrobiales; family Ilumatobacteraceae; genus UBA668. The sequence goes on along the minus strand of JBEGVK010000168.1, from coordinate 2,347 downwards.
CACGTGGCCAGTCGGCAGTGGCGACGAGTTCCGCGGCGTGGTCGACCGCCGCACGGCCATGTACACCGCCTTCACCCGCACTGCGCGCGGCGCAGCCGTGGCCGCAGAGGACGAGCATCCGCTCGACTCGGCCGCTGCAGACGGCATCGCCGACGGCAGCCGGGCATGGAAGGCAGCGCTCGACGAACTCGGCCTGCTCGACGCCATCGGTGCCACGCTCGACCTTCCGTCATTCCTCGCCGGCACGTCGACCCCGTTGTTCGTCGGCTCCGCACTCACGAACTTCGGCGTGCGCAAGCTGCTCGACGCAGTGATCGACCTCGCACCTGCGCCCTCGCCGCGCGTCGATGCCGGCGGACACCCGCGCCCGCTCGAGTCGCCGTTCAGCGCATTCGTCTTCAAGGTGCAGGCCAACATGGACCCTGCTCACCGCGATCGCATTGCGTTCGCCCGTATCTGCTCGGGCACCTTCGACCGCGGCATGACGGTCACCAATTCGCGCACCGGGCGCGACATGACCACCAAGTACGCCACCACCGCATTCGGTGCCGACCGCGAGACTGTCGACATCGCCTTTCCGGGCGACGTCATCGGTCTCGTCAACGCATCGGGTGTGCTGATCGGCGACACGCTGTTCGAGTCGGGCCCGGCGGGGAGCGCAGTCACCTTTCCCCCGCTGCCACGGTTCGCACCCGAGGTGTTCGCCAAGGCGCGCCCGCTCGACAACGGCAAGTTCAAGCAGTTCCGCAAGGGGCTCGAGCAGCTTGACGAGGAGGGTGTCGTGCAGGTGCTGCGCGACCCCGACATGGGCGACACCGAGAATGTGCTGGCCGCCGTGGGACAACTGCAGTTCGAGGTGTTCGCCCACCGGCTCGGCAGTGAGTTCGGGGCCCCCAGTGAGGTCGTCGCTGCCCCGTACCAGGCCATCCGGCTCACCGACCGCGCCTCAGCCGACCGGCTGCGCCAGATCGGCGGCATCCGCATCCTCACCCGCGGCGACGGCGAACTGGTGGCCCTGTTCGAGAACCGCTACCGCCTGCAGCGCCTGATGAGCGACGAGCCCGAGCTCACCCTCGAGCCCATCATCGCCGACGCCACGCCGCTGTCGTAGGCGCGCCGACCCGGCCCCGGCGTCGACTGGTACGCCGGCAGCCGCCGAGTGGCACAATCGGCACATGACCGCCACGATGAACGAGACCCAGGCTGAGTTCACGAGCGACGCCGATGCCGCACGCGTGGCGGCTGCCGTCGACGCCCTCCTCGCCGCCCACAATCCACGCACCATCGACGACCGTCAGTTCCGGGGACATCGGTTCGATGCCGGACTCGCCTGGGTGCACTTCCCGCCCGGCTGCGGAGGCCTCGGCGTGCGGCCCGAACTGAACCGCGTCGTCGAGGAGCGGGTTCGTCGCGCAGGCGCTGCGCCCACCGACCCAAGCACGTTCTTCATGGCGCTCGCCGGCCCGACCATCGTCACGCACGGGTCACCCGAGCAGCAGCAGCGGTTCCTGCGTCCGATGTTCACCGGCGAGGAGAAGTGGTGCCAGCTGTTCAGCGAGCCCGGCGCCGGGAGCGACTTTGCCGGCCTCGCCAGCCGCGCCGTACGCGACGGCGACGAGTGGGTGGTGAACGGACAGAAGGTGTGGAACACCCTCGCCCACCTCGGTGACTGGGGCATGCTCGTGGCTCGCACCGATCCGGAGGCACCCAAGCACAAGGGGCTCACCTACTTCGCCCTCGACATGCGCGCACCTGGCGTCGAGGTGCGCCCGCTGCGCCAGATCACCGGTGAAGCAGAATTCAACGAGGTCTACATGACCGACGTGCGCATCCCCGACGACTGCCGCATCGGAGCAGTCGGCGAGGGATGGCGGGCGGCGCTGACCACTCTCATGAACGAGCGCACTGCGATCGGCGCGGGCAGCGGCGGCAGCCGACGCCAGGGTCCGATCGCCGAGGCCCTCCGCATCTGGTCGACACTCCCCGAGTCCGAGCGGACGGGCGCCCGCCGCGACCGGCTGATGCAGCTCTTCACCCTCAGCGAGGCCTTCCGCCTCACGAACGTCCGCGCCGGCCAGAACGCCAAGGCGGGGAACCCCGGCCCTGAGGGCTCGATCGCCAAGCTCGCCCTCAGCAACTTCAACAAGGTGTGCACCGAGTTCTGCATCGACCTGCTCGGCGCACACGGCATGATCGAGTTCGACTACTCGTTCCGCCGGCCCGAGAATCTCAGCGTCGACGGCATGGACCACGGTGTCCGCCACGGATTCCTGCGAGCCCGGGCCAACAGCATCGAGGGCGGCACCAGCGAGATCATGAAGAACATCCTCGGCGAGCAGGTGCTCGG
>JBEGVK010000167.1:0-9360 GCA_041178405.1 Actinomycetota bacterium | reverse complement strand
CACCGGTTCGAACCTGACGATGACCATCATCGCCCTCGGCCTGCTGGCCATGGGTTCGGTCATCGTGCTCGGCGCCCGCCGCCGCGCCACGGTCTGATCCACCCCCATCAGCGGCCCTCCTCCCTGGGCCGACTACGAGAGAGGGCGCCCCTCCGGGGGCGCCCTCTTCGCGTTCCGTACCGAAGTAGCCGACATCGCTGACCGCCTCAGTTGTCGCCGTCGGTGCAACGACTAGTCCGTCTACCGGTGCGCCAGCTCCGCTGCCGTGAGGCTGGCAAACATCTCATCTGCCTCCTCGGTCGACAGGGACTTCTCGAGGATCGGCGTGTAGATCTCCTGCTCCTTTGCGAAGTGCAGCGACACGAGCACATACAGTCCGTAGAGCACCTTCCGCAGCGACTGTGCCAGCTCGACCGCCAGCACGTCGGTGCGGTGCAAGCGCCAGCGCAGTTCGCCCAACTCCTCTGCCAGGCGCTGTACCTCGACATGGTCGCGACGCATGGTGGCAGTCGCCATCGGGGCACCCATCGCCCTCGACACCAGCGGGTACATCACCTCGTCCTCTGCCGCAGCGTGCGGAATGAGCGTGCGGGTGACGAATCGGTACGACGCATCGACCGCATCGATCACCACCTCGAGCGGGGCCTCGCCGACGCTGTCGGCGGTGGATCGCAGTGCTTCGATGTACGGCAGCAGCTTGCGGTGTTCTCGGTGCAGCAGTGTCATCGAGGTGGTCATGTCGCCTCCATCGTGTCGACCCCGTCTACGAGCGTCGGTAGTGCGGGACCGCACGGGGGGAACTCGGTCCCGCACTGCCGACACTCGCACGGTACGAAACCTCGTTGGCCGACGCAGGGGCCGTTCGTCACCGATGAGGGGAGTCGGGCGCGAGTGCCCACCGGAGCACCCGCGTCAGCGCCTCGCCGGCCGGACGCACCACGGCCCGCTCGCTCACCGGCAGCCACGGAAGCCGAAGGGGAATCCTGGCCCACAGCGGAAGCAGGCTCACGGCCGCTGCCGCCAGCACGCCGTACGCCGGCTTCGCCACCAGCGGCAGTGGAGCCGACACGAGCAGGTAGCGCGCTGCCTCTCGCGCTTCAGGGGTGCTGCGCAGTTCGCGTCGATACGCCGACATCCGCTGGCGCAACTCGGCAACGCTCGTCGCCGGCGACGGCACCCCGAGCGATCGGGCGATGACCGCCATCTGGGCCACGTACTCGTCGGCCTCGGCATCGCTGAGCGGCTGCCCCCCGTAGCGGCGATACGCCGAGAGGAAACTGTCGAGCTCGGCGATGTGCACCCACTCGAGCAAGTGCGGATCGTTTGCCGAATAGGCACGGCCGTCTGATGCGGTTCCCACCACCCGGGTGTGCACTCGATGCACAGTGTCGACAGCACGCTGCGCCTCACTGGCCGGGCCGTACGTCGTGGCGGCGAGGAAGTCGGCGGTGCGCTGCAGCCGTCCCCACGGATCACTTCGATAGTCGCTGTGCTGGGCAACACCGGCCATGGCCAGCGGATGCAACGACTGCAGCAGCAGGGCACGCAGGCCGCCGATGAACATGCACGTGTCGGCATGGATGACCCGGATCGTCGAGCCCTCGGGAAACCATCGCTCGCCTGGTGCCTCGAACAACTCCTCGGCGCGGCTGTCGGCGCTCGGGCCGACAACTCTCGACCTCACCGCATCGGCAACGAGTGCCCGCACGGGCTCGAGCATCGACATCAGGCATCACCCGAGACGTCGATCGAAGTGAAGTTCGGATCGGTCTCGATGTCGTCGGCGGCAAAGAGCACCTGCTTCCAGTCCTTCTCGCTGTACCGGACCGTCTGTGACTCGAACAGCGGCGACTCGCGGTCGCCGGTGCCGCCGTACACGAGGATGCTCCACGCAACAGGGAATCCGGACGAGAAGTCGACCACCATGATGAAGCTCGTGCCGTAGTTGACGGGATATCCGTCGGCGGTGAGTTGTGAGCCGTCGAACAGCCGGGCGCCGCGCTCGGGCTGTGGCTCGGTCGAACCGCCCAGACCGGCCCACGACAGGATGTTCGTGACGCCATCGCTGCCGAACCCGCCGTGCAGCGGAATGCGACGGCCGCTGCGCTCGGTGTACTGCATCTCGCCGAGCGGGACATCGACCGAACGGCCGGCCTGCCCGAGCACCTGCACAGCGCGGGCCAGCGCCACCAGCACCGGATCCGTGGTCGTCAACTCGACGCCGAACTCTGTCGACTGCGGCACGCGGGCAACGAGGCCACGCGGGGTGTTCGCTGGATCCGCTGGATCGAAGGGAACATCCCACAGCGAGGCGACCTCTGCCTGACCGATGAACTCCCGCCACAGCACGGCGCCGACGCTGTCGAGGTCATAGCGGCCGTCCCACGCAGCCAGCACGGAGCAGGCGTATTCGATGCCCACGCTTTCCGCCGGGATCAGCACCTCACCGTTCGCATCGACAAGGTCGGAGACTCGGACGAACTCTTCGCCACTGCACCGCTCGACAACCGGCCCGCGGAGCACGCGGGCCACATACCCCTCGTTATCGAACGCCAGGCTGCGAAGCTCGCCACCAGTGAAGAGTCCATCGTCGCCAGCGGGCCCGTCGGGCGAATCGTCCGCCAGCACGGCTGCGTTCTGCCGAGTGCGCCAGCTCTGCTCGACGGCTGCTCGGCCATGGAGCACCGAGTAGTCGCCATCAAGCAGTTCCCCGGCATTGCTGAGCCAGTAACTGTCGTTGGCGTTGAACACGTAGTCCGAGCGCTCGGTCATCGGCATCTCGTCGAAGGGAACCAGTCCAGGGTCGCGGGCACCGGGCGACTCTTCCCATGTGAACAGGCTGTCGCTGCCGTCGAGCAGCACGACTCGATTCTGCGCTGCGATGGCGGCGAGTCCACCCGCTTCCACCTGAGCGAGGTATTCCGCCTCGGCCTCATCACTGAGATTCGGCGTGGCCGACGTGTCGGCATACCACGCCCTTCCATCAGCGCTGACGGCGATGGTGTTGAAGAGCGGCACACCCTGATGGGTGCGATGGGCATCGACGAACTCATCGAACGACGTGGCAAGGTTCATCGCTGCGTACTGTTCGATGAACTCGTCGTTCTCAAGATTGGCGTCTCGGAAGGTGAGCACTGCCGACGTCGACCACCCGACGCCCGGGAAGTCGATGATGGGTCCGTACTCGCTGCGCCACATCTCGCGCTGCACCACCGCCATCGACCCGTCCGGCTGGCGCACCTGCAGGTCGATGAAGGTCGACGTCATCGGCCGCGACTCGCCGTCGACCAGGTATGAGGTCGGATCAGCGGGGTCGAGCGACAGCGTGTACGCGGTGAATCGATTGCCGGCAGAGACGGTATGGGTCCAGGCGAACTGGTCGGTGAACCCGATGCCGACGCCCGGAACACCCAGCAACTGGGACCCGTAGATGTCGAGTTCGCCGGGCACTGTGAGCTGCACCTCCCAGAAGCGCAGCTCGCCCTCCCAGGGGAAATGCGGGTTCGCCAGCAGCAGTCCGCCCTCGCCGCCGGCCGTGCGGTCCGCACCGATCGCCCAGCCGTTGCTTGCCAGCGGCACCTCGGCAAGACCGTCGAAGGCTGCAGCGCTGGCATCGTCGGCCGTGGTCGTGGGATCGGTCGACGGCACCATGCCGTCGACCAGATCGGGTGGACGGGCGGCGGCGATATAGCCCACCAGCTGCGCTGAGCTCGCCTGCAGAGCGATCGCGCGTGCATACGAGTACACGTCGGCACCCGACACCTTGAACACCCACGGCTCGGAGGCACACCACCCCGTGAGACCCGTGTTGTCGTCGAGGAACTGGTTCCACCCTGCGGCGAACGCCTCGAACTCCTCCACGATCTGTGGATCGACCGTCTCGTAGTCGGTGCGGGCAATCTCGTCGATGCCGATTGACCGCCACGCGAAGTCGCTGTCGAGGAACCGATTGCCGTCGCCGACGCCCAGGAACTCGGACCGGCGGCCTTGGATGCGCAGCAGCTGGTCGGCCAGCGAGCAGCCGTGGTCCTGAGCACTTGCGTAGCCCTGTCCGAAGAACGCGCCCTTCAGGTCGGCTGCGAGGATGTGCGGCACGCCGTCGGTGGTCCGCCGGATGGTGGCTTCGTAGAACGCCCCGTCATCCACCGTGGTGGCCGGCAGGCTGTCGACCGTGTCGTCGGTGGCATCCGGGCGACGGGGCGTGCAGGCAGCGAGCAGTGCCACTGCCAGCACTGCACCGGTGACTCGACGGATCATCCCCTGAGTATGCACCTGAGTCCCCGCCACAGGCACCCCGACCGGGGTCTTTCACCCCGCCGACGTACAGCGTCACGCCGAGTGTCAGGCAAGGCGGCGGCTCGACGTCCCCTTCGCCGGCGACCACGAGGTCACCACCAATTCACTGCCCTCGACCTCGACAAGCGACATCGACCGGACCAGCAACTCGACCAGCACTCCGGGCATCGATTCGTCTCCACGGTCGATGGCACGCAGCAGACGGCGGCTCTCGCCGTCGTCGAGGCGTCGCACATCGGCATCAATTCGCACGTCACCCTCACCGTGGGGAAGCTCGGCATTGAGCGGCGCAGAGTGCACCGAGCACCACGGCCGCGCTTCGAGATCCCTCTGCCGAGCTGCACCCGGCATCATGCCCAGCCACATCATTCCGTCGGTGATGTAGATGTTGGTACCACTCACCCGAGGCCGGCCATCGGCTCGGACCGTCGCCATCACGTGATGCTCGTGTGCAGCGAACCGGAGCGCCGCAGCAGCGGCGAGGGGACCGGTAAGCCGCTCGACATCGCGCCACGCCAACCCCGTCTCGCTCATTCGCGCAGTCTCGCATCCTCGCCTATCCCCGATTCGTCAGCGGGCAGCGCCGATAGCGTCGGCGCCCTTCAGCCGCTCTCGAATCCACGAGCGAGGGGATGCACATGCACACACGGCCAGATCGCCTCATTCGGCTCGTCGTCCGAGTGCTCGCTGCCGTCGCCCTACTCGGCGTCGCAGTTGTCGCCGCACTGGCAGTGCGGCGCAAGAAGCTCCTCGACGAGGTGTCGGCCGAGCTGCGCCACTGGATACTCCTGATTCCCACCTCGATCACGAATCGCCTGTCGCTCAAGATCGCCCGCCGAATCGTTGCGCTGCCGACGCAGCCTGTCGACGGGTGCACCATGCGCGACGAGCTCATCGCTGCCAGCGGCACCGGCACCGGTCCCGGCGTGCGAGTCGTCGTCTACGAGCCGGTCGAGCGCCAGACGCCGACCGGAGCCCTGCTCTGGATCCACGGCGGCGGTCTCGTGATGGCGAGCGCCGACCAGTACCACGACGTGTGCAGCAGATTCGCCGCCCAACTCGGCATCGTCGTGGCGAGTGTCGACTACAGGCTGGCACCCGAGCATCCCTTCCCGGCTGGCCTCGACGACTGCATGGCGGCCCTGCGCTGGCTCGACAGCGAGGCTGATCGGCTTGGCATCGACAGGTCCCGCATGGCTGTCGGGGGCGACAGTGCCGGCGGCGGCCTCGCCGCATGCGTTGCCCAGCGCGCCCGGGACGAAGGTGGGCCGGCGCTCTGCTTCCAGCTCCTGCAGTATCCGATGCTCGACGATCAGAGCCCGCTCCGCGATGGGCACGAGACCCTCGTGTGGTCGCGGCAGTCGAATGCATATGCGTGGTCGCTCTACCTGAGTCATGAGGTCACTGATGACGAAACCCGTCGATATGCATCGGCGGCACGGTGTGCCGACATGAAGGGTCTGCCTCCGGCATGGATCGGTATCGGCACCGCCGACCTCTTCCACGACGAGTCACTCCGCTACGCCCAGCGGCTCACCGACGCAGGGGTGCCGTGCGAGCTACACGTCGTGCACGGCATGTACCACGGCGCCGAGCGCGTACGACCGTCAGCACCGAGCATGCGGGAGTTCATGTCTCGGATGGTCGAAGCACTCGGCGCTGCAACCTGCGCCTCGTAACCAGCCGCTAGCCAGACGACGGCTGTCAGCCGACCGCCGTGGCGAGTGCAAACAGCAGCGGGATACCGACCGTGAGATTGAAGGGAAATGTCACGCCGAGTGCAGCGACGAGCGCCATCTCGTTGTTGGCCTCCGGCAGAGCTGTTCGCATCGCAGCCGGGGCGGCGATGTACGAGGCGCTCGCCAGCATGACGCCGAACACCGCCGCACCGCCGACCTCGAGCCCGATGCCAGTGCCGATCAGCACACCCACCCCTCCGAACGCGATCGGGGCGATGATGCCGAATGCCGCGAGTCGCGGTGAGGGCCATCCACTGTCGCGGATTCGACGTGCCACCGTCGCTCCCATGTCGAGCAGAAAGAGCGTCAGCAGTCCGGCGAACATCGTGACGAAGAACGGCTCCACCTGCGCGAACGACGTGTCGCTTGCAACCCGCCCGATCACGAGGCCGCCGAGCAGCAGCAGCACGCTTCGGCCAGCGAGCACCTCGCGGAGCGCCTCACCGAACTCGATTCCCCCTTGACGCCGACTCACCACGAGCAGAGCGACGACGATGCCCGGCACCTCGAGCAGGGCGACGAGCGACGTCATGAATCCGTCGGCCAGGAGCCCCGACTCAGTTGCCAACACCATCGCCGCCGTGAACGTCACCACCGAGACCGATCCGTAATGCGCCGCCAGCGAGCCCGCATCAGGAATGCGGAGTCGAAGCACCCGCACGCCCACCGCAAAGACGATGAGCGGCACGATGATGCCAGCGCCCACGGTTGCCAGCGCAGGTACCACGATGTCGACCCATTCGGTTCCGACGAGAGCCCGGCCACCCTTCAACCCGATAGCGAGCAGCAGGTAACTCGAGAGCCAGGTGTGAATCGGATCGGGCAGTCGCAGGTCGCTGCGCAGCATCACGGCGACGGCCCCCAGCACGAATGCCAGCACCATCGGCGATGTCAGATTTTCTACCGCCAGTTCCCACGACGACACGGTGGCGAACAGTACCGGCAAGGGCAGGTGCACTGCCCTGTCGCAACGAATGCGCTCCGTGGCGACTCGCCCACTGCGCCAGACCGCACTCAGCTGGCGAGGGTCACCTTGATCGCGCACGCACCGGCCGCGGGTGAGCCGCCCTTTCGGGCAGCGCGCCGGTCGCTCCATGAGATCAGCAGCGCGTAGGCGAGTGGGTACTTCGACTTCACCGCATCGCGTGCCGCCAGCGCACGCTCTCCGAGCAGCACCTCTGCCGTACCGGAGTACAGCGTTGCATCGGCACGCACTCGCCCGCGAATGCTGCACGCCTGAATCGTGACTGCCGGGTTCCTTCGGACACGCTTCACCTTCCACGAATCCTCGTCGGTAGTGAATGCATAACCGTCCTCGAACGGCGCGATCCATACCGGTAGGGCCACCGGCGTGCCATCCCTCTTGTAGGACACGAAGGACACGTACTTCGCCGAGTCGATGTCTGCAGCCATGGCACGACGCTACCGGTGCCCCCGAGGGGCCGGCCAGTACGTCCCGACCGTGGCGACGACGACGGCCGCCGTCAACCTCTCCAGCGCTCGTCGCTCCCGGACGACCACCGAATCTGCGCCGGGTTGCCGCCCGGCGACAGTGGATCCGTCTCAGTCCTCGTCGGGCTCGAATTCTGGCAGATACCTCTCGCAGAGATATCGGCGGATCCAGGGTGTCGTCTGCTCCATGTGCGACGCACACGACAGGCAGAGTGCGAACTCCCACTCGACGAGGTAATCGGCGATGGGCAGTCCGAGGTCGTCGTACCGGACCTGCCGCCGCCGAAGTTGGCACAACCGGCAGTACTCGATGTCGAGTCCGCCGACGGTCTCGAGCACGAGTTCGTCGAGCCACTGCTCGACCGTCGCCGCGAAGTCGGAATCGCCCTCGCCGGAGTACTCCTCGGTGACAAGCACTGCGCCATCAGACTCCCTGACCACCTCCAACCAGAGACCTCCGCTGGGGGTGGGGAGCAGGTGGAACGCAACACCGTGACGTCGGATGGTGCTCATGGTGGGATCTCCTTTCGTGAACCACGAGCAGCCGTCTTCGTACGCGCCGAAGACGGCTACGTGACGTGGGAGGCGTTGGCTCGGGGCCAGGAGTTCACTTCGGCACGGAGGAATGATCTCATACGGGTGTGACACGGCATCGACCGATCCCTCGTGCACCAACAGATCCGCAGGATCACCGTCAGGACGACTCCGTCGTCCAGGTCGTGCCGATAGTCGCTCGTCTACCTCCAGCCGTTACACACGACCTTCGTCCGGCGGCGGGAGGCCGGCTGCGTCAGCCTGGTCTTGGAGCCGGCCGGTAGCAAGCTTGTTGGTCCGCAAGTCGTCGACCGAGAGGAACGGCACCTGCAATCCACCGACGTCAACTATCAGTCGATGCTCGTATGCGTCGGCGAAGGACAATCCTGTGGCGGCGGTGAGGATGTCGATTCGCTGCGGTTCGCGCCCGAGCTGCACCACCACATCAGGATCCTCGAAGTCGCCTGGGGTGAGCCCGAGCCCGCCAAAGCCGAACTCATCCAACGCTGCGACGACTCGTCGAGTGTTCGCAGGGTCGGTCCACACCTAGACGTCAAGGTCCTTCGTGTACCGAGGATGACCGTGTGCGGCGAGCGCGTACCCGCCGACGATCAGAAAGCGAACCTCATGTCCGACGAACGATCGCAAGAACTCTTGGAAGTCGGGGTTCAGTTCCATGGGACCACCCGTGGTGCTCGCGTCGCAGTTGCTCGACCGCCTCAAGGCGCTCAGCGACTGGCCGCGTTACCCAATAGCGCCACGGCTCGTCCGGGTCTTCGAGTCGGCGTTTCGTCACTACGCGCTCGATCGAGGTCATACCCCAATCCTACCGATGGTCGAGCGTCCGCAAGGCCGCTCGAAGCACCGGCAGTGGCCTCAGTCAGCCCTCCAGGTCGTAGCGATAGACGTTGGTGTCGCGGGCGACGAAACCGATGCGCTGGTAGAGGCGATTGGCGGCGCCCCTGCTGGGACGCGACGTGAGGTCGACGGTCTTTGCGCCGCGGCGGCGGGCCACCTCGAGTGCAGCGAGGTTCAGCGCCTCGCCGACGCCGTGGCCGCGTGCTGATTCGTCGACGACGACATCCTCGATCCACGAACGCACACCGGTGGGAATGCGGAAGGTCACCAGCGTCAGCGTGCCCACGATTCGCCCCTCGACCCTGGCGACGAGCACATCGCTTGCGGCCGCATGGACGATGTGCGCTAACTCGTCGCGCTGCGGAGGCGGAGAGCTCTTCGACAACTGCGGCACGAGCCGCCCGAAGGCCTCGACCAGTTCATCGGTTGCCTCGGTGGCGATCTCTATCTCTGCTGCCATGCCGCCCACGCTACGCCGCAG
>JBEGVK010000166.1:0-10230 GCA_041178405.1 Actinomycetota bacterium | reverse complement strand
CGCATCGGTCGTAGCCAGGTGTTGTCAACGCCAAATCACTGATCGGGTCAGTAATAAAAGTGTCAAGACCAAGTGACACGATGATCATTGACGGACCAAACTTTTTGATGCTCTCGCAAGCACGCTCAAGCGCCTTCATATACGAATCGTCGTCAGTGCGCGCCGCAAGCGGCACATTGAGCGTCGAGCCTCGGCCCTTGCCTGAACCAACTTCGTCTTCGTAACCCGTGAAGTACGGATACGCACGTGCTGGGTCACCATGCAGCGACACAAATTGAACATCATCACGTTCGTAAAAAATTTGCTGGGTGCCGTTGCCGTGGTGATAGTCGACGTCGAGCACGGTCACCTTGGTGCCGGTCGTGGCAGCGACATGGTGGGCGGCGACGGCAGCGTTGTTGAAGAAGCAGTAGCCGCCGTAGAGCGACGACGAGGCATGGTGGCCTGGCGGACGGCAGAGCCCGTAGACGGCGCGCTCGCCACCGAGCACCATCGAGGTGGCGGTGAGCGCCGTGTCGACTGCACCGCGCGCCGCCTCATAGGTGCCCTCGGTGAGCGGCGTCGTCGTCTCGAAGCACCAGTAGCCGACCCGCCCGTTGATGCTCTCGGGCTCGCGTCCGGGACTCATCTTGTCGCGGAGTGCTGGTCGGTAGAACACATCGGGCACCACCTCGCGGGTGCCGGGATGCTTCGAGTTGTAGAGGGCCCATCCCTCCGACAGGAAGCGGAGCAGCCCCGAGTCGTGCACCGCCTCGATCGGAGCAGTGCCCCACTCGGTGGGCGACACGAACTGGAACCGGGCATCGGCGGCGAGCGTCTCGCGGATTGCCTCGGCCCGGCCGACGTGCTCCCACGGGTCGTGGGTGACCGACGTCTCGAACTCGACATGCGGATCATGCCGCAGGTGCGCAGGCGTGTAGACGACCTTCATCATCCCTCCACGAGTTCCAGTTGCTCGGCAAGGTACAGCTCGCGGCACTTGGCCCGCTGCAGCTTTCCGCTCGATGTCTTCGGCAGCGTGCCCGGCCGCACCAGCATGACATCGCGCGGCGGCAGCCCGCAGACGTCGAGCGTGCGGTGGTGCACGGCGTGCCGAACGGCCTCGATGTCGTCGGCGCGCACCTCGGCCACCACGACGACGCTCTCCTTGCCCTTGTAGCCCTCGACGCCGAAGGCAATGACATTGCCGGCACGCACGCCGTCGAGCACGCCGACGGCGCGCTCGATGTCCTCGGGGAAGACGTTGCGACCGCCGACGATGATGACGTCCTTGATGCGGCCGCATAGCACGAGCTCGCTGTCGACCATGTAGGCAAGGTCGCCGGTGCACAGCCATCCGTCGCGGAAGAGCGCCGCTGTTGCGTCGGGACGCTTGTAATAGCCGGGTGTCACCGAGGTGCCGCGCAGCAGCAGCTCGCCCACGGCGCGCTCGGGCAACTCGACGTACGTCTCGGGATCGACGACCTTCATCTCGAGACCCGGCACGGCAGTGCCGAGCAACGGCAGTCGGCGCACGTCGAGTTCCTCGTCGGCGTCCTCGACGAGCAGCGGCCGCGCCACCCGCTCGCGCTCGAGCGCAATGCGGTCGACCGAGTCGGTGCGCATGCCGCGGTTGCGGGGCGGGAACGAGCCGCCGATGGCCACCTCGGCCATGCCGAACGCCGGGAACACCCCCTCGGCGCGGAAGCCGAACCGCGACGCCGCAGTGACGAAGGCCTCGACCGCGTTCGGGTCGACGGGTTCGGCGCCGCTGAGAGCCAGCGTGAGCGACGACAGGTCGAGGCCCTCCATGCGGCCGAGCGCTCTCGTCGCCAGCACCCATGCGAAGTTGGGCCCGGCGGTGGCGGTGCCGTGCCAGTCGCTGATCCACTGCAGCCACGCCCCCGGCTTGGCGAGGAAGTCCTGTGGTGCGGCCTGCACGAGTTGCACGCCGGCAGTCATCGGGATCGACAGGAATCCGACGAGGCCCATGTCGTGGTAGAGCGGCAGCCAGCTGACCATCACCTCGTCGGCGGTGAGCGACGCCGCTGCCGAGCAGGCGTCGATGTTGGCGCGCAGCACCCGGTCGGGGATCATCACGCCCTTGGGCTCGCTGGTGGAGCCACTCGTGTACTGCAGGATCACCAGGCGGTCGGGGTCGTCGTCGGGCCGCACCCATGCCTCGGGTGCCGGCGCGCCCTCGGCACCCGGCAGCACCGACGCCATCGGCTCGATCGGCGGATCACCCGGCGCCGACTCGTAGAAGCCGGCGAGGAGTTCGTCGATGAGCACCAGCTTGGCGTCACCGTGGCGGATGCGCGAGCGGGTGCCCTCGATGAACGACTCGAGCGACCCCATTCGCATGGGCAGCGGCAGCACCATGCTGGCGCAGCCGGCCAGCCAGCAGCCGCGGATGATGGTGATGAGCGGCCGCGACGTCGGACCAAGGATTGCCACGTGGTCGCCCGGCACCAGCCCGCGCGCCTGCAGCGCTGCCGCGACCACCTGGGCATCGCGCTGCACCTGCGCCCACGGCACGAAGACGCTTCCCTCGGCGCAGTCGGCGGGCAGCACGCTGTGCCCCACGAACCGCACCCCCGTGGGGCGCTCGGCAGCGGCAACGAGCCGTTCGACGATGCTGTCGGCCATGGGGATCAACCTAGTGCGGGCGTCCGGCCGACCACCCGACCGGCATCAGCGCGGCCGCGGCCGCACTGCCCGTTCAGGGCCTGCATCGGCGCTGTTCCGTAGACTCGGCCCCCGATGAGCACGCCCGACTCGACCGCCGACACGCCCGCCCACCGCTACACCGGCGCGCTCGCAGGGGTGATCGAGGCGCGCTGGCATGACCGATGGGATGCCGAGGGCACCTTCGACACACCCAATCCCGCCGGTCCCCTCGCCGACGCTGCCGCCGTGGGCAGCAGGCCGAAGAGGTTCATCCTCGACATGTTCCCGTATCCGAGCGGGGCCGGCCTGCACATGGGGCATCCGCTCGGCTTCACGGCCACCGACATCTACGCCCGCTACATGCGCATGACGGGCCACAACGTGCTGTACACGATGGGCTTCGATGCCTTCGGCCTTCCCGCCGAGCAGTACGCCGTGCAGACCGGCCAGCACCCGGCTGTCACCACCGACCAGAACATCGCCAACATCCGCGCCCAGCTGCGGCGCCTGGGCCTCAGCCACGACCGGCGACGCAGCATCAGCACCACCGATCCCGACTACTACCGCTGGACCCAGTGGATCTTCCTGCAGATCTTCAACGCGTGGTTCGACCCCGACCGCAAGAAGGCCCGCCGCATCGACGAGCTGGTCGCCGAGCTCGACGCGGGCACGCGTGGCGCGCGCACCGGAGCGTGGGCGTCGATGTCACCTGCGCAGCGACGCGCCGAGCTCGACCAGTGGCGACTCGCCTACGTGAGCGACGCACCGGTGAACTGGTGCCCGGGTCTTGGCACGGTGGTGGCCAACGAAGAGGTCACTGCCGACGGGCGCAGCGACCGCGGCAACTTCCCCGTCTTCAAGCGCAACATGCGCCAGTGGATGATGCGCATCACGGCCTATGCCGACCGCCTCATCGACGACCTCGACCTGCTCGACTGGACCGACGCCATCAAGGCGATGCAGCGCAACTGGATCGGCCGTAGCGAGGGCGCCACAGTGCACTTCGAGTCGCCGGCCGGCCGCATCACGGTGTTCACCACGCGGCCCGACACGCTGTTCGGCGCGACCTTCATGGTGCTCGCGCCCGAGCATCCGCTCGTCGATGCCCTCACCACGCCCGCGCAGGCCGATGCCGTGGCCGCCTATCGGCGCGCCGCACAGGCCAAGAAGGACGTCGACCGCCAGGACGAGGGACGCGAGAAGACCGGCGTGTTCACCGGAGGCCACGCCGTCAACCCGGTGAACGGCCAGCAGGTGCCGGTGTGGATCGCCGACTACGTGCTGATGGGATACGGCACCGGCGCCATCATGGCCGTCCCGTGCGGCGATGAGCGCGACTTCGAGTTCGCCCGCACGTTCGGCCTGCCGATCGTCGCCATCCAGCAGCCCGCCGACCGCTCGCTCGACACGTCGTCATGGGCCGATGCGTTCGTCGGCGACGCCCCCTACGTGAACAGCGCCAACCAGTCGCTCTCGCTCGACGGCATCGACTCGGTCACCGAGGCGAAGCGCCTGATGAACGGCTGGCTCGAGGCTCACGGACACGGTCACGCCACCGTCACCTACAAGCTTCGCGACTGGCTGTTCAGCCGCCAGCGCTACTGGGGCGAGCCATTCCCGATCATCTACGACGAGCACGGCAGCCCGCATGCGCTGCCCGACTCGGCCCTGCCGGTGCTGCTGCCCGACACCGACCAGTTCTCGCCGCGCACCTTCGACCCTGACGATGCGATGAGCGACCCCGAGAGCCCGCTCGACCGTCTCGCCGACTGGGTTGAGCTCGAGCTCGACCTCGGCGACGGGCTGCGCCGGTACCGGCGAGACAGCAACGTGATGCCCCAGTGGGCGGGCAGCTGCTGGTACGAGCTGCGCTACCTCGATCCCACCAACGACGACCACTTCGTCGATCCGGCGAACGAGCAGTACTGGATGGGCCCGCAGGGTCCGGGCCACCCAGGCGGCACCGACCTCTACGTCGGCGGCGTCGAGCACGCCGTGCTGCACCTGCTGTACGCCCGCTTCTGGCACAAGGTGCTGCACGACCTCGGCCATGTCAGCTCGGTCGAGCCGTTCCACAAGCTGTTCAACCAGGGCTACATCCTTGCCGCCGCCTACCAGGACGAGCGCGGGATGTACGTGGAGGCGTCGCAGGTCGAACAGCGCGACGGCAGCTATGTCTACGAGGGGCGGCCTGTCACCCGCGAGTACGGCAAGATGGGCAAGAGCCTGAAGAATGCCATCGCCCCCGACGAGGTGTGCGAGCAGTACGGGGCCGACACCCTGCGCCTGTACCTGATGAGCATGGGCCCGCTCGATGCCAGCCGTCCGTGGGAGAGCAAGGACGTCGTCGGCGTGCACCGCTTCCTGCAGCGCGTGTGGCGCAACATCGTCGACGAGGATTCCGGAGCGGTCCGCACGCTGGACGGAGCGCCCGACACCGAGACCCTCCGAGTGCTGCACCGCACCACCGCCGCAGTGCGCGAGGAACTCGACCACCTCCGGTTCAACACGGCGATCGCCAAGTTGATCGAGCTGAACAACCACCTCACCAAGCTCGGGGGCTGCCCTGCCGCGATGGCCGACGACCTCGTGGCGATGCTGGCGCCGTTCGCCCCGCACATGGCCGAGGAACTGTGGAGCCGGCTCGGCCACGGCACCTCGATCACCCATCATCCGTTCCCGGTCGCCGATCCGGCGTACCTCACCAGCGACACCGTCGAGTACCCGGTGCAGGTGAACGGCAAGGTGCGTGCCCGCATCACCGTGGCGGCCGATGCCGACGCAGCGACGGTCGAGGCCACCGCCCTCGCCGACGAGCGAATCGTGACCACCCTCGCCGGCGCTGCCCCGAAGAAAGTCATCGTCGTGCCCGGTCGCACCGTCAGCATCGTCGCCTGACACGCAGCCCTGCGCGTGACCACCGACCCGGGCGCCGACGACCTGCTCGACGACCTCACCCTCGACCGGCTCACCGCCGACATCTCGGTGTTCCAGCGCCGCAAGGGCCATCGCTTCTCGTCGGACGACGTGGTGACAGCGTGGGCTGCGTTGCAGGCGTGCCCGGCGCCGCAGCGCGTGCTCGATCTCGGCTGCGGGCTCGGCTCGGTGCTGCTGCACCTTGCATGGTCGCTGCCCGATGCGCTGCTCGACGGGGTCGAGGTACAGGACGTGTCGTTCGACCTGCTGCGCCGCAACCTCGCTCACAATGCATCACACGCCCGGCTCGACGAGCGCGTGTCGATCCACCATGGCGACTTCCGCGACCCTGCAGTGATGGGTGCCGTGCGCGCACCGTTCGACCTCGTCACCGGCACGCCCCCGTACTTCCCGCCTGGCACGGCGTCGTATGCCGACGACGAGCAGCGCGCCCGGGCACGTGTCGAGACCCGCGGCGGCATCGAGGCCTACGTGGACGCAGCCGCGACGGTGCTGGCCGACGACGGCTGGCTGGTGGTGTGCGGTGACGCCGACGCTGCTCATCGGCTCCACGATGCAGCGGCACACCACGGACTGGCCGTCGCGGAGGAGACCGTGGTCGTGCCGCGAGCCGGACGGGCGCCGCTGTTCAGCGTGTGGGCACTGCGTTGGGTGCCGTCGCCAGCGACTCACTCGCGCTCCCTGACGCTGCGCGACGAACACGGCGACCGCACTGACGACGCTCGGATGCTGCGCGCCTTCTCCGGCCTTGCCGAACGGGGTGCTTGACGTATAGTTACCGAGTATGCATACTTGGTAACTATGGCAGTACGCGAAGGACTCCTCGCCCTCCTGGCCAACGGCCCACGCCACGGATACCAGCTCAAGACGGGTTTCGAGTCGGCCACCGGTGGGATGTGGCCGCTGAACGTTGGGCAGGTGTACACGACCCTCGAGCGCCTCGAACGCGACGGCCTCGTAGCGAGCAGCGAGATCGACGGCCAGACCCGCTACGACCTCACCGATGCCGGCAGCGGCGCACTCGGCGCATGGTGGTCGGCTTCGCCGCACGACGACCCACCGCCACGCGACGAACTGTTGCTCAAGGTGTTGCTTGCGCTCGACCACGGCCGAGAGCACGCCCTGGCAGTCATCACCGCGCAGCGAACCGCCCTCACCGTGATGCTGCAGCGTCGGCGCCGTGCCCGCGCCGCCGGCCCGCTCGCCAAGGCACTGGCGCACGAGGCGCTCGTCGTGCGTGCCGAGGCCGACCTCCGCTGGCTCGACCTCTGCGAGGCCCGCGCCAGCGCACTCCCCGACTCGAAGGAGACAGACTGATGACCGCCACCGGCATACCCGTGCCGCCTCCGATCACTGCCACCACGCCGGCGGTCGAGTTCTCCGACGTCGTCAAGGTCTACGGCACGGGCGACATCGCCGTGCGCGCCCTCGACGGCATCTCGTTGCACATCGCACCCGGCGAGTTCGTGGCCGTGATGGGTCCCAGCGGCTGCGGGAAGAGCACGCTGCTGCACCTCGCTGGCGCACTCGAGTCACCGACGTCGGGCAGCGTGCGCGTCCACGGGCGCGACGTGTCGTCGCTGTCGCTGCGCGAGCAGGCCACGCTGCGCCGGCGCGAGGTGGGATACGTATTCCAGCGGCTCAACCTCATCCCGTCGCTCACCGCTGTCGAGAACGTGATGCTGCCACTCGAACTCGATGGCACTCCCACCGCGACAGCACGTGCCGCCGCGGTCGAGGCACTCGCCATAATGGGCCTCGACCGAATCGTCGACCGCTACCCCGACGACTTCAGCGGCGGCCAGCAGCAGCGCATCGCCATCGCCCGCGCCATCGTGGGCTCGCGCTCGGTGCTGCTCGCCGATGAGCCCACCGGGGCGCTCGACACGGCGAACGCCGACCAGGTGGTGGAGTTGCTCGCTGCGCTCCCGAGAAGGAATGGCACGGCACTCGTGCTCGTGACGCACGAGCCACGCTTCGCATCGTGGGCGGACCGCGTGGTGTTCCTGCGCGATGGACTCGTGGTCGACGAGGCCGTCGCATGAGCGCACTCGCGCCATGGCGCGTCGCAGCACGCCTCGCCCGACGCGAGACGTTCCGCCGGCCCGGCCGAACGGTGCTCGTCGCGCTGCTCGTGGCGGTGCCGGTAATGGGCATGGTGGTGGCCAACGTGCTCAGTCGCACCGATGCCGAGGATGTGGCGACCGAGTTCGGACGGATGGCCGGCGACGCCGACATTCAGGTGCAGCTCGGCGGTGACGTGGCCACCCCCGATCCATCGGTGTCCGATCCGGCGGCGCTGCTCGATGCCCGACTCGTCGCGCTCCTCCCGGCCGGCAGCGCCTGGGAGACCGAGATAGGCCGCTGGGGGGTGCCGATCCGCAGTGCCGAGCGGTCGACGTACGCCTACTTCGCCGACGTCGACCTCGCCGCCCCGATCCGCGACGAGGTGATCGAGCTGCGCAACGGCCGGGCGCCGTCGAGTGCGGGCGAGGTGGCACTCGACCGGCGATCGGCCGAGATCTTCGGTGTCGACATCGGCGACCGCCTTGTCCTCGACCATCCGCGCGGCACCTGGACAGTGACCGGCATCGCCCGCCTGTCGACCTGGTTCGAGTCGCCGCTCTTCATCACCCGGCACTTCGACTGGACTCGGGTGTCCGGCGGCTGGACGGCAGCGTCGTCGATCGTCCTACCAGACGGCGTCTCCGTCGACGCGGTCGCACTGTTGCTGGAAGAGGAGTTCGACACTGCGCAGGTGCTCACCGCGACGAGGCCGCCGTATCCCGACTATGTCGGTGAGGTTCCCGCTGAGTCGCTGGCCTGGGGCTGGGTGTTCGGCACCGTGGCACTCGCCGTACTGGGCGCGATCATCGCTGCTGCGTTCGCCACGAGTGCCCGTCGACAGCTCGTGGCGATCGGGCAGCTGTCGGCCAACGGAGCCGACCGCGCCCTGCTGCGTCTCACGCTGGCGCTGCAGGGCTCGTGGAGCGGCGTGGTGGGCGTCGCGACCGGCATGGGGCTCGCTGCGGCAGTACTCGCCGGCGCCAGGCCGCTCATCGAACGCCTCGCCGGAGGTCGACTTCCCGCTTACGAGGTGGCGGTGACCGACCTCGCCGTCATCACGCTGATCGGCATCCTCGCCGCCACCCTCGCAGCACTCGTGCCGGCATGGAACGCCTCGCGCGTGCCGGTGATGGCTGCCCTTGCGGGTCGACGTCCACTTGGCACGGTCCCGCGGCGACTGGTGCCCATTGGCCTGCTCGCATTCGCGACGGGGTTGGCACTCCTCGTGATGTCGGGCTCTGCGACGGCAGCGGCGAGGGGCGACGACCTGTGGGCACTGGTTGCCGTACTAGGTGGGGTGCTGGTGCTGACAGCGGTGGTATGCACCGCACCGCTCGTCGTCGACAGGCTCGGCAGGGCGTGCGCGAGCCTTCCCGGCACGTGGCGGCTCGGCGGTCGCAGTCTCGCCCGAACGAGAGCCCGTTCGGCAGGCCTGATCGCCGCCATCGCTGCGATGACAGCACTCGTCGTGGCGGGAGCCACCGCATGGGCGAGTGGCACCACCGACGAGCCGCTGTCGGAGCGGTGGATTCCGGCAAACGTGGTGTCGGCGGAGGCGTGCACGTCGCCGCCAGAGGGATGGGAGACCGGGCGGATGGTCGACATCCCGCCGGTCACCTGCGTGCCGCCCACCGGCACACTCGCCACCGCCCTGACCGATGCGGTCGGCCCCGCCCAGGTGTACGTGGGGCGCGCCGTCTCGTGGGACCCCGCCCCGTTCGACAGCTCGGTCGGGCCATCACCCGACCTGCTCCTCGACGGCAGCCTCGCTATCGCTGATCCAT
The DNA here is from genome assembly GCA_041178405.1 of Actinomycetota bacterium. Classification (GTDB taxonomy): domain Bacteria; phylum Actinomycetota; class Acidimicrobiia; order Acidimicrobiales; family Ilumatobacteraceae; genus UBA668. Next base: position 793 of record JBEGVK010000166.1, on the reverse strand, counting down.
TCCTCCTCGATCTGATCGGGCTGTCCGATGACGATCGGCAACTGCTGGAGGGCGTCGGCGCGATCGCCTTGACCGATGTCGCGGACAGCGGCGCAGTGACGCCCCCCGCACAGCCCTCGGAGCGGGTGATCGAGACGCAGGACGGCGAACGACTGACGCTCCAGGTTGCGTGGACCAACCGACCGTTCACATCGGCAGTGGGCACCACCGGGCTCCTCGTGAGTCCCGAGCGGGCCATCAGCCTCGGTCTGCCGATCCTCGATGTGCGCTCGGTCTACGTACTGTCCGCCGCCCTCACGCGGCCGCAGGCCGATCGAATCGTCGAGCTCTCCGGCGACACCGGCGGCAACGACGTCTTCGACCGTCCGGCTTCCGTTCCTGTCGACGAGTCGGCACGCTACGCCAGCATCCTCTACTCCGCTCCGCCGCTCGCTGACGGTGTGCTCGTCGAAGCCACCCTCTCCCTCGTCGCCACACTGCTCACCCTGATCATCGTGGCCATCGGTCTCGCCCTGTCGGCCATCGAGAGCCGCGACGAGCGCGACGTGCTGGCCGCAGTGGGCGCGCCGCCGAGGGTCGTGCGCAGCATCGCCTCGCGCAAGGCATTCCTGTTGTCGTTCACTGGGGCATTGATCGCTGTGCCCGCAGGGCTGCTCCCGGTGCTCGTGGTGCTCGTCGCCACCGACCGCTCAAACCTTCCACTGTCGCAATTGGTCGACATACCGTGGCTCACCGTGACCGCACTCGTGGTCGGCGTGCCCCTCGTGGCGTCAGCCGGCGCGGCGGCGACGTC
>JBEGVK010000165.1:0-4111 GCA_041178405.1 Actinomycetota bacterium | reverse complement strand
TCCATCCTCGTTTCCAAGATCAGGAGCCTCCAACCATCCCAGTGGGCTTCAGCATGAGCGGGTGACGGGATCCGTCGCTGCGCTCCTCCCGATTCGAGCGACCGTGAGAGGCGCCTGCGGCGCCTGAGCGGGTGACGGGAATCGAACCCGCGTTGTCTGCTTGGGAAGCAGATGTTCTGCCATTGAACTACACCCGCAGAACTGCGACCGAGCAGAGCTCGTGGCGCTGTTCCGAAGGGTAGCGAGTCGGCGACGATCGGCGAAACCCCTCAGACGTTGTCATCTCTAACGTTTGCGGCGAGCAACGCGTGGCCTACGCTCACGCTGAGTAGTCAAGCGTTTGCATCCGGTGCGGCGGACACGCCCGGAATGACGAAAGGTGGGAACATGGCCAGCCTCCGCTCTCGCGGTGGCGGACGAGCAGTGCGTCGTCGTCAGTACGTCGGTGCAGTCTGCCTCGCCGCCCTCGGCCTGTCGTGGCTGACGCCGCCCGCACAGGCCGCCCGACCGGTCATCTCGCTCACGTGGAGCCCCACGAGCTTGACCTTCAGCGGTGTTGTTGTCGGCGGACTCGACCAGCAGAACATCGCGCTCATCAACACCGGCACGAAGACAGTACGCAAGCCCGACATCTCAGTCATGGGCAACGACTTCTTCATCGGCAGCGACAGTTGCTCGGCCGCTGTGCTGAGAGCGGGCGACTCGTGTCTTGTCACCATCGTCTTCGCACCATCTGCGGGCGGAGTATCGATGGGCGCCGTCAGCACCGTTGCCAGCAAGATCTCCTTCGCCGCCAACCTCACCGGCACCGCCGCCACGGTGATCGCCCCCACCGCCGCGCTTGGCTCCGACCCCGCCACGGCGCCTGAGGACCCACCGCCTCACACCTGCATCGTCACCGCCACCGAAGGCGTGGCCTGCTGGGGTCAGAACGAGTTCGGCCAGCTCGGCGACGGCACGCTCGACATGCGGTCGTCACCCGTGGCAGTGCCCGGCCTGACGGGTGCGGTGTCGGCAGTCGCGGTCGGCGACTACCACAGCTGCGCACTCACGACAGCCGGTGCAGTGCAGTGCTGGGGCAGGAACGACGTCGGCCAGCTCGGCATCGTGCCTGGAGCTCACAGTCCGGTACCAGTCGACGTCGCCGGGCTCAGCGAGGGTGTCGTGGCCATCTCTGCCGAAGGATCGCTCACCTGCGCGCTGCGCGCCGACCGAACCGTCACCTGCTGGGGCGCCAACGACGTGGCCACCCAAATCGACGGACTCCGTTACTCGGTCAGCTACCGCGCCGCTGGAGTGCCCTTCGTCCAATGACCGGGTCGTCCAGCGACTAGGTCGTCCCGAAACCAGGTCATCCGGCGATCAGGCTGACGAGCGCCACGACAGCCACTGCGAATCCCACGAGCGCCATGGCAATGCTGCGGCTGCGGGGCGCTGTCTCCAGATCCGTGTCGTCACGCTTGGATTCTGGCGGTCGTACGAGCGCCATCACATTGCCGGCGAATAGCGCACCGCCCATCGCCAGCAGCAGCCACACCAGGATGTCCTCGCCGAGAAACATGGTGCAAGTCTGGCAACACGCACGGGCATCCGCACCTCCGTGCTCAGGCACCTACCCGACGGCGCGAGAATGCCCGCATGGCTTTCCACCATGTAGCCCTCGCCACGCACGATGCTGCGGCCACGCACCGCTTCTACACCGAGGTAATGGGCTTTCGCCTGGTGAAGGTGGTCGCCACACCAACACCGACCGCACCGGGCGGTTCGCCGACGGGCTTCTCGAAGCACTTCTTCTACGCCACCGACGACTCGCCGAATGGCGAGACTGGAATGATGGCCTTCTGGGAGATCCGCGATCCCTCCATCGGCTCCGACTGGTCTGCGAACCTCAACTCGGGGATCGGCCTGCCCGTCTGGGTGAACCACATTGCATTCGATGCTCCGACGCTCGACGACCTGCATCGGCACCGTGATCGCTGGCGTCGCCACGGCCACACCGTCGCCGAGGTCGACCACGAGTTCTGCCGCAGCATCTACATCACCGATCCCAGCGGCAACATGGTCGAGTTCTGCCACACCGTCCGGCCCTTCACCGATGCGGAGCGGGCGCGGGCGGCCTCCATCGTGAGCGAGCCGAATCCGTCGCTCGACGACGAGACGGCCGACGTGACGATCTGGCCGCCGATCGCTGATGCCGAAACCGCCGCCGTCTGACCGGCGACGCATCGCACTTATCTGAAGAGGCGCGAACTGGCGATCTCGCATCCCTGCGCAAGACTCGACAACTTTGCCCACGCCACGTCGGGGTCGATGCCCTGCATTCCCACATGGATGCTGAAACCGCAGTCGACGCCGGCCATGAGCCGGTCGGGGGGCACGACCTGTGCCCACTGTTCGATTCGCTGGGCGACCACTTCGGGGTGCTCGATGTAGTTCGACTGCGGCTCGATGACGCCGGGACACAGCACCTTGTGCTCGGGCACGCCGAGTTCCTTCAGCACCTTCCACTCGTGCTGGTGCCGCGGGTTCGCGCCCTCGAGCAGCACCGTGCGCGGCTTTGCAGTCCACACGATGTCGATGAGATCCTGCACCGGCACATCGCAGTGATGCGGTCCGGGATAGTTGCCCCAGCAGATGTGCATGCGCAGCTGTTCTGCCGGGATGTTGCGCACTGCATGGTTCAGCGCCTCGATGTTCGTCCGGATGGTGGCCCGGTAGTCGTCAATACTGAGGCCGGCGTACGCCGAGTGACGGCCCATGCCGAGATCGGGGCAGTCGAGTTGCACAGTCGCACCCGTTGCTGCGATCGCCTCGTACTCCACGCGCATGGCCTCCGCGATCGCAAAGACGTATTCCTCGCGGGTTGCGTAGTACTCGTTGTTGAAGAAGACGCTCACTACTCCGGGCGATGCAGCGCTGCTGAACACCCGGGCGTGACCGGTGGCTGCCGCAGCAGCATTCAGCAACGTGGCGTCCTTCACCGCAGCATTGGGATCCTTCACGGTGATCGGACCGGTGCATGCCGGTGCCGTGCGCTTCCGGCGACCGGGGTTGCCGGCGACGATCTCCTGGCTGCGCGGGAAGTCGACCAAGTCCTGAAAGTGGTAGTTCTGCACCGACTCGCCCTCGAAGCCGCCGAGTCGGTCCTTCACATAGGTCGCGTATGAGGGCTTCGACATCTCGCCGTCGTTGATCACACTCACCCCGGCAGCGACCTGCTTGGCCACGATCTCGGTGACGGCCGACTCGATTCGTGCCTCAAGGGCCGACCGGTCGACGGGGATGCCGTCGCCCACGGCCCACATCATGGCGATGAGATCATCGGGCCTCGGCAGGCTTCCGGTGTGGGTGCTCAGGATCGTGCCGGCCATGGATGCTCCTCGTGACGATGACGGGCACGCCTGCCGCGGTGCGACGCAGGACTTTCCCCGCTTTCGGCGCCACTGTACGCTGAGTGGCGGAGTGTCCGCCCGTCGGACATTCGTCCGGAATCTGTCCGTCAACTGCGCACAGCACCGGACGAACATCTCCACGGCACCGACAGAAGGGATTCCCTTGATGAGCAGCACCGCACCGATCGCCCAGCGCCTCCATCACACGGCGTACGTCACCAAGGACCAGGAGGCGACGCGCGCGTTCTACGAGGACGTGCTCGGCTTTCCGCTTCTCGCCACGTGGTCGGAGACCGACGAGTTGTTCGGCGCTCTCCGCGTGTACTGCCACACATTCTTCGGCCTCGCCGACGGCAGCGCGCTTGCGTTCTTCCAGTTCGCCAACAAGGAAGACCAAGACCTCTTCGATCCGGCGCTGCTGCCATCGCCGTTCCGTCACATCGCGCTGAAGGTTGATGCAGCGGGCCAAGCTGAGCTCGAGCGGCGTTTGAAGGCCGCCAACTGGAAGCCCGAGGGCACCTACGTGCTCGAGCACGGATACTGCCGGTCGCTCTACACCGAGGATCCCAACGGGATGCTGCTCGAGTTCACGGTCGACGTGCCGCACGCCGGTGACATCGCCCAGGCCCGCTCGGCAGATGCACACGACACGCTCAAGCGCTGGCTTGCCGGCGACCACACGAGCAACAACACGTACCGCTGAGCGATCTGCCCGCTCG
>JBEGVK010000164.1:0-20721 GCA_041178405.1 Actinomycetota bacterium | reverse complement strand
GGCGATCAGCGAGTCGGCAGCGGCGACGAGGCAGTCGGCACCGAGGTCGTCGAGGTCGAACCCGGCGGCAGCGACCGCGAGCTGATCGTCGGCAGTGAGCCGTGCACGAAGCGCGCGTCGGCTGACGGGCACCTCGAGCAGCAGCAGGCGGCGGACTCCGCCGTGCTGCACCCTCGCCTGGAGCGCAGGCGTGGTGAGCACGCGGATCGACACGCTGTCGCCGTCGTCGAGCAGTGCCGGGTAGCCGCGTGTGCCGGCATCGTCCGGAGCGGTGACCACCGTCGGCAGGTCGCCGACGTCCCATGTCGTGATGCCACGGCGCTCCACCACGTTGGTCGCACGTGCGGTGGCCACCCGCGCTGTCGCAGCGAGGCGCTCCTGCAACTGTGGCAGCGAGCGGTCGCTGTCGATGACGGCACCGCTGCCATCGACGACGGCGAAGCGGATGCGGAGGTGCGCGGGCAGGGCCGACCGACGAAGGACATGCGATGGAATCCGCACGCCGGCAATGTCGGCCACGAGTGCGCTGAGGACATCGACCAGTTGCGTGCCGGTGGCATCAACGTCGGCGAGCCGAGCCTGTGCGGCTGCGACCACATCAGCCATCGGCGCAAGATGACGACGGTGATCCTTGGGCAGGTCGCGCAGCAGCGCATCGACGAGTGCCGGACGCATGCCGGGCACATGCCAGTCGAATGGAGCCTCGTCGAGGCGCGCCAGCACGGTGAGCGGTACCAGCACGGTGGCGCCGTCGTCGTCGGCACCGGGCTCGAAGCGGTATTCGACGGCGAGCTCGAGATCGTCGTATCGCCACACGGTGGGGAAGTCGTCGACCGACGGCGCGGTTCGAGCGCCGCTGAGTGCTTCGAGCGTCATGGTGAGCAGCGCCGGGTCGCTCGAACGGGCCGCCTTCCACCAGCGGTCGAAGTGGCGTCCGCTCACCACCTCGGGCCCGAGCCGAGCGTCGTAGAACGAATAGACCGCAGCCTCGTCGACGAGGTCGGCCCGGCGCGTTCGGGCCGACAGGTCGCTGAGTTCGCGGAGGAAGTCACGGTTGCGCTGGATCACCGGCTGGGTGGTGTCCCACTCACCCTCCACGAGGGCGCAGCGAATGAAGTGCTCGCGTGCTGCCCCGCGGTCGGTCTTCTCGAGGCCGACGACTCGGTTGGCGATGGGCAGCCCGTAGAGGGTGACCTGCTCGCGGCACACGGCGCCGCCGCGGCGGGCGTCCCACCACGGGTCGCCGTACGAGTGGCGCACGAGGTGCGGTGCCAGCGACTCGGCCCATTCGGGCCTGACAGGCGCGACGACACGGGCCAGCGTTCTCGTCGTCTCGACGATCTCTGCCGCCATCACCCATGGCGGTGGCGAGGCCGACAGCGCCGTGCCGGGAGCGAGGGAGAACCGCGTCCCATGCGCCCCGCGATAGTCGCGGCTGCGGCCGTCGCGTATGCCGAGGTGGCCGAGCATCCCGCTCAGCACGCTCTGGTGCACTCGGTCGGGATGCCCGGCCTCGGCTCCGCCGCGGATGCCGAGCTCGCCGGTCACCTGCCTGAGCTGGCTGTAGACGTCCTGCCACTCGCGGATGCGGAGATAGTGGAGGAACTCGGCACGGCACATGCGGCGGAACTGGTTCCCGCTGAGCGCCTGCTGCTGATCGCGCACGTGATCCCACAGCCGGACGAACGCGAGGAAGTCGCTGCCGTCGGTTGCGAAGCGGCGATGCAACTCGTCGGCTGCAGCTCGCTGCTCTGCAGGGCGCTCGCGCGGATCCTGGATGCTGAGCGCTGCGGCGATGACCATCACCTCGCGTACGCACCCGTGCCGCTCTGCCTCGAGCACCATGCGCCCGAGCTGCGGGTCGACCGGCAGCCGTGCGAGCTGGCGGCCGATGCGCGTGAGCCGGCGGGTGCCCTGTCGTCTGCCCTCGCCGGGTGCCAGGGCACCGAGCTCGTCGAGCAGGGCGGCGCCATCGCGCACGGCGCGTGGATCGGGCGGGTCGATGAAGGGGAATAGCTGCACCTCGCCGAGGCCGAGTGCGGTCATCTGCAGGATGACCGAGGCGAGGTTGGTGCGGAGGATCTCGGGCTCGGTGTACATCGGCCGGGCTTCGAAGTCGGCGTCGTCGTACAGGCGGATGCAGATACCCGGGGCGACGCGTCCGCAGCGCCCTGCGCGTTGGCTGGCAGAGGCCTGCGACACCGGCTCGATCGGCAGTCGCTGCACCTTCAGGCGGTGGCTGTACCGGCTGATGCGCGCCCGACCGGCATCGATGACGTAGCGGACCCCGGGCACGGTGATCGATGTCTCGGCGACGTTGGTGCTGAGCACGACGCGTCGGCCGCCGTGTGGCTCGAAGATGCGCTGCTGCTCGGCGGCGCTGAGCCGGGCATACAGCGGGAGCACCTCGAGATGCCTGCCGCGCGTTGCTGCATCGCGGCGGAGCGCATCGGCTGTGTCGTGGATCTCGCGCTCACCGCTCAGGAACACCAGCACATCGCCGTCACCCTCGCCGCCGAGCTCGTCGACGGCGTCGATGACGGCCTGCACCTGATCGCGGTCGTCGTCGGGCTCGGTGCCGAATGGCCGGTAGCGGATCTCGACGGGGAAGGTGCGACCGGCGACTTCGATGACCGGTGCGGGCCCGGCCGGACCGGCGAAGTGCTCGGCGAATCTCGCCGTGTCGATGGTGGCAGAGGTGACGATGACCTTGAGATCGGGCCGCGACGGGAGCAGGAGCCGCAGGTAGCCGAGGATGAAGTCGATGGTGAGGCTGCGCTCGTGGGCCTCGTCGATGATCAGGGTGTCGTAGCGGAGCAGCTGGGGATCGCGCTGGATCTCGGCGAGCAGGATGCCGTCGGTCATCACCCGCACGCGGGTGTCGGCGCTCACCTTGTCGTTGAAGCGCACGGAGTACCCGATGAGTCCGCCCAGCGGGGTGCCGGTCTCGTCGGCGATGCGCTGCGCGATCGTCCGGGCGGCGACCCGGCGCGGCTGGGTGTGCCCGATCCGAGTCCGGCCGATGTCGAGGCAGATCTTCGGCAGCTGCGTGCTCTTGCCCGACCCTGTGTCGCCCGCGACGACGACGACCTGGTGGCCGCTGATCGCGGCCACCAGGTCGTTGCGCCGCTCGGCGATCGGCAGTCCCGGGGGTATGGGAAGCATGGGTGCCAGCATCGCACCCGGCGATCGCGTCAGGCGGGCGGAATCAGCACCTCGGCGAGCACGTGGATGACGCCATTGGATGCCCGGACGTTCTGTACGACGATGGGGGTGCCGTTGACGAGCGTGGCGCCGTCGGGGCCCACGGAGACGGTGAGGTCGACACCGGCCACGGTGGTGTAGGTACCGGGCTGCAGTTGGTCGAGGGTGAGGGCGCCGGGGATGACGTGGTAGGTGAGCACGCGTGCCAGCAGTGCCGGATCGGCGAGCACTGCGGCCAGGGTGTCGGCCGGCAGCGCCTCGAAGGCGGCATCGACAGGCGCAAACACCGTGAACGGACCATCGCCCTGGAGTGTCGCGACGAGCTCGGCCGTGGTCACGAGGTCGACGAGTGTCGTGAACCCCGGCAGTGTGGCGGCGACATCGACGATCGTGCCGATGGCCGGCACCATCACGTCGCTCATGACGTACACCCAGCCGTTGGTGGCCTCGACGCCGGCGCCGACGGGATTGCCCTCGACGTACAGCTGGTCGCCCACCATCGACACGGCGAGCGTGGTGCCGGCCAGCGTGGTCAGCGATCCCTCGGCGAGCTGATCGGGAGCGATGGCGCCCTCCACCACATGGTGCAGCAGGACGGTCTGGACCAGTTCCTTCGTGCCGTCGCCGTCGCCGTCGAAGTCCTGGACGGCGTGCAGCACGTCGAGGGGCAGCTTGTCGAACGCCTCGTCAGTCGGGGCGAACACCGTGAACGGCCCGCCGCGCAGGGCGTCGACGAGGCCGGCGTCGACGACCATGCCGGCGAGCTGAGTGAACACCTGGTTGGTGAGCGCAGTGGCGACGATGTCGCCCATCGGCAGTGGCGTGGTCGCCGCAGTGGTGGTGTCGGTGGCTCCGCCACCGGCCGGTGCCGTGGTGGTGACGGCATCGTTGGGATCTTCCGAACATGAGGCGCTCACGAGGCCTGCTGACAGGATCAGCAGGACCGACATGGAGACGGCAAGAACACGGGGACGTCGGTGTGCGGACACATCGGCGACGATACGGACCCACCCGTCTGCTGGGGAGGGGCGTGTGGTCACACGGCGGAGGGACCAAAGTCCCGAGGCCCGCATACAGTGATCGGATGCCGGTGCCCGACGTCGAGTGCGAGCGCGAGTACTCGCCGAGCTCGCGCGTTGGCGGCTCGGCAGCGCCATTCGTTGCCGACTACGAGGCCCGCAGTGCCGCCGCCTCAGCGGCGCTCGGCGTCCGCGAGGAAGTGCTTGCCGATGGCACTCGTCTCGTCCGGGGTGAGCCGGGCGCGCCGCTGCTCGTGTTCGTCCACGGCGGGTACTGGCAGGCGCTCAGCGCAGCGTCGTCGGCGTACCTGGCGCCCGGTGCCGTCGGCCTCGGCTGGTCGTATGCGGCGCTCGAGTACACGATCGCTCCGACCGGAACGCTGCCAGCGATGGTCGACGAATGCCGTCGCGGCCTCACGCGCGCGGTCGAGCACCTTGCTGCTACCGCAAATCCGGCGGGTCTCGTGCTTGCCGGCCATTCGGCAGGCGCCCACCTCGCAGCGATGGTGGCGATCGCTGCCGATCCGCCCGTGCCGGTAGATCGGGTGGTGCTGGTGAGCGGCGTGTTCGATCTCCGGCCACTGCTGCGCACGACGGTCAACGATCCGTTGCAGCTCGACGAGTCGTCGGCATCGGCACTGAGTCCGATGCTGCTCGGCGCCGGCGACTCGTGCGCCGCTGGCCGGACTGAGGTGGTCGTGGCGTGGGGCGACAACGACACCGCTGCGTTCGCCGCGCAGTCGCGCGACTATGCGGCCGTGCTGCACGCTGCGGGGGCACGCGTCAGCGCATTCGAGTGCGCCGGGCGGCACCACTTCGACATCGTCGACGACCTCGTGCGGCCCGACACTCCCCTCGGGTCGGCGACCGTGGGAATATGGCGGCATGAAGGCTGAATTCGTCGTCGTCGGAGGCGGCTCGGGCGGCTGTGCAGTCGCAGGCCGCCTTGCCGAGGCTGGCCGCGACGTGGTCCTGCTCGAGGCGGGTCCCGACTACGGTCCCGTCGACTCGGGCCGCTGGCCGGCCGAGTTCCTCGATGCGAGGGCGATGCCGGTCACGTCACACGATTGGGGCTACACGGCCGATCGGTGGCGATTCGAGCGTGCTCGCATCATCGGCGGCTGCAGTTCGCACAACGGCGCCATCGCCGCGGTCGGCCAGCGTCAGGAGTACGACGACTGGAAGGTGCCGGGATGGTCCGGCAACGACGTCGCCCCGGTCTTCCAGCGAGTGCTGCAGCGCATGCGCGTGCGCGCCTACGAGCGCACCGAGGCCGGGCCGTTCCACGAGCGCTGCCTGCAGGCCGCCGAGAGCCTCGGCTGGACGATCGCGAGCGACCTGTGCGACCTCGATGCCGGTGACTCGTTCGGCCTCGAGACGGTGAACGTGGTGGGCGCCACGCGCTGGAATGCCGCGTTCGCCTATCTCGACCCCGTACGCGACAGGCTGCGCATCGTCGACGAGGCCATCGTCGCCACCTTCGACTGGGGCGAGCACGGCGTGAAGGTCACCGTGCTGCGACGCGGCGAACCCGTCACGATCGAGGCCGGCACGCTCGTGCTCGCTGCGGGTGCGTACGGCTCGCCGGCTCTGCTCGAGCGATCCGGCATCGGCAATCCGGCAGCGCTCGTCGACGCCGGTGTCACCTGCCGCAAGAACCTCATGGGAGTCGGCGCGAACCTGCAGGACCATCCGATGGTGCACGCCGACCGAGCGGTCGGACCACAGTTGCAGCAGTGGCTCGACGCGGCGGCTGCCACCGGGTTCCTTCCCGAGGAGCAGACGCTCGGAAAGTTCACGTCCGACCTGTCGGCTGACGGGCGCTACGACCTCCATGTCTTTCCCGTCTGTGCCAGCGACCAGACGAGTGCGCTCCACGGCAAGGTGCACGTCGAGGTGGCGGTGCTCAATCCGGCCAGCCGCGGGTCGGTGCACATCGCCTCGGGCGACCCGGAGCAGCAGCCGAAGATCAGCCACAAGTACCTCTCGGACCGTGCCGGCCGCGACCTGCAGGTGCTGCGCCGCGGCGTGAAAGTTGCCGAGCAACTGCTGTCGCATCCGCACCTTGCATCGGTCCTCGGCGATCGGATCACCGACATGCACTATGACGCCGCCTACTACGAGACTGTGTCGCACTACTACCACCCCGCAGGATCGTGCGCGATGGGCGACACCTTCCTGTCGGTGGTCGACGAACGGGCCCGAGTGCGCGGTGTGCCGAACGTCCGCATCGCCGATGCGTCGATCATGCCGTTCATCACCCGCGCAAACACCAACCTGCCCACAGTGATGATCGGCGAGCGGGTCGCCGACTTCCTGCTCGAGGACACCGCTGGACGCTGAGCTAGGCGGGTTCTTCGACTGCCGTGACCTCGTACTCCTGGATCAGGGAGTCGGGTAGCGGTGCGAGCCGCAGGCTGATGCGGACCTCGGTGCCATCGTCGGTGTGCGCCGTGATGGATGCATCGGCCGCCCCGGTACAGGTGATGGAGTCGATGTGGATGTGCCCGTGCGCGGCGTTGAGCTCGCGTGCAGCGTGGGCACGCCGCTGCAGGTCGAGGTCGAGGGCAACGTTGTCGGCGAAGAGGCCGTTCGGCGCTGTGTCGTCCCACGAGTTGAGCAGGTCGACGAGCCGCCGTGCTGCGCGATCGACGTCGTCGGGAGCCATGCGCGGCCGTCCGGGAATCAGCCCTGCCTCGTGGAGGGCGACGAGCATGCGCGTGGTCAGCTCTGACATCGGCGCATAGGTGACGTTGCCGAGCGCAATCGCCGCCACGCCACGCCCTGCGATCCAGCGCATGTTGCTGCCATATCCGGGTAGGCCACCGGAGTGGGCGACGACGGTGCCGAGGGTCGGGTCGTCGCGCACATTGACGCCGAGGCAGTAGTCGGTGGGCCGGTGACGGCCGAAGCCTTCGCGGATGCCAACTGCTGCGTGCGGCGCCTGCATCTCGCGACGCGAGGTCGGCGCAAGCGCAGTCCAGTCGTCTGCATCGGGGCGGGCGATGGCGTCGTCGAGCCATGTCGTCCACGCCGCTAGGTCGGTGACGGTGCTCCACAATCCGCCCATCGGTGCGATCTCACCATCGCCGAGAGGAGGCACCGGGTCGACGACCGCACCGCCGTCGCGCACGACATGCGGTCGCGCCCAGTCGTCGTGGTCGGGACAGTCCCACGTGGTGCGGGTCAGGCCGAGCGGCTCGAGCAGTCGCTCGGTCACGTGGTGTCGGACTCTCTGCCCGGTGACGCGCTCGACGACCCGGCCGATCATGCCGAAGCCGAGATTGGAGTATTCGAAGCGAGCGCCGGTGCGATGGGCGAATCGGGGACCGGCTGCGCAGAGGCGATCGAACTCATCGGGTGTCATGTCGAGGTGACGGTCGGCCCACGGATCGTCGGTGGCGAGGCCCGAGGTCATCGACATGAGGTGCCGGAGCGTGATGGGGGGCGAGCGCAGCGGGCCGCAGATGCCGGCGAGTTCGGGCGCGTACTCGCTGACCGGGACGTCGATCGACAGGAGGCCCTCGTCGCGGAGCACGAGCACTGCGGCGCACGTGAAGCTCTTTGTCATCGAGGCGATGCGGAACACCCGGTTCGGGGAGCCGCCGTGCGCTGCAATCGCGCCGTCGATCACCACCCCCCATGAGATCTCAGGGCAGTGGTGGGCGGTCGCAGCGTCGGCCACGAGCGGGCCGACGACCTCGGCGATGTCGGTCATCGTGTCGTAGTCTTGCCGACCAGCGCCCGCCGTAGTGCCGGGTGCATCCGGAGGGGGATCTCATGGCCGTCACCAGCACGATGATGGACGACTACCAGCTGACGCTGCTGCCCGTGTACCGCTACGGCCGCCAGGTGCATGCGGCGAGCAAGGTCATCACCTTCACCGGCGACGGCTACGTCGAGAGCACGTTCGCCGAGGTTGCCGAGCGCGCCGACCGGCTGGCGTCGGCGTTGGCCCGCCTGGGCGTGCGGCAGGGCGATCGGGTCGGCACGTTCATGTGGAACAACCAGACGCACATGGAGGCCTATCTGGCCATCCCGTGCATGGGTGCAGTGCTCCACACCCTGAACATCCGGCTGTTCCCCGAGCAGCTCGCCTACGTCATCAATCATGCTGCCGACAAGGTCATCATCGTCGATGCCTCGATCGCGCCGCTGCTGGCGCGGGTACGCGACCAGCTCACCACGGTCGAGCACATCATCGTGAAGGGTCCTGGCGATGCGAGCTCGCTGGGCGGTGGGCTGCTCGATTACGACGAACTGCTGGCCGCCGAGCCCGGCGGCTTCGACTACCCCGAGGTCACCGAACAGACCGGCGCAGCAATGTGCTACACGAGCGGCACGACGGGGAATCCAAAGGGGGTCATGTACAGCCATCGCAGTACGTACATGCACTCGGTGATGGTCACCAGCACGGCCAACATCGCGCTCGCCGAGACCGACCGCATGCTGGTGATCGTGCCGATGTTCCACGCCAATGCCTGGGGCACGCCGTACGCCGCATGGATGATCGGCGCCGACCTCGTCTTTCCCCAGCAGTTCCTCCAGGCTGCGCCGCTCTCGAGGGTGATCGCCGATACGCGTCCCACCATCACCGGTGCCGTGCCCACGGTCCTGAACGACCTCGTCAACAATGCTCCCTCCACCGACATGTCAAGCCTCCGACTGGTGATGTGCGGCGGCTCGGCAGTGCCTCGCGGGCTGATCGAGGCCTACCGCAACGTGTTCAACGTGCCGCTCGTGCAGGGCTGGGGCATGACCGAGACGAGCCCTGTCTGCGCCATCGGCCACCCGCCCAAGGAACGTGCCGCACTCTCGGAGACCGACTGGAGGGTGAAGACCGGCCGCATCATGCCGGGCGTCGAGTTGCGCATCACCGACGATTCGGGTGCCGTGCAGCCGTGGGACGGCGAGGCACTCGGCGAGATCGAGGTACGCGGTTCGTGGATCACCGGCAGCTACTACAACGTGGCCGACGACGAGAAGTTCCACGATGGCTGGCTGCGCACCGGCGACGTGGCATCGGTGCTGCCGAACGGCTTCGTGATGATCAGCGACCGCGCCAAGGACGTCATCAAGTCGGGCGGCGAGTGGGTGAGCTCTGTCGACCTCGAGAACACGATCATGGGCCACCCGGCAGTGCTGGAGGCGGCAGTGATCGGCGTTCCCGACGAACGGTGGGACGAGCGACCGATGGCCTGCGTGGTGCTGAAGCCCGATGCGGCGGCGACTGCCGAGGAACTGCGCGCCTGGCTGCTCGAGCGCACTGCCAAGTTCTGGGTGCCCGAGCGCTGGTGCTTCGTCGACGTCGTGCCCAAGACCAGCGTCGGCAAGTTCGACAAGAAGGTGCTGCGTGCCCAGCACGCCGACGGAGCGCTCGAGGTGCAGCACCTTGGCTGACACCACATCGCCGGGGGTCGGCCAGATGAGTGTCCGTGAGGCGACCCATCGGCGGATGTCGGTGCGCCAGTTCCTCCCCGATGCTGTTGACGACGCACTGCTGCGACGCCTGCTAGAGGATGCGTCGCGGGCGCCCAGCGGGGGGAACCTGCAGCCGTGGCGGATCTACGTGGTGAACGGCGAGTCGATGGGGCGACTGCTCGACCATCTCACCACCCAGCCGCCGATCGAGCCCACCGAGTACGACATCTACCCGAGGGGACTCACCGAGCCGTATCGCTCGAACCGGTTCGCGATCGGCGAGCAGATGTACGCGCTGCTCGGCATCGAACGCGACGACAAGGAGGGTCGCTTCCGGCAGTTCGCCAAGAACGGCGAGTTCTTCGGGGCGCCTGCGGCGCTCTTCTGCTATGTAGATCGGCAGATGGGTCTTCCCCAGTGGTCGGACCTCGGCATGTTCTTGCAGACGTTCATGCTGCTGGCCGTCGAGGCCGGCCTTGGCACCTGCGCCCAGGAGTACTGGTCGGTGCGCCAGGGGGCTGTCAGGTCGTTCGTCGGCGCCCCCGAGAACGAGATGCTCTTCTGCGGCATGGCGGTCGGATACGCCGACCCCGCCGATCGGGTCAACTCGCTTCGCTCCGAGCGGATGCCGCTCGACCAGTGGGCCAGCTGGGTGTGACGGTCAGTCGCTGCCGGTGAGCGACGCCGGCAGGCGCACGGATTCGCGCTCGTGCATCGCAGCATTCACCCGCTGGCGCTCGAGCACCTGCTCGAGGGTCTTGGCGGCCTGCGGTATGGGGTGCTCGCCGAAGAACGCCTGAACGTCTGCGACGACCGCACGCTCGGTGAGCGACTTCACCGAGTCGATCATCCGCACGATGGCGTTGTCGGGGAATCGGTCGTTGGCCAGGGTCCAGTTCTTCCGCACGGCGCTCCAGGCCAGTGCACCGTGGGAGCGGTTGTTGATGCAGCGGTTCAGGAGGAATGGCGCGTTCTGCGATCGGATCTCGTCGCTGAAGGCAAGGTCGATGGTGCGCTGCACCTGGGCCGACTGGGGGAACTCGGCGAGGGCATACATGTAGCGGAGTTGCTCCTGCGGTGTGGCAGCGCTGCGGAAGCGGCGCAGGAACTCGTCGTAGTCGGCATCGGTGCCGTGCGCTGCCACGGACATCGTCGCCGTCGCCATCAGCTCGGGATCTGCCAGACCGGCTGCGACGATGCTGCGGCATCTCGCCACGGCATCGGCGTCGGCTCCCAGAACAGCCAGCATGCCGACGATCGTGCCGCGGAGCTTCGACGTCAGGTTGCTCTCGCCGGGCGCAGCCTCCCACCCGAGGTCATCGAGTGCCGGCCGGGTGAGGGCGGCGACGCGCTGCTGAAATGCGGCGTAGGCCGGCGTGCCGAGCGCAACGAGGCGGCTGACACCGCGTAGTCCGATAGCGATGGCCTGCCAGACGGCGAGGTCGCGGTTGTCGCCGAATCCCTCGACGAAGTCGACGAACTCCGCAGCGGCGAGCCTCCCGGCCACCACCTCGTTCCATGCGTCGTCGACGAGGTTGTATCGGTCGAGGATCGTCAGCGCCGAGAGTTCGCCCTCGAGGCGGCTCCGGAGGGCGTCGTCGTAGGCGACGCGCATGAATCCGTGGCCGCCCGCATTGACGACGACCGTGCTGTTGGCGGACGGCAGTGGGACACGGAGGGTGGCGTCGTCGAGCAGCACCTTCCGATCGGCGCCATCGATGCGCAGGTGCACCGGTACCACGAACAGAGTTGGATCATCGGTGTCGCCGTACGCGTAGCGGTGCTGAGAGAGCACGAGATCGCTTCCCTCGAGGCGTGCCGACACCAGCGGGTAGCCGGGCTGCCAGATCCAGCTGTCCATCAGCCGGCGCACCGGCGTCGCCGGATTGGCCGTCTCGATCGCATCCCACAGGTCGCTGGTCTCGGTGTTCGAGTACTCGTGCGTGCTGAGGTAGTGGCTCACGCCGCGGCGGAATTCCTCCTCGCCGAGGTACTGCTCGAGCATGCGCAGCAGCGAGCCACCCTTCTCGTAGGTGAGGACGTCGAACATGCCATCGCAGTCGGCGGGAGCCTCGACCGGGTACTCGACACTGCGTGTGCTGTCGAGCGCGTCGACCTCGAAGGCGGCGCTGCGCTCGAGGCTGAACGTGGTCCACCGCAGCCAGTCGGGCCGGTAGGCGGCGCAGCAGGCGACATTCATGAACGTGGCGAACGCTTCGTTCAGCCAGATGCCGTTCCACCACTTCATCGTCACGAGGTCGCCGAACCACATGTGGGCGAGTTCGTGGGTGACCACGTCGGCCAGGGTCTGCAACTCGATCTGTGTCGCGCTGCCCGGGTCCGCGAGCAGCAGGTTCTCGCGATACGTGATGCAGCCGAGGTTCTCCATTGCGCCCGCTGCGAAGTCGGGAAGCGCCACCATGTCGCACTTGTCGGTGGGGAATGCGATGCCGTAATAGCGTTGGAACCAGTCGATGGCGAAGGCACCGACGTCGAGTCCGAACGACGTGAGGTGTCGCTTTCCGGGCACGTGCACGATCCGAAGCGGTATTGGGTCGCCGCCACCTGCTCGCTCGATCATCACCGGCTCGGTGGCCTCGAGTGGGCCGACCACGAAGGCGACGAGGTAGGTGCTCATGGGCATAGTGGGGGCGAAGCGAACCGCGACCTTGCTGCCAGCAGGCGCTGCCGGTTCGACGGCCGTTCGCTCGACCTCGGGTCCGTTGGAGATGGCCAGCAGCCCAGGCTCGACGATGAGCGTGACGTCGAAGACGGCCTTGAAGTCGGGCTCGTCGAAGCAGGGGAAGGCACGGCGGCAGTCGGTGGCCTGCATCTGCGATGCGGCGATGACTCGCTCGGTACCGCTGTCATCGAGATAGGTGCTGCGGTACCAGCCGCGGAGCTTGTCGTTCAGGATTCCGGCGAAGGTGATCTCGATCGACACCGCTCCTTCCGCCACGACCGCCTCGACGTGGAGTCGCTCGGCTGCCGCATCGAGGGTGAACGGCCGTTCGGTGCCATCGACGCGCACGGACTGCACGTCGAGTTCGAGCGCGTTGAGCACGATGCGGTCGGTGGGGTGTGCTGCTGTCGCATCGATCACGACGTGGCCGAGGAACGTGGCTGCGGCGAGGTCGGGCTCGAGGGCCAAGGTGTATCGGTGCGGCACCACGACTCGTGGCAGGCGGTACGGACTGTCGGTCTCGGCAGGCATCGGCGCAACGCTAGCGGTGCGTCCCGACGGGTAGGGTGCCCTCTCGTGCCACAGGTCTCGATGCCGGTCGAGTACGACGTCGTGGGCGTGGGCAACGCCCTCGTCGACGTCATCGCCCACGCCGACGATGCCTTCATCGACCACCACGACCTTGTCAAGGGATCAATGACGCTCGTCGATACCGATCGGGCGCTGCACCTGTACCGGGCACTCGGCACTGCGGTGCAGATGAGCGGTGGCTCCGCAGCCAACACGCTCACCGGGGTCGCCAGTTTCGGCGGCCGGGCTGCCTATATCGGCAAGGTCGGCGACGACGACCTCGGCCAGGTATTCGGCCACGACATGCGTGCGGTCGGCGTGCACTTCCGTGCCGGCCAGTCGGAGGGGGGCATCCCGACAGGTCGATGCATCATCGTCGTCACACCCGACGCGCAGCGCACGATGAACACGTACCTCGGCGTGTCGTCGCTACTGCACGCCGGTGACATCGACGAGCGGACGGTGGCGGCGGGAGCGCTGCTGTACATGGAGGGCTATCTCTACGACCGGCCGGAGGCGAAAGAGGCCTTCCGCCTGGCGGCGTCGGTTGCCCATGCCCACGGCCGAAGGGTGTCGCTGACGCTGAGCGACTCGTTCTGCGTCGACCGTCACCGTGCCGACTTCCGTGCGCTGGTGGCAGATGAGGTCGACCTGCTCTTCGGCAACGAGGGCGAGCTCACCTCGCTGTACGAGGTGGAGACACTCGAGCAGGCGGTCTCGTGTGTGCGCGACGACTGTGCGCTCACGGTGATCACCGTCGGCGCTCAGGGGTCGTTGGTGGTCACCGCCGACGAGGTGATCGCCGTGGCGGCGCAGCCCGTCGAGCGGGTGCTCGACACGACGGGCGCCGGCGACCTGTTCGCGGCAGGCTTCCTGTACGGCTACACGCGGGGTGACGACCTGCACCGGTGTGCCACACTCGGGGGCATGGCGGCGGCTGAGGTGATCTCTCATGTAGGTCCGCGCCCACTGGTCGAGCTGAAGTCGCTGCTCGCCTGATCGGTCGGCTGTTGCGATGTCCGACCCCATGAATTTGCTCGAGACCGCCCGCCGGTGGCTCGATGCCGAGCCCGACGCCGACATGCGCAACGAGTTGGAGGCGCTGCTGTCGGGCCCTGAGGAGGCACTCGCGGTGCGTTTCGCCGGACGACTGCAGTTCGGCACAGCGGGACTTCGAGCGCCCGTTGGCGCGGGTCCGCTGCGGATGAATCGACTCGTCGTCCGCCAGGCTGCAGCCGGCCTCGTCGACTACCTGCTGGATGCCGTGCCAGATGCTGCTCGGCTCGGCGTGCTGATCGGCTGCGACGCACGTCGCAAGAGCGACGTGTTCGCACTCGATACGGCACGAGTCTGCGCTGCACGCGGCGTACGCGCCCTGTTGTTCGACTCGGTGGTGCCGACACCGCTGCTGGCGTGGAGCATCACGCAGGTGAACGGGGGGCGGGGTGCCGCAGCCGGCGTGATGGTGACGGCGTCGCACAATCCACCCGCTGACAACGGATACAAGGTGTACCTCGGCACCGGCGCGCAGATCGTCCCGCCCGCCGATGCTGACATCTCGGCGCGGATCGAAGGTGTCGATCCGTGCGCCGTGGCGCTCGCTCCCGGCGACCATCCGCTGATTCAACGCGTCGGCGCCGACGAGCGGCGCGCCTATCTGGCGGCGGTCGGCGCGGTGCGGCTGCGGCCGGACGCGGCGGGGGTGCCGGTGGCGTACACGGCGATGCACGGAGTCGGCGGCCAGCTGCTCGTCGATGCGTTCGCCGCTGCCGGCCTTCCGGCGCCGATCGTCGTGGAGTCGCAGCAGCATCCCGACGGCCTGTTTCCGACCGTGGCCTTCCCGAACCCCGAGGAGCCGGGAGCGATGGACCTGTTGCTGCAGCAGGCTGCGGCGTCGGGGGCTGCGCTGGCGCTCGCCAATGATCCGGATGCCGACCGCCTCGGCGCCGCCATCCCCCAGGCCGACGGCACGTGGCGCCGGCTGCACGGCGACGAGATCGGCTGGCTGATGGCCGACCACATCCTGCGCCACACGTCGGGCGGCGAGCGGCTTGTCGTCACCACGCTGGTGTCGTCGTCGCTGCTGTCGCGGCTCGCTGCCTCACACGGGGTGCGGTGCATCGAGACCTTCACTGGCTTCAAGTGGATCGGCCACGTGGTGCTTGCCAACCCAGGCCTGCGCTTCGTGTTCGGCTACGAGCAGGCACTGGGTTACCTGGTGGCGGCGCGGCCACTCGACAAGGACGGCATCACTGCGGCGGTGCTATTGGCAGAGATCGCTGCGGTGGCAGCAGCCGAGGGCACCACGCTGCAGGAGCGGCTCGATTCCCTCGCCCATCAGTTCGGACGCCACATCACGTCAGAGCGGTCGCTGCGCATGGATCCGGCCGCCGGCAGGGACGCTGTGGCCTCGCTGCGCGCCGCGCCACCGGCGTCGGTGGGCGGTATCGCCGTGACCTCGGTCGAGTGGTTCGACGAGGCGGGTCTGCTGCGACTGCAGCTCGGCGAATCGCTGCGGCTGCAGGTGCGTCCGAGCGGCACTGAGCCGAAGGTGAAGCTGTACGGGGAAGGGGTCGACCGGGATCCCGGTCCGCTGCTCGACGACCTGTCGGCGCTCCTCGGCTAGGGTACGGGGCCATGCGCAGGCCTCTCTCCGTAGCAGTTGCAGCACTCTTCGTGCCGGCCGTGGCACTGGCCGCCCTCCCCGGCGCGGTACCGGCGGTCGCCGACGGACCGGGCAGTGGCACGCCGTGGGTGGTCAGCCTCGGCGATTCGTACATCTCGGGCGAGGCGGGCCGCTGGGCCGGCAACAGCAACTCGAGTTCGGCCTCGGTCGATGCCGGAGGCCCGACCGCCTATCTCGACAACGGGGGCACCTCCGAGACGATCGCCGGCTGCCACCGCAGCACCGCCGCAGAGATCCACATCGGCACCGCCGCCAACGGATCGTCGGTGAACAGCCTCAACCTGGCGTGCTCGGGAGCGAAGACGTCGACAACCGTGTCGAGCGACGGTACGTACAAGCCGGGGATCGACTTCTACAACTCCGGCGGGCGAATGGGACAGGCACTGATGTTGCAGCAGTTCGCAGCCAGCAACAACGTGCGCATGGTCGTGCTGTCGATCGGCGGCAACAACTTCAACTTCGCCACGATCGTGCAGCGCTGCGTCACGAACTTCCTCACCTCATCGAGCCTGTTCCCGAACTACTGCTACGACGACAGCATCGTCTCGTCGAACTTCACCAAGTCGAACATCACGGCGCAGACCAATGCGATCAAGGGCTCGATCGACAATGTGAAGCGAGCAATGTCGAATGCCGGATACGCGACGTCGCAGTACACCATCGTGGTGCAGACCTATCCGTCGCCGATTCCCAACGGCAGCGGGTTCCGCTATTCGCAGACCGGCTTCACCCGGCAGTCGACTGGAGGCTGCGGCTTCTGGAACCGCGACGCCGACTGGGCGAACGCCACAGCCCTGACTCGCATCAACGGTGCCGTCGTCAATGCAGCGAATGCTGCGAACACCGCCGGGAACGTGCGGGTGCTGAACATCGCGTCGGCACTCAACGGACGGCGACTCTGCGAGAGCACCGTGAAACTGATGGAGGCCACCGGTCTTGGCACGTGGACCGCCACGGGCGCGGCCGACGCCACTGAATGGGTTGCGCAGATCCGCACGCTGTCGACGATTGGCGGCCCCTACTCGGTGCAGGAGAGCCTCCACCCGAACTGGTGGGGCCAGAAGGCCGTCCGCAACTGCGTGCGCCAGGCGTGGAACAACGGCTCGCCGCGTGGCGGCACGTGCACGCGATCGGCGCTCGGGCTCACCGCAGCGGGTGAGCCGGTGATGTCGCTGGCCTGAGGGTCGGGGCGGCCCGATCAGCCGGGCCGGCCGAAGAGTCGGTCGCCTGCATCGCCGAGGCCGGGCACGATGAACGCCGCCTCATTCAAGCGGTCGTCGAGCGATGCCGTGAACACGACGACGTCATGCGCTGCGCCGTCGAGCTCGGTCTCGAGTTGGCGGAGACCCTCAGGTGCGGCGAGGGCGCAGACGACCACGATGGGTGTGTCGGCGCCGCGTTCGACCAGCAGACGGCAGGTGTGGGCGAGCGAGCCGCCGGTAGCGAGCATCGGGTCGAGCACGATGCAGGTGCGCCCGATCAGCGTGTCGGGGAGCTTGTTGACGTACTGCTCGGGTCGGTGCGTGAGCTCGTTGCGGCTCACGCCGACGAAGCCCACCTCGGCATCGGGTACGAGCGCCGTGGCGGCGCCGAGGAACCCGACGCCGGCCCGCAGCACCGGCACCAGCACCGGCGGCATCTCGAGCCGGCGGCCGGCGGTGGTGGCCAGCGGCGTCTGCACGGTGACGCGCAGCGTGCGGAGGGTGCGGGTCGCCTCGGTGAGCAGCACGAGGCCGAGCCGCTCGAGCTCGGCACGGAAGGTGGAGGTGGGGGCGTCGACAGAGCGCAGCCGGCTGAGGGCGTCGGCGGCGAGCGGATGGTCGACGACATGGAGGGTGACCGTCATGGCGGCGAGTGTGCCAGACGTGGGGCACTCGGCGGGGCAACCCGTACCCTGTGGCGAATGTCGACCGATACCTCGCGTCTCACCGTCCTCGGCGCCACCGTGCGCCATGCGATCGACCATGTCGAAGTCTTCCCTGCGCCGGCGAACGTCACCATCGTGCGCATGGTGAGCGACGAAGTGAGCTCGATGTGCCCCGTCACTGAACAGCCCGATCTCAGTTCGGTCGAGATCGAGTACGAACCCCGCCAATGGTGTATCGAGTCGAAGAGCCTCAAGCTCTACCTGTGGGGGTTCCGAGACCGGGCGGTATTCGCCGAGGCACTGGCCGGCGAGATCGCCGCAGAGATGATGCGTGCAGCGACGCCGGCCCGGGTGACGGTGCGTCTCACCCAGCGGCCCCGTGGCGGCATCGAGGTGACGGCTGTGGCCGAGCTCAGGGCGTCCTCGGCACCGTGACGCTGCCGCTCGCTGCAGTGCTGCCCGAGTGCACGTTCATCTGATGTCGGCCAGCTTCACGAGGGTTGCCGCAATCCAGCCGCCAAGGGCGCCGAAGTGCTCGTCGAGCAGTTCGCTCGCGCCATCGGCGAGGGTCGACTCGGCAAGTTCATAGAGGCCCTCGTAGGTGATCTCGACAGCGTGCTCGGTGCCTGCTGTCCCGTCGGCGGCGAGGGCTGTCTCGAGCGTCACGCCGGCGCGTTCGAGGCGCCCGTCACCGATGAGCGGGCTGGTCTCCGGCGTGATCGCAATCACGGCCGGGCCGTCGGGCGGCCGGTCGAGGTTCTGCACCCGGAATGCCACCTCGATCTCGATTGCCGGGAGTCGCTCGAGCACCTCGTCGACGTACCACTGCCGGTACGCGGTCTGGCTCCACGTAGGCCAGTCGAAGGTGATGTGGGCGACCACGTTCGGCGGCAGTCCCTCGCCGGGGAGGCCGTAGCTGGTCTCCCACGTGAGGTCGCCGAGCAGTACGTCGGCCTGGAAGTGCTCCTCGAACGGCTGGCGCTCGAGGTACGCCGCAGCGAAGGCATCGCGCAGCGCGCTGATGGCGTCGGTGAAGACATGGTCGAGCACGGTTCCGCACCGTAGCGGGGGAGCGGACGGCGGTGCGCCGAACTACGGTGATGGCATGTCACTCGTCCTTGTCGATGTCGCCGACGGCGTCGCCACGCTCACGCTGAACAATCCGTCCGAGCGCAACACGCTCACGGCACCGATGGTCGCCGAGATCGTCGAGGCGATGGACGCGGCCGAGGCCGATCCGTCGATCGGGGCGGTCGTTGTCACCGGGGCTGCCCCCGCCTTCTGCGCTGGCGCCAACCTCGGCAATCTCGCCGAGGCCACCAAGGAGAGTCTCGGCGGCATCTACGAGGGATTCCTGCGCATCGCTCGCAGTCCGCTGCCCACACTGGCGGCGGTGAATGGTGCTGCAGTGGGCGCCGGCATGAACCTCGCCCTCGGCTGCGACGTACGCCTCGCTGCGCGGCGGGCGCGGTTCGACACCCGATTCCTGCAGATCGGCATCCACCCCGGCGGTGGCCATACCTGGATGCTGCGGCGTATCGCCGGCCCGCAGGCTGCGTTCGCCTCGGTGGTGTTCGGGGAGATCATGGACGGCGCCGAGGCCGAGCGCGTCGGCCTGGTGCACCGCTGCGTCGACGACGACCAGTTGCTGGCAGCGGCGCACGAGATGGCAGCCCGTGCTGCGAGCGCACCGCGCGAACTGCTCATCGAGGTGAAGCGCACGATCGCGGCGATGGCCGATGTGGCGACCCATCCCGAGGCGGTCGAGCGAGAGCTCACGCCGCAGGTGTGGAGCACTCGACAGCCGTGGTTCGCCGAGCGAATCGCTGCGCTGCAGCAGCGGATCTCGTCGAAGCAGTAGGTCGCCAAAAGCGCGCATTTTTGTTACCTGATGGTGCTGGTCAGGCACGCGCCTCGGGCGTACCGTGAGCTCAGGCCCAGCAGGGGAGGTACTCATGAGTCAGCGCCACCGCAGCCTCGAGGCGGTTCCGCCGCCCAAGATGGACCTGCGAGCCCACGCCCACAACGAACGGCACCGCATCCACAGCGAACTGCACGCAGTCGCGACGCAGGTGCGGGCCGGCCTCGAGCCTGATGAGGTCCATGAGCCAGGCAGGGCGTGGGTTCCTGAGCACCATCACCACGAGCATCACGGTGCCACCAGCGGTCCGAAGCGACTTCGGCACTGGAAGATGAAGTCGTGGAAGCGGCGCTCGGCCGCTCGCCGGGCCCGGGCCCGGGCCTACCGGCTCATCGCCGAGCAGGCCTGATCACAGCCAGGCGCGGCTCAGTTCGTCGCGCCGAGCGTCCCATTCCTCGGCGGTGATGGCATAGCGGACGTGGTCCTCCCAGACTCCGTTGATCTCGAGGAACCGCTGTGCAGTGCCCTCGTCACGGAGTCCGAGCACCTCGACGACGCGGTGGCTGTTGCGATTGCGCGGCACGATGCAGATCTCGACTCGGTGCAGGTGCAGTTGTTCGAAGGCGAAGCGCAACGTCACCACGACGGCCTCGGCGACATACCGGTTGCCTGCCTTGGCCTGGTCGATCCAGTAGCCGATCGTGGCACCCTGCAGGGCGCCGCGGACGATGCCGTTGAGGTTCACCTCGCCAGCAAGGTCGGGCCCGACGAACAGTCCGAAGCCGTAGGCGATGCCCGACTGCCGGTCGCGGTCGCGAGCGTGGCACCTCGACATGTAGGCATCGCGGTCGCGGGTGGGATCGAGCATGCCGGCGGGGCGCAGGGGCTCCCAGGGAACGAGCCACGACTCGTTGCGCTGGCGTACCTCGTGCCATTGGCTCCAGTCGGCCGGTGCGAGCGGGCGCAGCATCACGCGCCGCCCATACAGGCGCACTGCGCCGAGCGGGGACGACGGATGGTCGCGCATCAGGCAGCCAGCGTGATGGCGTCGAGCTTGAAGTGGCGCATGACGGCGACGAGCGCACAGCAGGTGCCGAGGATGTCGTGAACCCAGGGTTCGCCGAGGCCGGGATTGAGCGAGCGATCGGCTGCCGTCTCGGTGGCGAGGGTGCGGAAGATCTCCTCGGCTGCCTGCCGCGTGAATTCGACGGGAAGTGACGCCGGGGCACCGAGCTCGACATCGGCGAGGGCGGCGATGCCGTGGCCAGCGAGGCTGATCTGCGGTACGAGGAGCACCTCGGGCATCTCGCGGTCGAGATCGTCGAGGTGGTCGGCCACGAGGCCGATGGCATTGGTGAGGTCGACGGGCGACGGGGGATCGCCGCTGATCGAGCGCGCCAGGGTGAGTGG
>JBEGVK010000163.1:0-14464 GCA_041178405.1 Actinomycetota bacterium | reverse complement strand
TCGGCGGCGAGACGCTCTCGCTGCACTTCGCCAGCAAGCCTCCCACCGTCGTGCTGATGGCCGGCCTGCAGGGCTCGGGCAAGACCACCAACTCGGCCAAGCTCGCCCGCTGGTTCAAGTCGCAGGGTCGCAACCCGCTCCTCGTGGGCGCCGACCTGCAGCGCCCCGCCGCTGTCGAGCAGTTACGCACCCTGGGGCGCCAGATCGACGTGCCCGTGTTCAGCGAGCCCGGCGACCCGGTGCAGACCGCTGCTCGCGGCCTCGCCGAAGCCCGCCGCCTCGGCCGCGACGTGCTCATCGTCGACACCGCCGGGCGGCTCGCCATCGATGCCGAGCTGATGCAGCAGGTGCGCGCGATCAGCGACGCAGTCGAGCCGCACTACACATTCCTCGTCGTCGATGCAATGACCGGACAGGACGCCGTGGGTGTCGCCGAGGCGTTCCACGCGGTGCTGCAGGTCGACGGCGTCATCATGTCGAAGCTCGACGGCGATGCCAGGGGTGGCGCAGCGCTGAGCGTGAAGGAGGTCATCGGCCGGCCCATTGCGTTCGCCAGCACCGGCGAGAAGATCGGCGACTTCGAGCAGTTCCACCCCGACCGCATGGCCAGCCGCATCCTCGGCATGGGCGACATGCTCACGCTCATCGAGCAGGCCGAGCAGGCGTTCGACAAGGACCAGGCCGAGAAGGCCGCCGAGAAGATGCTCGAGGGCGAGTTCACCCTCGACGACTTCCTCGAGCAGATGCAGGCGTTGAAGAAGATGGGCCCGCTCAGCAGCATCCTCGGGATGATGCCCGGT
Organism: Actinomycetota bacterium; assembly: GCA_041178405.1. Lineage (GTDB taxonomy): Bacteria > Actinomycetota > Acidimicrobiia > Acidimicrobiales > Ilumatobacteraceae > UBA668. The sequence goes on along the minus strand of JBEGVK010000163.1, from coordinate 13,664 downwards.
ATGCCCAAGGAGATGCGCGGCGCCGAGATCGGCGACGACGCGCTGAAGCCTGTCGAGGCCATCATCCGCAGCATGACGCCGAACGAGCGGCGAAAGCCCGAGATCATCAACGGCAGCCGCCGCACCCGCATCGCCAATGGCAGCGGCACGTCGGTCACTGAGGTGAATCGACTCATCAAGCAGTTCCAGGAGATGCAGAAGATGATGAAGCGGATGGGGGCTATGGCGCCGCGTCCGGGCAAGAAGGGCAAACAGAAGGGCAAGGGTGGCAGGGTGACTGCACCGCCCCGGGGCGGCCCTGCGCTGCCCGGGGGCATGCCCGGCCTGCCGGGCGGCTTCCCGGGAATGCCCGGCGGTGGATTCCCCGGCATGCCCGGCTCGGGTGGCTTCCCGCCGCTCAATTGATAGCCTCTCGTGGTTCGCAATCTCCAAGGAGCACCCAGCGCATGGCAGTGAAGCTGCGCCTCACACGAGTCGGCAAGACCAAGCAGCCGCAGTACCGCATCGTCGCAGCCGACGAGCGCTCGCCGCGCGACGGACGGTTCATCCAGATCGTGGGGACCTACAACCCGCGTCAGGAGCCGTCGGCACTCACCGTCGACAACGCCAAGGCCGTGAAGTGGCTCATGGACGGTGCCCAGCCGACTGAGCGCGTGAAGAAGCTCCTCGTGATCTCCGGCGCATGGGCCGAGTTCAGCGCTGCCCGCGCTGCCAAGTGATCCGCTGAGCACCAGAGCCGTGTCCGACCAGCAGGATCCGCAGGGCGACGACGCCAACACCGTGCCCGCGCCAACCGCCGTGGCGGTGCTCGAGCACCTCGTCCGCTCCATCGTCGACGACCCCGATGCCGTGCGCGTATCGACGGGCCGCTCACGCGGCCGCATCAAGCTCGAAGTCAGCGTCGGCCCCGGCGATCTCGGCCGTGTCATCGGCCGCCGCGGCCGCACGGCGCAGAGCATCCGCACCGTGGTGCGTGCCGCCGCGGTGCGCGACTCGGTCGAAGTCGACGTCGACTTCAACGACTGACGGCGTGCCGCACGACGAACCCTCCGACGGTCTCGTCGAGATCGGCCGCACCGGCCGGGCACACGGGGTGAACGGCGAGATCGCCCTGCTCCTCATCACCGACCGCACCGAGCGCGTCGCCGTCGGCTCGAGGATGCAGGTGGGTCGGGCATGGCACACCGTGGCCGGCGCCCGCGATGCCAGCACGCGCTGGCTGGTCCGCTTCGAGGGAGTCAACGACCGCACCGCAGCCGAGCGCCTCGCCAACCAGGTCGTGCGCGCCGAGCCGCTCGACGAGCGTGGCGACGCCATCTACGTCGATGAATTGATAGGCGCCGAGGTGGTCGAGACCGACGGCACTGCCAGGGGGCGGTGCATCGCAGTCGTCGACAACCCCGCCCACGAGCTGATGGAACTCGACTCGGGCGCACTGGTGCCGGTGGTGTTCGTGACCGCCGTCGAGACCGTCGACGGCCGCACCACGGTGGTCGTCGACGTGCCGGACGGCCTCTTCGAGCTCACCGAGCCCGACTGACTCCTACGGCACGGGCCGTAGGCTCGGCAGCCGTGCGGATCGACGTCTTCACCATCTTCCCAGGCCTCGTCGACGCATTCTGCGCGGAGAGCCTCCTCGGCAAGGCGCGCACCGGCGGGATCCTCGACCTCCGACTGCATGATCCGCGTGAGCACACCAGCGACGTCCACCGCACCGTCGACGACACGCCGTTCGGCGGCGGTGCCGGCATGGTGATGAAGCCCGAGCCGCTGTTCGCCGCCGTCGAGGCAGCAGCGCCACCGCGCCCGTTGCTGCTGCTCGGCCCCGGCGGCCGACGCTTCGACCAGCGCATGGCCGACGACCTCGCCGGCTCGGGCGGGTTCTCGATGATCTGCGGCCGCTACGAGGGGATCGACCACCGGGTCCGCGAGCACCTCGCCGACGATGAGCTGAGCATCGGTGACGTCGTGCTGAACGGGGGCGAGGTGGCCGCCTGCGTGGTCATCGAGGCCGTCGTGCGCCTGCTGCCGGGGGCAATGGGCAATGCGAGCAGCCCGGCCTCGGAGAGCTTCGGAGAGTCGGGGCTGCTCGAGGAGCCGGTGTACACCCGACCGGCCGAGTACCGCGGCTGGGAGGTACCCGAGGTGCTGCGCGGCGGCGACCACGGGCGGATCGGCCGCTGGCGTCAGGCCCAGGCCCTCCACCGAACCCTGCGGTACCGGCCAGACCTCATCGCCGCCCGTGGCGGACTGTCCGACGCTGAGCGTCGCCTGTTGGAAGAGTTCCCGTCCGTCACCTATCCTTGAGCGTTCCCCGAGCCGAGCCAGGGGTCGCACCGGGCGCCTGAGCGGCCGATCGCACCTCCACCCAGCGAGAGAAGACCCAGCCATGAAGCCGACCGACATCGTCGACACCCCGAACCTGCGCAGTGACATCCCCGACTTCGGCCCGGGTGACGAGGTGAAGGTGCACGTCAAGGTGGTCGAGGGCAACAAGGAGCGCGTGCAGGTGTTCCAGGGCAATGTCATCGCCCGTCAGGGCAGCGGCGTGCAGGAGACCTACACGGTCCGCAAGGTCAGCTACGGCGTCGGCGTCGAGCGGACCTTCCCCGTGCACACGCCGTCGGTCGCCAAGCTCGAGGTGCTCAAGAAGGGCGACGTCCGCCGCGCCAAGCTGTACTACGTGCGCGACCGGGTCGGCAAGGCTGCCAAGATCCGCGAGAAGCGCGAGAGCTGACCGGCGAGTCGCCGGCTGGCCCGGGGCGCCCACATTGAGTTCTGACGATCTCGAGAACTTCGAGGCCGAGCGGGAGCTCCAGCTCGCGCACGAGTATCAGGACGTGGCGGGGATGTTCCGCTACGCCGTCGAGACCGAGCGCCGGTTCTACTTGGCCAACGACGTGAAGGTCACCGTCGCCGGTGAGACGTCGCGGCCTGTGATCGAGGTGGAGATGACCGACGCATGGGTGTGGGACATGTACCGGAAGAGCCGGTTCGTGCCGCGGGTGAGGGTGCTGACGTTCAAGGACGTCAACGTCGAGGAACTGCCGAGAGTCGAGATCTAGCGCCGCACCTCGCACGAGGTCGAGCGGGCGAGGAGCTGGCGGCGCAGTGGTACGCCGACCGCGGGTACGAGGTCGTCGACCGCAACTGGTGCTGGCGCGAGGGTGGCGCCGGACGGCGCATCGACGGCGAGGTCGACATCATTGCCGTCGGCCACGGCACCGTGGTGTTCTGCGAGGTGAAGTCACGCGCCGACAGCCGATTCGGCGGACCGTTCGCCGCAGTGACGCCACGAAAGCAGGATCGACTCCGCCGTCTCGCAGTGGCGTGGCTCGGCGAACGACGACCGGGACGTGTCGCCGTGCGGTTCGACGTAGCCGCAGTAGTGGACGGCCGACTCGAGATGCTGGAGGGAGCCTTCTGACCGCTGTGGGTCAGCCGAGCACTGCCCACGCCACGAGTGCCACGCTCACGACGAGGGCGGCGCCGACGAACAGCACGTCGCTCGGCCTGCGGCGCTGGGCGCGGTGCGGATTGAAGCCCATCGGCTCAGTATTGTCCGGAAGATGGAGACCCTGCAGATCGAGCGGCATGACGGCATCGTGACGGTCACCCTGAACCGTCCCGAGAAGAAGAACGCTGCCAACCAGGCGATGTGGGGCGAGCTGGGCGAGACGTTCCGCGAGATCGCCGACCGCGATGACGACCGGGTCGTGGTGATCACCGGCGCCGGCGGCGAGTTCTGCTCGGGAGCCGACCTCACGGGCGGCGGGCGGTCGCGGCACCAGTTGGCGTCAATGCGGTTCGTGAACGAGGCGGCGCTGGCCCTGCACCGCCTGCCGCAGCCCACCATCGCCAAGGTCCGCGGCGTGGCAGTGGGCGCCGGGTGCAATCTCGCCCTCGGCTGCGACCTCGTGGTGGCCGGCGAGACAGCGCGCTTCAGCGAGATCTTCGCCCGCCGCGGCCTGAGCCTCGACTTCGGCGGGTCGTGGCTGCTGCCGCGTCGCATCGGCCTGCACCGTGCCAAGGAGCTCGCCCTGTTCGCCGACATCATCGATGCCGGCCGTGCCGAGCAGATCGGCCTCGTCAACAGGGTGCTTCCCGACGGCGAGCTCGACTCCTTCGTCGACGGCTGGGCACGTCGGCTGGCCGCCGGACCGCCCATTGCGCTCGCCATGACGAAGCGCCTGCTCGACAACTCGCTCGACGCGACGTTCGAGCAGGCCCTCGACGACGAGGCGCGAGCGCAGACGGTCAACTTCGGCACGGCCGACACCGCCGAGGCGATGATGGCCTTCGTCGACAAGCGCGACCCGCGCTTCGAGGGCCGCTGACCGCCTCGGTGTCGCTGACTGCTCTGCGGTCACCGGCGTCACTAGCGTGAGGCTCGTGCTGCTGCGTCATGTCTGCCGATCCCTCGCTGCCGCAGCAATCTGCACCGTCGGCTGGTCGGCCGGGACTGCTGCTGCGGCACCCCCCTCCGACACGGCGCCGCCGTCGACAGCGGTCGTCGACGCGCCGGTCTCGAGCCTGCCGGGCGGCCTTCCCGCGGCTGCTGGCCCGCTCGTGGTGGTGCCGGCGGGATGTGCCTCGCCGCCTGCCGCCGTGGCGGTGTTCGAGGCGACCATCGTCGGCCTCACCGTCGACGCGGCGAGGATGCAGGTGACGCGTGTGCTCGCCGGCTCGCTCGACGGCTTCGAGATCTCGCCGTCGGTCGTCGACGTGCGCTACGGCGACGAGGTGCGGTTCCTCGAGATCGGTACCGACTATCTCGTCGGTGCAGGCAGCGACGAGACGATGCTGCTGCGCAGCGCGGTGCGCGATCCGCGTCCGCTGTTCGGCGGCGATGCCGTTGTCGGCCTCGACGACTCCGACATCGACTGCCCCGAGCTCGACGATCCGGTGCGCACCTTCCTCGCCGATGGTGCGGCGGTCGAGGCATCGCTGCTCACGCCCCTCGACGGATCGGGCGACCAATTGCGCCGCGCCGTAGTGCTTCCGTTTGCTGTGGCCTTCGCCGTGCTGCTGGCGCTGGTGCTGGTGAAGCACCTCGTCTTCGCGTTCGGCAGGGCGCTGCGCGACTCAGTCGACCCCGACGAGTCCTGACCGGAGCGATTCGGGGGACGCGCTCAGTCGGCGAAGGCCGCCGTGGCCCGCTCGCGCAGATCGGCGACGGCGTGCGCCAGCCCCTCGGGATCTCGATAGAGGGCGCTGCCGGCCACGAGGATGTTGGCACCAGCTGCCGCTGCGGCGCTGATCGTCGAGGGACCGATGCCGCCGTCGACCTCGATGTCGACCCGGTCGGCGAGGCCACGCGCGGCGATCATGCTGCGCACTTCCCGGATCTTGGGCTCCATCGTCGCGATGTACTGCTGGCCGCCGAAGCCCGGGTTGACGGTCATCACCAGCACCATGTCGACGAGGTCGAGTACGTGCTCGATGGCGCTCGCCGGCGTCGCCGGGTTGAGGGCCACCGACGCAGTGGCGCCGAGCGACGCGATGTTGGCGAGAGTGCGGTGCAGGTGCACGCATGCCTCGGCGTGCACGATGAGGCGGCTGCAGCCAGCTCGTACGTACTCGGCAGCCATTGCGTCGGGAGTGAGCACCATCAGGTGTGCCTCGAATGGCAGCGTCGTGTGGCGCCGTGCGGCAGCAATGACATCGGGTCCGAACGTGAGGTTCGGCACGAACTGACCGTCCATCACATCCCACTGGATGCGGTCGACGCCAGCTGCTTCGAGGGCTGCCACCTCTTCGCCGAGCCGGGCGAAGTCGGCGGGGAGCACGCTGGGGGCGATCTCGATGCGCGGCATGCGGCGAGGGTAGTACGGCCGCGGCAGTGGCCTACGCTCGCCGTGTGGGGCGAGCCAGACGCGATCGACTGGCCGGCACCGTCGTCGAGGTGGTGGTCGACAGGATGGCGGCGGGCGGGGCGGCGATCGGCCGGCTCGACGACGGCCGGATCGTCTTCGTCACAGGTGCGATCCCCGGCGAGCGGGTGGCGGCACGAATCGATGCCGACCGGCGCGACTACGCGGCAGCAACCGCTGTCGATGTCATCTCCGCATCGCCCGAGCGACTCGACCCGCCGTGCCCCGAGGTCGAGCGCGGCTGCGGCGGCTGCGACTGGCAGCACATGTCGACGGGCGCCCAGCGCCGGTGGAAGCGCGAGGTGGTGGCCGATGCGTTGCGCCGCACGGCACGCATGCCGGATGCGGTGGTGACGTGGGGCGGCTCGGTGCCGCCGTGGGGATACCGGACCACGATGCGCGTCGCAGGTGCTCCCGACAGCACCGCCGGGCTGCGGGCGGCGCAGAGCAACGAGGTGGTGGCACTCGCCGCATGCGCTGTGGCAGACCCGGCGCTCGACGACCTGCGGCGTGGCGTCAGGGTCTCGCCGGGCGACGAGGTGTCGATCAGGGTCGCGTCGGGCGGTGGGGCGACAGCGGTGTTCCACGGACGCCACGGCTCCGTGCCTGCTGGCGTGACGACCGGCGAGGCGGCCTGGATCACCGAGCACGTCGACGGGAGCTCACTGCGCGTGAGCGCGGCGTCGTTCTTCCAGTCGGGTCCGGCGGCGGCGTCGCTCGTCGTCGCCACGGTCGCCGAGCTGATCGGGCGGCGGCCAGCGGGCCGAGACCGCACCGGGGTGCTGCTCGACGCATACGGGGGAGTCGGGCTGTTCGCGGCGGCACTCGGATGGGGTCGATCGGTGGTGGTGGAGGGCTCGCCGTCGGCATGTGCCGATGCGCGCCACAACCTCGGCGAGCGGGCCGAGGTGGCGTGCACATCCTTCGAGGACTGGGACCCGTCGCCGTGGCGTGGCCGAGTGCACGTCGCCGTCGCCGATCCGTCGCGTGCAGGCCTTGGCCGGGCGGGTGCCGACGTGCTGGTACGGCTGTCGCCGCCGGTGCTCGCACTCGTGAGCTGCGATCCGGTGGCCATGGCCCGCGACGTGCGTCTGCTCGCCGACGCCGGATTCACTCACGTCGAGTCAGTGGTGGTCGACCTGTTCCCCCAGACGCACCACGTCGAGGTGGTCACGCTCCTCGACGGCCCGTCAGCCGAGTCGTGACAGGCGCGACCCAACGCGGTCGAGGAAGCGGCTGCGCCGAGCCCGGTTCCCGTCGGTGCCGTAGAGACCGAGCCATGTGGTGCGGCACAGTGGATGGCAGACGGCGCGCATCGCCCGCCGGATGACCCTGCGACCGCTCTCACCCTCGAGCATGTTGCGCCACCGTGGACCGCCGTACGAGGTGACCACGACGATGCGCCGGATGTTGCGCAGCCGCGGCCTGATGCGATCGCTGCCTGCTGGCAGTTCGTAGGCGATGCCCTGCACCCAGACCCGGTCGAACCAGCCCTTCAGCATCGCCGGCTGGCCCGACCACCAGGTGGGGTACGTGAGCACGAGGGTGTTGCACCACTCGAGCAGCTGGGCGTGCGGGGCGATGTCGGGCTTGGTCGACGGATCAGCCAGGTGATTGCGGCGCTCCCATGCTGACAGCACCGGCTCGAAGCCCTCTGCGTAGAGATCGATCTGGCGCACCTCGCCGCCGGCGCCGGTGATTGCCGCTGCGGCGCGGTCGCGGGCCATCGACACCGTCGACTCGGCCGACGGGTGGCAGTGCACCACGAGGGCCCGCACGCGGCTTGGCGGTGCGGTGCCGACGACTGCTGCTGAGCTCATCGCAGCGACCGCATGGTGCGATGGACGCGATCGAGGAAGGCGGTGCGGCGATCGGCGGTCGAGGTGTCGACCGAGTAGAACGGCATCCACGTGGCGCGCGACCGCGGCCCTGCGCTGGCGCGCAGTGCCCGGGCAATGATGCGACGGCCGTTGTCGTTGATGGCCTTCACGTACCACCAGCTCGACCCGTATGTGCTGATGCCGACGATCCGGCGGAGGCGCGACAGGCCCGGACGCATGCGGCCGCGGCTGTCGAGCTTGAACGCGACGCCGGGGCGCATGCACCGCTCGATCCACCCCTTCAACACCGCTGGGAGCGAACTCCACCAGGTCGGATACACCAGCACGAGGGCGTCGGCGGCGTTGATTCGCTCGATGTGCGCCACGACCCACGGCTCGAGGGCAGTCGTCGGCAGCGAGCCGCTGGCCGCGATGTCGACGTAGTGATGCCATTCCGCCGCTGGCATGACCGGATCGATGGCATCGGCGTAGAGGTCGAGCCGGTCGACGGTATGTCCGCCCTCGACGAGTCCGTCGCAAGCGCGCGCAGCGATGGCATGGTTGAAGCTCTCCGCGCACGGGTGGGCGACCACCACGAGAACCTGCATCGCTGCAACCGTAGCCGCCTGCGTATCCTCGGTGGCGATGGACGGAACGGGCAGCAGAGCGCCGACGCGCGCCTATCTCGTGGCATTCGTGCTGGTCGGCGTGTCCATGAGCACCACCGGGTTCGCGCTGTCGCGACTGCGCGAGCAGGCCGGCGGCGTGGGGAACGGGTCGATCTCGTGGCTGCTCTTCGTGGGCGCGGTTGGCTATGTGATCGGCTCGCTGTCGGCCGGCCGCGGCCTCGATGCGGGTCGGGGGCACCGCATGTGGGTGGCGTCGATGGCAGTCATCGTCGTGTCGTGGGGAGTGATCGCTGCGGCGTCGGCCCTGTGGCTGATGGTGGCCGCATCGGGAGTGATCGGCATGGCAGCCGGCATGGCTGATGCGATCGGGAACACGTTGGTGGTGTGGAGTCGGCCCGACGGCAGCGGAACGCTGCTGAACGCTCTCCACCTGTCGTTCGCCGTGGGCGTGATGGCGTGCCCCGTGATCCTGCGGGTCTCGTTCGAGTTCGGTGATCGTCTCTGGGGTGCGGTGGCGGCGATGGCGGCGATCGCCACGGTGAGCAGCGTGCCGATGCTGCGGCATCCGCCGCCGAGACAGACTCGCCTCGACGTCGCTGCGCGGAGTGCCGCTGGCGGTGCCCGTGGCCGGCACGTGGTGCTGGTGTGCGCGTTCTTCTTCGCCTACGTGGCCTACGAGACGACATTCATCAACTGGATTGCCACGTACACCGAGGAGATCGGCTACACCACGGCGGTGACGGGAGTGTCGTTCATGGCCGGTGCCGGGTTCACGCTCGGCCGGGTGATTGCCGTGCCGGCAGCGAGTCGCTTCTCCGCCGGAGCAATCCTGGCGACGACGCTGGCGGGCTCGCTGGCGGTGCTCGCCGTCTTCGTCGTGGTGCCGGGGGAGGGCCCTTTGCTGTGGGCGATCGCCTTCGTCTTCGGCGCCATGGTGGCACCGCAATATGCGGCGATGATGGGGTTCGCCGAGGCACATCTCTCACTCAGCGGGCGGATCACCTCGGCGATCGTCGCCACGTCGGGACTCGGCGCGCTGGTGATGCCGCGCATCATGGGCGAGTTGTTCGACCGGCGGGGTCCCGGCACGTTCCCCGGCATCCTCGTGGTGCTCGGGGTGGCCACCGTGGTGACGGCAGTCGTGGTGGGACGATCGCTCGGCAGGGTGCCACGCGGCGCCGCCGAGCACGCCGCATGACAAGAGGATTCGAGTTGTCGCTGTGCGCCCCCTGGGTTTCGAACCCAGAACCTGCGGATTAAGAGTCCGTTGCTCTGCCGTTGAGCTAGAGGCGCGACCGGCGCCCGAGTGTAGGGGTGGTGGTCCACCGCTGCACGCATGCACCCGGGTGACCGACGGGAATCGAACCCGCGACATTCAGGACCACAACCTGACGCTCTACCAACTGAGCTACGGCCACCATGTTGTTGCGGCCGGCGGTCCCTGCGGAGCGCTGAGCCGAATCTCAAGTGTGCCATATGGCAGCGCCGATTCCACCGGTAAGTGGGGCGATGCGTGATGCGCGCTGACGTAGACGATGGAATCCATCGTCGGCTACGGTGAAGGAGACGGATATCGGAGGTTTCCCCGATGGGCGCGACGAAACGCGTTCTCGACCTGGGGCTCGCTGAGCGGGCCAAGCAGATCACGGCACGAGAGCTGGACGCCTACGTCCGGCGCACGCCGGGCTCGCAGGCCGCCAACGAGCGAGCCCGCAAGGTGCTGCCGATGGGCGTGCCGAGCAGCTTCCAGGCGTACGACCCGCATCCCGTGGTGGTTCGCCGCGCCCAGGCGTCGTGGATGGAGGACGTCGACGGCAATCGCTACATCGACTACGACATGGGCTTCGGAGCGCTGTTCTCCGGGCACTGCCACCCCGCAGTGCGCAGGGCGCTCGAGGCGCAGCTCGACGACGGCACCCTGTTCGTCACCCCGTGCGAGATGAACGCCGACGTCGCCGAACTGCTCGCCGAGCGCTACGGGCTGCCGATGTGGCGATTCACCAACTCGGGCACCGAGGCCACGATGGATGCCATCCGCGTGGCCCGTGGCATCACCGGCCGCGACAAGATCGTCAAGGTCGAGGGCGGCTACCACGGTCATCACGACGAGGTGATGATCAGCATGAAGCCGCCCATCGCCGAGGCCGGTCCTGCTGATGCGCCGATCGCCATCCCATCAACCGCTGGCATCACCCGTGGCGTGCTCGCCGACACCAAGATCGTGCCCTACAACAATCCTGAGGCCCTCGAGCGCGTCCTTCGCAACGGCGACGTCGCGGCGTTCATCGTCGAGCCGGTGATGGAGAACATCGGCATCTGCCGGCCGCAGCCCGGCTACCTCGAGGCGGTGCGCGAGATCACGCGCCGCTACGGCACGATGCTGATCTTCGACGAGGTGAAGACCGGCATCACCGCAGGCTGGGGTGGGGCAACCGGGGCACTCGGTGTCACGCCCGACCTGGTGTCGCTCGCCAAGAGCATCGGCGGCGGCCTGCCGCTCGGAGCGTTCGGCGGCACGCAGGAGTGCATGGACCAGATCACGCGGGGCAGGGTCGTGCACCTCGGCACCTACAACGGCAATCCGCTCTGCATGGCGGCGGCCAAGGCGGTACTTGCCGAGGTGTGCACGCCCGAGGCGACCGATGCCACCATCGCCCGCAATCGCCGACTGCTCGATGCCTGCGATCGGATCATCGCCGACGCCGGACTTCCTGCGCACACGGTGCAATTCGGTGCCAAGGGCTGCATCACGTGGGCACCGGAGCCGATCCGCAACTACCGCGACTACAAGGCGACCGACTTCGACCTTGCCTTTGCGCAGTGGATCCACGGCATCAACCGCGGGGTGCTGCTGCCGCCGGGACTCGACGAGCAGTGGCTGATCTCGGTGATGCACGACGAAGAGGATGCGATGCGCTACGCAGAGGTCTTCGGCGAGTTCGCGGCCGAGCTCACCGCCTGACGGCAGCCGGATCTCCCGCCGGTACCCGCTGCGTCACTGCGACCACTGGCGGTCTTCGACGTACTGCCGCGGCCGCACCGGCGAGCGCCAGCGATCGCGTCGGCGCATCATCCCCGAGGCGGCGAAGAGTGCGCCAGCGGCGCCCAGCAGCAGCAACTCGAGTGCGATGAGCATGGTGAGCGAACTGTCGGCCATCCGCGACGGCACTCGTGCCCAGGCGCTGTCGGACAGCAGCGGGATGACGAACTTGGGCACGGCATAGCCGAGCAGCGCCGTGAGCACGGCGAGCAGCACGCAGCCGAGTGACAGGCCGCGTAGCACCGCGCTCCGCTCGGGATGCGCGGCGAATCCGAGGAGCGCCATCACCACCGTCAGCACGGCGACGATCGGCAGCATCCAGCGCAGCGTGGTGCGCATCACATCGAGTGGCGTCACCACCGGCACCGGCAGGGTGACGGCGGGCAGCAGGGCGGCGCGCTCGTCGCGCAGCAGCGGCACGAGTTCAGCGCCGGTCACCTGCACGGGGGTGTCCTGTGCGCCGATCAGACGGGCGTGAGCGTCGTGGATCACGCCCGACAGCAGCCGCTGACCCTCGGGGAGGCTGGCCACTGCGTCGAGATTGCTCCGCAGAGTGGCCTCGAGTGCCGGGTCGCCAGCGGCCAGCTGGCCCACGGCCGCAGTGGCGAGGGCGTCGACGAGTTCGCGCTTGATGGCCCCGTCGCCGAGGATGGCCTCGGCTGCATTGGCGCTGGTGTCGGGATCGAAGGCGATCCGCTGCAGCAAGAAACCCGACACGGTAAGACTGGCGCACGCATACGCCAGGCCGAACAGCAGGCTGGCAAGGGTGCGTCGCACCGTCTGAGTCTGGCCGACGCCGGGTACAGGTTCTATACCATGGGGGGTATGAGCACTCCGTCACCTGCGACCGCTCCGTCGGTCGGGCGCATGTTCCGGCGGGCACTGGTGCTCCGCTGCCCGCAGTGCGGCTCGCGCCGCACCTTCATCCGTCGCTGGCTCGGCCGCCACGACCGGTGCCGCACGTGCGGCATCCGGTGGCACCGCGAGCACGGCTTCGAGCTGGGTCCGGTGGCCCTCAATGTGGTGGTCACCTTCTTCACGCTCGGCGTGTCGATGGCGGTGGCGTTCATCGCTACCGCCCCCGATTTCCCGGTGGGGCCGCTGACGGCGATGGCGGTGGGCGTGGCGGTGGTGATGCCGATGGTGGCCCAGCCCTTCACCTATACGGTCTGGCTGGCGTTCGACATTGCCGCCAGGCGGCCCGATGCCGCCGAACTGGCCGACGCGGCGGCGGCTGTCGACGGGCCGTAGGCGTGTCGGGCTCGTTCGACGGGCAGGATGCTTGATCGAACGGCTGTTCGCTATTACAGTGCTGTCATTCGTCACCGCCGGACCGGCTGGGGCGGGTGGGCCCCCAGGCCGGCACGACCGGCCAGACCGAGCGGGAACCCTCTCCGTCACACCCCTTCCGTACGGTGCCGGCCATCGGGCCCCGCCGCCGGCGGGATCCCTCGGCACCACCACTGACAGGAACAGGCACCACTGATGAGCAAGGCACCCGCACGGAAGGACACCTCCATGGCACAGGACCGCACTACCACGACGGATCGCTCGGCGAACGAGCGTGAGAAGGCACTCGACGTGGCGCTTGCCGCCATCGACAAGCAGTTCGGCAAGGGCTCGATCATGCGCATGGGCGAGAAGGGCTCGATGGCGATCGAGGCCGTCTCCACCGGCGCCCTCGCACTCGACGTCGCCCTCGGCGTCGGCGGACTGCCACGGGGCCGCGTCATCGAGATCTTCGGCCCGGAGTCGTCCGGCAAGTCCACCCTCGCCATGCATGTCGTGGCCGAGGCGCAGCGCAACGGCGGCATCTGCGCCTATGTCGATGCCGAGCACGCCATGGATCCGGTGTACGCCAAGGCCATCGGCGTCGACATCGACCAGCTGCTCATCAGCCAGCCCGACACCGGCGAGCAGGCGCTCGAGATCGCCGACATGCTCATCCGCTCGGGTGCGCTCGACGTGGTGGTCATCGACTCGGTGGCGGCCCTCACGCCCCGTGCCGAGATCGAGGGCGAGATGGGCGACAGCCACGTCGGCCTGCAGGCCCGCCTCATGAGCCAGGCGCTGCGCAAGCTCACGGCGTCGATCAGCCGCACCAACACCATCTGCATCTTCATCAACCAGCTGCGCGAGAAGATCGGCGTGATGTTCGGCTCGCCGGAGACCACCCCGGGTGGCCGTGCGCTCAAGTTCTACTCGTCGGTCCGCCTCGACATCCGCCGCATCGAGTCCATCAAGGACGGTGTGGAGGTCGTGGGCAACCGCACCCGGGTCAAGGTCGTCAAGAACAAGGTGG
>JBEGVK010000162.1:0-14193 GCA_041178405.1 Actinomycetota bacterium | reverse complement strand
CAGCACGCTCCCGACGGCAGCGAGCGACGTAGTGTCGCGCCGCCACGCTGCCGCCACTGCGCCGAACCGACCCTGGCGGACCGGCATCTCGACGAGGCGGAAGCTCAGTTCCGACACAGCGAGCGAGATCGCCGTCGCCACTGCGAACTGCGTCAGCGTGAGGCCGATGTCAGCCTGCTTGCGGAACATCTGGAAGATCGGCCAGTGAAAGAGGTAGAAGCCATAGCTTCGAGTTCCCAGCCAGCGCAGCACGGGATTGCCGAGTACCGGACTGGCGAAGGATCGCTGGTGCGTCACTGCCGCGATGACTGCGAGCGTGAGCACGCCGGTGAGCAGGAATCCGCCGCGGAAGAGCCACGCGTTGTACACGCCCTGCTCGATGAGGTGCAGGGTCGATGCGAGCCACCCGAGGCCACCCAGCGCAACGATCGCCACCACACCCAGTGCCGCACCGCCGTCGCGCATCGCACCGCGCATGATCGCCGCCGGCCGCCACACCAGCGCAAAGCCAGCACCAAGCAGCAAGCCTCCTGCACGAGAGATTGATCCGAGGTAGAGGAACTCGTTGACATTGATGCATCGCCCGAGGACCGTGACGAGCCCATTCGTCGACTCTCCACCGCAGGCCGGCACGACACCCGGCCGATAGAGCACCGCCATCGCCACCGCCAGCAGTGCTGCAACAAGGAAGAACCGCTTGGCGAGATCGGGCAGGTATCGCCGTCGCCCGAGCACGGCCACCATCACCACCGGCCACACCAGGTAGAACTGCTCCTCCACCGCAAGGCTCCACAGGTGGCGCATCGGGACGAACGACTCGCCTGCGCCGTATCCCTGGCCGACCACGAGCTGATACCAGTTGCTCGAGTACAGCAGGCCGGCAACGAAGTCGCCGCGAGACTGCTCGCGGGCCGCCGGATAGAAGGCCGTCAGGTACACGGCGATGATCGCCATCATCACCACAAGGGCGGGAAGCAGGCGCCGAGCCCTCCTGATCCAGAACCCCTGGATGTCGATACGACGCGTGCGCTCATGCTCGCCGAGCAGCAGCAACGTGATGAGGTAGCCCGAGATGACGAAGAAGACCTCGACGCCGAGGTACCCGCCGGGCAGCCAGTCGTGGTCGGCGTGGTACACGACGACCGCCAGCACGGCGAGGGCGCGGACGCCGTCGATTCCGGGCAGATACGGCACGCGCGACAGGCCGCCGGTGGCGCCTCGGGCGAGAGACATGGCAGCAAGTATGCGCCGCCACGGCGCCGGTTGCGCCGTTCGGCGCCTACTGCACCTTCAGTTCCGGCCGCTCGATGGCGTCGAAGATCAGGTTCGCGTAGTACTGCATCGCCGCCCGCGTGGCGAGGTGGATGCCCCCGTCGCTGCGGCTCAATTCGCCCTCGATGGCCTCCGACTCCACCTCCCAGTCGAGTACGCGGACGTTCGGATAGCGGTCGGGAAGCGCCCTGATGAGGGCGTTGTTGTCGTCGATCCACCACCGGGGGGCGCGAACCGTGAGGAACACGACGAGCGGCGTCGTCGACTCGGGCAGCACCCTCATGATGCGGTCGAAGGTGTCCTTGCTGACCGGCCCATTCGTTCCCGTCTGGATGACGATGACGTTCTCGATGATCCCCTGCGCCCGCATGCCCTCGATGAGCTCTGCGATTGCAGTTCCCTGGCGGCTCTTGGCAGCATCGACGACGATGCCTCCGTCCTCGAGGGCGTACTTCGCTCCGAGCATCACCGACTCACCTACCGCATAGACGGTGCCCGCCAGGAGCGGCACCGTGGTGGTGGTCGAGGTCGTCGTCGACGAGTCGACATTGCGCACCGTGGTATCGGGGGCTGGCGCCAGGGTGGTGGTCGTCACCGGCACGGTGATGACAGCGAGTGCATCACCGTCGGTCTCGTCACCTGCAGCGCCGTCGAGCGAGCACGCCACCTCGCCGACGCAGAGCATCTCGGCAGTGGCGACGTTGAGCCCGGCGAACCCGACGGCGAACGTGACGGCCAGCGTGACCAGCACGTTGCGCACCGGCGGCGGCGCCGGGCGAACTCGCGATGCTGTCCAGCCTGTCGACCGCCGGCGGCGATTCGCGTCGTTGATGGCGCCCTGCTTGCGGATCGGCATCTCGACGAGTTGGTAGCTCAGTTCCGTGAGCGGAATCGTGATCGCTGCTGCGAGCACCGCCTGGGCCACCGACAGTTGCTGGCCCGGCTCGCGGATGACCTGGTACACCGGCCAGTGGAACAGGTAGAGCCCGTAGCTTCGGGTGCCGATCCATCGAAGCGGACGGATGCCGAGTATCCGCCCGACCTGCGAATCGCGGTGCGTGGCCGCAGCAATCGTGCACAGCGTGAGGAGTCCGACGAGGAAGAACCCACCGCGGAACACGAACGCGTCGTACCGGATGCCGAAGAGCGAGTCCTGTGCGGGCTCGGTGAGCGACGACACCGCCATCACCAGCAACAGCACGCCGAGCGCAGCCGCGGCGACCTTGTCGAGCAACGCGCCGCGGTAGCGCAGTTTGCTGCGCTGGATCGTCTGCGGACGCCACACCATGGCGAACGCCGCACCGAGCAGCAGCCCAGACGAACGGGCGATGGTGCTGAGGTACAGCGTCTCGTTGATGCTGACGCAGCGGCCGAGGATCTGCCAATAGCCACGCATCGACGACTCGCACTCCGACTCGATGTCGCCGCCGACGAAGAGCAGTCCGACGGCGACCGACACGACCACCGAGATGCCGAACAGCCAGAGACCGACCCGCGGGAGATGCTTCCTGCCCCTCGAGAGGAGTGCCACCATCACGAGTGGCCACACCAGGTAGAACTGTTCCTCGACCGCGAGGCTCCAGAGGTGGCGCAGCGGCGCGAACGACTCGAAGTTCGTGTAGCCCTGGCCGGCCCACAGCTGGTACCAGTTGCTGCCGTAGGCGAGTCCGGCGACGATGTCGCCCCTGGTGTTGCCGAGTGGCCGTCGCTCGAACAGCGACATGTAGAGGGTCAGCACCAGCAGCAGTACGAAGAGTGCCGGGAGCAGGCGCCGTGCCCGTCGCACCCAGAACGCCCGGAGGTCGATCTTCCTGGTGCGTTCGTGCTCGGTGATGATGAGCAGGGTGATGAGATAGCCCGAGATGACGAAGAACACCTCGACACCGAGGAATCCACCGCCCAGCCAGGCGTGATTGGCGTGGTACACGAGCACGGCCACGACCGCGATCGCTCGCAGGCCGTCGAGGCCTGGAAGGTAGGGCACGCCACGGTTGCCCTGACGGCGATAGACCGGACGGCCGAGCGTGGCCGCCGAAGCGGTTGCAAGCGCGGTCATTCAGTCGTCAAGTATCGCCGACAGCGCAGCATTTTTGCGACTGCACGGCGATGGTGCCGCCCCGCCTGCGCCCTGTGGACAACTCGGCGGGGCGGTTGACCTCAGGCACCGAGTCGGTTGCAGCGCCCGAGGGAGGTCTCGGACCCGAGTGCGGCACCCTCGCTGTCGACGAACTGGGCCGACACGATCGGGTTCCCCCCAGCGCCGTCGAAGCGACCACCCTTGCGCACGGTGTGCCCGCCTGCGAGTGTCACCGTCGCCTCGGCATCGGCCTTCTGGCGATGCACCACCTTGTTGATGTTGTTGTCGAAGAGCAGCACCGCGTCGAGTCCGGCGCTCGCGCTCGAGGTGTCAAGCGACAGCGACGAGCCCTTGTTCGAGCAGTCCAGCGACGTCAGGAGCATGGCCATGTCGGTCGGCAGCGTCAGATCGCGCCTGACGTGCATCGATGCCCCCTGCACGCATCGTCCGACGATGATCGGTGCTGTCAGGGCCGTTCCACCCGACTCGAACTGCACAGAGATCCAGGGGTTTCCACCGACGCCACCGCGGACCGGCTGCTTCGGGAACTCGATGCTGTCCTCCATCGGTGCCACCTCGACCTTGAGCTCGTCGACAATCGTGGCGGTGTGCGTGCCCTTGGCGTTGTTGCGCAGCACGATGCGGACCGACTGGCCGAGCACGGACATCGAACCGCTCACCTCGACGGTCGACCCTGAGTTGTCGCAGTTGCTGTCGAGCACGTCGAGCTCCACCCTGGCCGGAATTCCGACCTCGGCGCCCATCTCCGCTGGCTGCGCCCGCGCAGACGGTGAATCCACTGCGACTGCTGCCACTGCAGCGGCGACGACCGCCACCAGCGAGAGAACCAGCAGACCAAGCCGCATCGGCCGTGCATCGTCCATCGTCTCGTCCATTCACATTCCTCCTCGGTAGTGCGACCCGGCCTGTCAACGACGGTAAGGACGGCGACGGGGCGGCAACAGTGCCGCTGGGGGTGCGTTCGGCCGTCACATGTCGTGGCGCTGCGCCCCACGTGGCTGCGCGACGAGTCCGACTGGTGCATCTCGCCGCACGGCGACTACAAGGGGGACATGATCGATCCCGCTGTGAAGAGAGCCCTCGGCCAGTCGGCGAAGGGCGTCGAGGTCGTGGCAGCAGCTCACGACGGCATGACTCGTGCGTACACCTCGCACTGGGTGTGCCAGGTGTCGTTCGAGGAGCCGGTGATCATGGCCAGCGTCTCGCCCAAGCACGACACCTATCCGCTGATGATCGCCAGCGGCGAGTTCACGGTCTCGTTCCTCGCCGGCGACCAGGTGCACATCGGCCAGTACTTCTCGTACCCCGGACGGCGGTTCCATTACATCGCCCCGGAATACCTCGTCGAGGTCAACGGACACCCCGTCGTTCCCGACTCCCTCGCCTGGGTGCACGCTCGCATCTTCGACACGATGCCGATGCGCGATCACCACTTGCTCTTTGCCGACGTGGTCGAGGTCGGCTACGGCCGTGTGCGCGAGGCCCCACTGGTGTACTCATCCCGCCACGGCTGGCGAGTTGCTGCCGACAAGGCCCGAGCACCCGGCCAGAGCCCTCGCGACGAACTCCTCGAGCGGCTCGCTGCCGCCGGGTACGACGCTGCCGTCGGCGACGAGGGAGAGAGCGACTGACCTACGATTGCCCCGTGGCATCCAACCGCGAGGCGTGGGAGGCGGCATTCGGCGCAGCCACCCTTCGCCACGGCGACTTCTCGACCCTGTCTGGCGTGCCGCTCGACCCGGTCTACGGACCCGATGACGGCGAGTTCCCCGGACAGTTCCCGTACACCCGTGGCGTGCACGCCTCGATGTACCGATCGAAGCTATGGACGATGCGCATGTTCGCCGGCTTTGGCACCGCTGACGACACCAACCACCGCTTCAAGGAGATCATCCGGGCCGGAGGTGACGGTCTCTCGACCGCCTTCGACATGCCCACCCTGCTGGGCATCGACAGCGACCATCCGATGTCGCTCGGCGAGGTCGGTCGATGCGGCGTCGCCATCGACTCGCTTGCCGACATGGAGGACCTCTTCTCTGGCATCGACCTCGGCGACATCACCACCTCGATGACCATCAACTCTCCCGCTGCTCCAGTCCTGGCGATGTTCGTGGCGCAAGCAGAGAAGTCGGGCGTGCACCGCGCGCGGCTGGGTGGGACGCTGCAGAACGACATCCTGAAGGAGTACCAGGCTCAGAAGGAGTTTGTCTTCCCGCCCCGGCCGTCGATGCGGCTCGTGCGCGACACCATCGCATTCGCAGCGGCCGAGATGCCCAGGTGGCACAGCGTCAGCATCAGCGGATATCACATCCGCGAGGCCGGGAGCACGGCAGCCGAAGAACTGGCGTTCACCCTGGCGAACGGATTCGCCTATGTCGAGCTGGCCCTGCAGGCGGGGCTGCACGTCGATGCATTCGCGCCGCGCCTGAGCTTCTTCTTCAACGCCCACATCGACTTCTTCGAGGAGATCGCCAAGTACCGGGCGGCGCGACGCATCTGGGCACGATGGATGCGCGACCGCTATGGCGCAGCCCTCGACCGGTCGATGCAGCTGCGTTTCCATACGCAGACCGCAGGCGTCTCACTCACGGCCCAGCAGCCCGAGGTGAACATCGTGCGCACCGCCATCGAGGCGCTCGCAGGCGTCCTCGGCGGCACCCAGAGCCTGCACACGAATTCGATGGACGAGGCACTGGCGCTGCCCACCGAGCGAGCCGCGCGCATTGCGCTGCGCACACAGCAGGTGATCGCCCACGAGACGAATGTGTCGCATGTCGCGGATCCGCTCGGGGGCTCGCATTTCGTCGAGTCGCTCACCGACAGCATCGAGCAGCAGGCGTTGTCGCTGTTCGCCCACATCGACGAGCTGGGTGATGGTTCAATGCTCGAGGGCGTCATCCGAGGCATCGAGGAGAACTGGTTCCAGGGGCGGATCGCCGACAGCGCATTCGAGATGGAGCGAGCGCTGAACGACGGGCGTCGGATCGTGGTCGGCGTCAATCGATTCACCGAGGGGAACGACGACGATCAGCCACCACTGCTGCGCATCACCGGTGATGACGAGCGCCGGCAGCTGCAGCGACTCGCAGCCGTTCGCTCCTCGCGCAACGACAGCGCCGTGGAAACTGCCCTCGACACGCTGCGGCGCGACGCCGCCGACCCCGCCGTCAACCTGATGCCGGCACTCATCGATGCAGCTCACGCCTATGCGACGCTCGGCGAGACGATGATGGCGCTCGGCGATGTCTTCGGCCGACATGTCGAGGTTCCGACGATATGAGCGCCAGGATCCTCGTAGCAAAGGTCGGCCTCGACGGCCACGACCGCGGGATCAAGGTCGTCGCTCGACTGCTCCGCGACGCCGGCCACGAGGTCATCTACACCGGCCTGTTCCAGACCCCTGAGACAGTCGCAGCGGCGGCCGTCGACGAGGATGTCGACCTCGTCGGCCTGTCGATGCTCTCCGGGGCACACCTGACCCTCGCCCCGCTCGTCGTCGAACAACTCCGTGCGAGGGGCGCCGACATACCCGTCGTCGTAGGTGGCATCGTGCCCGACGCCGACATGCCGATGCTCGAGGCGGCGGGCATCTCAGCCGTCCTCACACCCGGAGCGCCAGCGGAGCAGATTCTCGCCACGGTCGCAGCGGTGCTCGCCGCACGGGAGGAGACAGCGTGAGGTACGAACCGGTCTTCGACTCGATCAGAACGCATCCTCTGCCGCGCTGGTACGACGATGCGAAGTTCGGGCTCTTCGTGCACTGGACCGTCGGCTCCGTGCCGTCCTTCGCCCCTCGAGTGCCCGATCCGTTCACCCTTGCCCGAGAAGAGGGCGAGGAGGCCGCATTCGCAAAGTCGCCGTATGCGGAGTGGTATCAGAACTCGGCTGCCATCGACGGCTCCCCGGCCGCCGAATACCACGCCAGCGTGCTCGGCTCACCCGACTACTCGACCTTCGTCGACTCGTTTCTCGAGCAGTCGAACGACTGGCAGTCCGATCAGTGGCGCTCGCTCTTCGCCGCTTCCGGCGCCCGCTACTGCGTCTTCGTCACCAAGCACCACGATGGCGTCCTCCTCTGGCCGTCAGCCGTTTCGAATCCCACTCACGGCGAGCGCTGGCAGTCGAGTCGAGACCTCGTCGGCGAGTGCGCTGCGGCAGCACGCGGTGCTGGCATGCGCTTCGGCGTCTACTACTCGGGCGGCATCGACTGGACCGTCCAGGGCCTCGGCATCCGCAACTGGGCCACGCTCTTCGCAGCCATCCCGCAGGATGACACCTATCGCGAATACGCCGACAGCCACTGGCGAGAACTCATCGCCCGCTATCAGCCCGACGTGCTGTGGAACGACATCGGATATCCCGGCTTCGGCGCCGGTGCCGCCACCGTGATCTCCGAGTTCTACAACGGCAATCCCGAGGGTGTCGTCAACGATCGGTGGGACGTGCTCGGCGTGATCGGCGGCACGGCACATGCCGACTTCGTCACACCCGAGTACACCACCACGCCCGTGGTGAAGGGCCGGAAGTTCGAGGTCTGCCGAGGCATCGGCACCAGCTTCGGCTACATGCAGTTCGAGGACGAGCGCAGCTACATCGCCATTCCCGACCTCGTCCGCTTGCTCGTCGACGTCGTCGCCGACGGCGGCAACCTGCTGCTCAACATCGGGCCGATGCCGGGCGGCTATGTGCCGTGGGCACAGCAGGTCCGCGTGCTCGCACTCGGCCAGTGGCTCGCCGTCAACGGAGCGGCCATCTACTCGACGCGTCCGCACGAGCAGTCACGTCTTGCGACCGATGGCGGCGACGACGTCCGCCTCACGCAGGACCGCGACGGCGCCGTCTATGCGCTGGTGTGCGGCCGGCCCGACACTGCCACGGTCACAATCGACGGGCTGCCGGGCGGCGAGGTGCGCCTGCTCTCCACCGGCGCCCGGGTGCAGCGACACGGCAACCGGCTGATCCTCCCGGTGAGGCCCGACGACACGCCGGTGTGGGTACTGCAGATCGGCTGATCGCTCAGTCGGCAAGGTCGTCGAGCACCGCCATCCCCGCCATCGCCTCACAGGCGGCACGGAGTACCGGCAGGCACAGCAGGGCACCGGTCGACTCGCCGACGTGGAGTCCGAGATCGAGGATCGGATCAAGACCGAGATGCGCAAGCAGCGCTGCGCTCGCCGGCTCGGCCGACGCGTGGGACGCCACGAGGAAGTGCACTGTCGAGGGCTCCATCGCCCCAGCAATGGCAGCAGCAGCCAGTGCCGTCACACCGTCGACGACTGCGGGCACGCGCAGCGATGCGCAGGCAAGCATCGCGCCCGCCATCGCCGCCACCTCAAGACCGCCAGCGCGTCGCAACACAGCGAGCGGGTCGCGCTCGCCAACCAACTCGGCGGCCACGTCGCGCACGACGCCACACTTGCGCTCGAGCGCATCGGGAGGAACTCCGGCACCGGGGCCTGTGGCCGCTGCAGCGTCGAGGCCGGTCGCCCAGCAGGCGGTGATCGATGCCACGGTGGTATTGCCGATGCCCACCTCGCCGACGCACAGCACCCGTGTTCCTCCCCCGATCAGACGTGCTGCTGTCGCGGCGCCCGCCTCGAGTGCCTCGCGTACCTGTCGCTCGTCGAGCGCAGGGCCGAAGCGCAGGTTGGACGTGCCGTCGGCCACGCGAGCGCGTACGACCCCCTCGGGCGTGGCGCCGGTGGCGATTCCGACATCGATCACCTCGAGGTACGCCCCCGCAGAGGCAGCGAATGTCGACCCGGCTGCACGGCCATCGGCCAGCAGTGCGGCGACCTGCCGGCTGATCGCCTGCGGCCATGGGGTGACGAAGTCGTCGGCGGCATGACCATGGTCGCCGACGAACACCACGGCAGCGGCCGGATCGACTACCGGCACGGCGCGGCCCTGCGCTGAGGCAAGCCGGACCAGCATGCGCTCGAGTCGCCCGAACGAGCCCGGCGGCTTGGCAAGAGCAGCAAGTCGACGTTCGCACTGTGCTGCAGCATCTGCATCGGGAATGCCCGGCATGGCGAGGCTCCGCTCGAGTTCGGTGCCGCCACGCAGCCACCGATCGAGCACCAGCGACAGGTCGGGCCCCGCTGCGCAGAATTGCATCCCGGCCGCCTCGGCAGCGGCGCGGTCTGTGTCGGCATCGCCGACATACAGGCAGCGCACCGGCGCGACGCCAAGCCGGCGCGCTCCTTCGAGCAGCGGCTCAGGCGACGGCTTGTGGATCCCGAGCTCGGCGGTGGCGACCACGCAGTCGAGGTGTCGAGCCCAGCCGAGGGGCGTCAGCAGGCGCCGCAGGTCGTCGGCAGTCATCACCGTGGTGTTCGAGACGACGCCGATGGTGACGCGTCCCGCCAGTGCCGCCATCACCTCCTCGGCACCGCGCAACGGCACGGCGGCAAGATCTGCCACCGGCGTGCCTGGCGATGCCTGCTCGACGAGGGTGTTGCCGACGTCGAACAGCACGGCGTCCACGTGGGAACGGAGCAGCGCTACATCCACCACGCGATGGCTCCCGCGCCGGCTATCGCTGCGCAGCAGGCCAGTACCGCAGTTTCGGCAACCTGCTCGGCGCCGCCGAGGACATCGCCCACGAGCCCGCCGATCTTGCGCATCGCCCACCAGCCGAACAGCAGCGCCGTCGCCACGGCCGCCGGCAGCACCACGGCCAGCCATCCGCCGAGCAACGGCGCGCACAGCAGCGTTCCGGAGACCACGGCGAGCGCAGCATCGGTGCCGGTCACGTCGCGGACGTAGTGTCCGCCCAGTCCGTCTGAGGCACTCTCCCCCACCTGAGTGAGCACCACCGAGGCTGCCCGGCCCAGCACATGCGCGGCGATCAGTGCCACTGCGGCGTCACCTGCATCCATCGACGAGACGAGCGACACCTGCGCTGCCACCTGCACCACGAGCACCATGACGCCGTAGGTGCCGTGCCGCGAGTCCTTCAGGATCTCGAGTCGCTGCTCGCGGGTCCACCCGCCGACGAGACCGTCCATGCTGTCGGCGAGGCCGTCGTGATGGAAGGCTCCGGTGACGGCGACACCGGCCCCGACGGCCAGCACCGCCGACGGCAACGGCGCCAACAGCTGCAGTAGGCCGGCGTACACCGCCGCCGAGATCGATCCGGGGATCAGCCCGGCAACCGCGAACCACGCTGCGACATGCCCCCACGACGTGATGGCGCCGTGGCGAACCGGAATGCGCGTCAAGAACGCGACCGCCACCGGCAGGTGCCGAAGTCGGTCTCTCACGACAGATCCGCCGGAGCGCCATGCGATGCAGCGCACTGCTCGACCTCACTGCGCTTGCCGCTCCGTGCACCACCGAGCACGAACGTGGCGGGCATCAGGCACCGGTCCCGGTCATGACGGCCGGGCATCCCTGCTGGGGACGACGACGATCGTCCCATCGGGCTCGCGGAGGATGCGCACATTCACGCCGTAGAACTCGCCGAGCGTCTCGGGGCGCAGCACTTCCTCGGCGGTTCCCGTGGCGACGGCCGAGCCCTCGTGCAGCAGCACGAGGCGATCGGAGAAGATGCCGGCGAGTGTGAGGTCGTGCATCGCAGACACGACCGTGAGGCCATGCTCACGGCGGAGCCGGTCGACCAGTTCAAGCGCAAGTAACTGGTGGCCGAGGTCGAGTGCGCTGGTCGGCTCGTCGAGCAGCAGCACCGGCGCTTCCTGGGCGAGCGCCCTGGCGATGACGATGCGCTGGCGCTCGCCGCCGGAGAGCGTGTCGACATCGCGTCGGGCGAGATCGCCGAGTTCGAGCCGCTCGATGATGTCGGCCACCATTGCCAGGTCGTTCGCCGACTCGCTGCCGAAGTGGCTGATGAACGGGTTCCGTCCGAGCAGCACGTACTCGGCGCCGGTCATCCCCGAAGGCAATACCGGCGCCTGGGGCACGTAGGCAACCAGCTGGGCGCGTCGCCGCTGTGAGCGCACGTCGAGCGGCGACCCGTCGACGAGAATCCTTCCGCCGTGGCCGGTGACGCCGGCAACGGCCTTCAGCAGACTCGACTTGCCGGCACCATTCGGGCCGATCACGCACAGCCACTCGCCCGGACGGACGGTGTCGGTGAACCCGCGCACCGCCGTGCGGCCGCCGTACTCGACGGTGACCTGCTCGAGTGCCAGCGACGTCATCGCTGCACCTGCCGAGTGTGGAGGATCAACAGGAAGAACGGGGCGCCGAGGAACGCCGTCACGACGCCGATCGGCGTCTCAGCGGGGCTGTCGAGCACCCGGCCAGGGATGTCGGCCACGATGAGGAACGCCGCACCGAAGAGGAACGACACCGGGAGCACGAGGCGATACGTCGAGCCCACCAGCAGCCGTACTGCGTGCGGCACGATGATGCCCACGAAGCCGATCAGCCCGCTCACCGCCACCACTGCGGCCGTTCCGAGCGTGGCGGCGATCACGACGACGAGCCGCACTCTGCCGACGTCGACGCCGAGCGCAGCCGCCTCCTCGTCGCCGACGCGCAGCACGTCGAGCAGTCGACGGTGCAGCAGGAGCGCCACACTCGACAGGAGCACATACGGGATCACCAGTCGCACGTCGGCCCACGTGGCGCTCGAGAGGCGGCCGAGGATCCACGAATACACCTGCCGCACGACATCGGAGTTTCGCTGCAGGAGGAACGTCTGCACTGCCGTGGCGAGGCTCGTCACCGCAACACCGGCGAGCACGAGGGTCGTCGAGCCCCGTTCGCGTCCGAGCCGCGAGCCCACCACGTAGGTGGCGAGCACGGCGAGGAGACCGCCCACGAAGGCCACGAGGGGCAGCGGGTCGATGGGCCAGCCGAGCGAGCCCGTGCGGTTGACGGTGATGACGATCGTGGCCCCCAGTCCGGCACCTGCCGCCACGCCGAGCAGGTAGGGGTCGACGAGCGGATTGCGGAAGACACCCTGGTACGAGGCTCCCGCCAGCGACAGCGTCGCGCCGACGAGCGCAGCGAGCACCACCCGCGGCGCGCGGATCTGCCACACGATCGCCCAGTCGGCATCATCGAGTCCGCTGTCGACCGACACGAGTGGCAGGCGGTCGAGGAGCTCCAGCGGAACCCTCCACCACGCAGGGCCCGCTGGACCGATCATCACGCCCGCCACGAGTGCGCATGCGACCGCAGCCACGCCGCCCCCGATCCACCACTGCCAGCGCATGGCAGCGGGCGTCGCCACTGTCGAGTCGTGTCCGGTCATCGCGTCAGAGCGACTTCACCGCATCGGCGAACTGCTCGACGAGGGTGGCCAGCCGTGGCCCCCACCGCGAGGCGATGTCGTCGTCGAGCTCGATCACCCGGCCGTTGACGACCGCGTCGATGCCCTCCCAGCCCGGCCGAGTGGCCACCGTTGCGGCGCTCTGGCCGCAGCACTTCGTGTCGGCGAGGAAGATCAGCGTGGGGTTCTTCTCGATGACCACCTCTGCGGACAACTGCGGATAGTCGTTGCCTTCCTCGACGCCGTCAGCGATGCTCACCAGCCCGAACTGCGACAGCAGCGAGCCGATGAACGTGTTCGAGGTGACCGAGTACAGCGTGTCGTCGAGCTCGTAGTAGTAGGTGCTGCCCGGGGGCGCAGACACGCCCTCCATCGCCGATGTGATGCGCTCCGACAGTGCTGACATGGCGCTCTCGGCTTCATCGACACGACCGGTGAGCTCGCCGAGTTCCATGATCTGCCGATAGGCATCATCGAGCGATGCAGCTGCGGCGCCGAGCCACACGGTGATCGAGGGATCAGCGCTCGTCAGCTGCTCGGAGATCCCATTCGAGTCGAACCCCAGCAGCACCACATCGGGCTCGTAGCCGAGAATGGCCTCCGCGTTCGGCTCGAATGCCGACAGGTCGGTGACCTTCTCGGCCGCCTCTGCCGGGAAGTTGCTCAGGCTGTCGACGGCGACGAGCAGATCCTCGGCACCGATGAGGTACATCATCTCGGTCGCCGTCGGCGACAGGCTGACGATGCGCAGTTGCTCGGTGTCCGTCGATCCGTCACTGCCGCTGCTGCACGAGGCGAGGACTGCAACTGACGTGATGATCGCCGCAACGACTCGGCGCAGGGACTGCTGGCTGGATGACATGGTTCTTCCTCCGTGAAGTTCGGGAGAAAGAAGAGTGGGTCACAGACCCCGGCAGGGCCGGAGGACTCCGCGGACCGCCCTTCCTTCGAGGACAGGTTGCTCGCTCACGGAATCAGGCGACCGGACTCGTCTGGGCGGACTTGCCGCCCAGAACCACCGTTGCGGGACAGTGCCGGAATCTCACCGGACTTCGCTGACTGCCGTGCACCACACCCCGAAGGCTGCGGCTCGGCGACCGTAGCACGACAGCGGTCGATGCCGCGACTGCCCGGCCGGCGTCGAGCGCGAGTACCTGTTCCGCAGCCACGTTTCGATGCCGTTCACGGTCACGCACCACGGGCTTCCGTACGTCACTGCGCCATGACCTTCCTCCCTGACCGCCGTTCCACCAGCAGCGCACACACCGCCGCCTCGCCGACACCACCGGGCGGTTCAGCTGCGGATCTCCCGGCGGTCGAATGGCTGCTGACGTACCCGCTCGGCGTGGGGGACGGCGACCCGGTGCGGCGCAGCGCACGATTCAACGGCTCACCCGTCCCGGCACGGCAGCCGTTCGACCGGGTGACCTGCGTGTGTTGGTTGAGTCGTGGCCGGATGGCGCGAGGCGGCCGCTTCGGGATTCCGCTCGCCGT
Source organism: Actinomycetota bacterium (assembly GCA_041178405.1). Classification (GTDB taxonomy): domain Bacteria; phylum Actinomycetota; class Acidimicrobiia; order Acidimicrobiales; family Ilumatobacteraceae; genus UBA668. The sequence continues at coordinate 88 of JBEGVK010000162.1, read as the reverse complement.
GCAGGGTGCCATCTCGATGATGTCGCTGCACCTGCGCGGGTCAGTGGCGTCGCCGCGAGTCGCAGTCGTTGCGGACGTCTCGGCCGCC
>JBEGVK010000161.1:0-15521 GCA_041178405.1 Actinomycetota bacterium | reverse complement strand
CCGACTCTCGGGCGAGCCGTTCCGGCGGTTGGTGATTGCGCTGCTCTTCGTGGTCGGCGTCGCAGCGATCTGGTTTGCGGTTGCGGGCTGAGTCGGCCGATCAGGCCTCGGCCGGCGAATGCCGGCAGATGCTCATCGACCGAAGGCGGCGAGCCACTCCTGCTTCGACGAGGGCCTGAACACGTAGTTCGACTCGCGAATGGCGTCGATGGTGGCGCTCGACGGCACCGAGTAGCGGTGGCCCGGATACACGACGGTGCCACTCGGCATCGCGGCCAGTGTCTGGAGGCTGTCGTACATCGCGCCAGGGTCGCTGCCGGGGAAGTCGGTGCGGCCACAGCCGTCGAGGAACAGCGTGTCGCCACTGACCAGGCGACCCTCGACGAGGAAGCATTGGCTGCCCGGTGTGTGTCCGGGCGTGTGCACCAGCCTGATGGCCAGGTCGCCCACTTCAACGATGTCGCCCCCCTCGTGCTCGACGAGGTGATCGATGCTGAGGCCGCTGGTTCGCAGCACCCACGGTGTCTCGGCCCGCTGTACGTGCACCGGACAGCTGCATCGCTCGAGAAGACGGGCGACGCCGTCGATGTGAGTGCCCATCAGGTCGCCGCCGATGTGATCGGCGTGAAAGTGGGAGGCCAGCACCCCGACCACGCGCATGCCGTCGGCCTCGACTGCGTCGATGAGGTCGTCGACGGCGTAGGCGGGATCGACGAGGATGCACTCACCTGATGAGCGATCGCCGATGGCGTAAGAAAAGTTGACCATCTGCTGGGCCAGTGGGTCGCCGACGGCGAAGTCGCGTCCTGACAGCATCTGGCGGAAGTACAGGCGGTCCACGCCCCGCACCCTATTGCGCCCCGGCCGGTGACGTCGCCCGGATCCGGCCTACGCTTGGCGAGGTGAGTGCCTTGCGCCCTGGAAGCAGCCGGACGGCAGTGGGTGAGCCGCTGGTCGCACTCCGAGCGGGCGATCGCGTGCTCGTTGGCGGCGACCGGTATGTCGCGATCGGCAGCGAGTTGGCGGCTGTCTTTGCTGCGGGCGACCGTCTCGTGGCGGTCCACGAGACCGGCGATCTCCTGCACATTCCGGCAGCGGAGCACCAGATCGTCGATGGCGCGCTCGAGGCAGCGGCACACGCCTTCGAACTGCTCGGCGCCGTCGACGACTCGCAGATCTCGCAGTTCTTCGACCACTTCGCCGAACGACTCGCCACTGAGGCGTCGTTCGCTCCCATCGTGGCGGCCAATGCGGCAGACGTGGCATCGGCGGCAGGACGCGGCCGGCCTACAGGCCGACTCGAACTCTCGCCGTCGATGCGACGCGACATGATCGACGGGCTCAGGACCTGGCGCGACCTCGCAGGGGGGCGACGCCAGGCTGTCAGGGTCGTCGAGCACGGCGACTGGTCCGTCGAGGAGTGGCGCGATCCGCTGGGTGTCGTGGCCTTCGTGTTCGAGGGTCGCCCGAATGTGTTCGCCGATGCGACGGGGGTCTTGCGCACGGGCAATTCGGTGGTGTTCCGGATCGGCAGCGATGCCCTGGGCACGGCGGAAGCGATCATGGCGCACGCCGTGCATCCGGCGCTCGATGCCGCAGGACTCCCGCCCGGCGCAGTCGGACTGATCGCCAGCAGGTCGCACGCGGCGGGGTGGGCACTGTTCGCAGACCGACGGGTATCGCTGGCGGTGGCGCGTGGCTCGGGTGCTGCTGTCATGCAGTTGGGGGCCGTTGCGCGACAGCATGGAGTGCCCGCCAGCCTTCATGGAACAGGGGGCGCCTGGCTCGTGGCAGCGACGACGGCCGACATCGACCGATTCAGGTTCGCGGTGCGCCACTCGCTCGATCGCAAGGTGTGCAACACCCTGAACGTGTGCTGCATCGTTGCCGACCGCGCTGAGGATCTCGTCCCGGCCTTCCTCGAGGCGGCTGGTGAGGCGGCTGCCGTGCGACAGTGCGAGCCGGTGATCCATCGGCTCGAGGTTGACGATCCGCTGCTGGCCCATGAGTGGGAGTGGGACGCCGTTCCAGAGGTGTCGCTGGTCATCGTCGATGACGTGGCACAGGCGGTACGGATGTTCAATCGATTCAGTCCGAGGTTCGTCGCGTCCTTGATCTCGTCGGATTCCGACGAGGCAGAGACCTTCTATCGGTCGATCGACGCGCCCTTTGTCGGCGACGGCTTCACCCGCTGGGTCGATGGTCAGTACGCGCTCGACCAGCCCGAGCTCGGACTCTCGAACTGGCAGTCAGGGCGGCTGTTCGGTCGCGGTGGCATCCTGTCGGGCGATTCGGTGTACTCGCTGCGGCTTCGGGCGAGGATGAGAACACCTGACGTGCGGCGCTGACGCAGTGCGGTGGGTGCGTCGACGGTAGGCCGGCCCGCGACTGGCTTAGGCCCAGAATGCGTTGACGTCGATGATGACGTGCACCGCTGATGTCGAACGGACGCAGACATCGCCGCTCGCCGGCAGCCTGATCAACATCGCCGTCGCCGAGTTCCTGCCGGCGGTATACGTCATCGAGACGACGCCGACGTTCGAACCGCACGCATAGACAGTGAGTGTGCCTGTTGAACTGCCTGGCACGACTGTCACGTTGAGCGACAGCGAGTGGGCATTCGCCGGGATGCCGCGCTCTCCGCGGAGGACCACTGAGCGGGGGTTGCCGCCCGGTACAGGCGCACCGCCCATGTTGAAGTTCATCTGCGGCCGCAGCGTGTCGCGGGTGTCGATCACACGCGTCGGCTGTGTGGGAGTGACGGGCGCCAGGCCGTCGGCGGCAAAGTATCCGACGAGGTCGAGTCGGATGTCCATCTCGGCATGGGTGTAGACGCAGATCTCGCCGGCCGCGCTGATCGGCACGACCGCCAGGTTCTGACGCGTGGCGCCAGCGGGCACATTCACCGTGGACACCGTCGGTCGCGCAGTGTCGCACGGGTACAGGGTGACGAACCCGCCGCTTGCTGCGTTCACGGCGGTGACGTTCAGCACCGCCGTCGACGCCGAGTCGGGCAGCACTGCGTTGCCGCCGCGCACCTTGACGCCGAACACCGACGCTGCGGCGCGCCGACCGTTCACGCCGATTGACCGCTCGGTGTCGACGACTGGCACCTGATCGATGGCGACGACCTTGTTCGACGATGCCGGGCTGTAGTAGCCGTTCACGTCGATGATCAGGTGGGTATCTACCGGTGAGTACACGCAGAGCTTCCCCGCAGCAAGGGGGGCGACGGCGGCGTTTGCCACTGTCTCTCCCGCAATGAAGTTCAGCGTCGATGCCGTGGGCCTCGTTGCGGTGCAGTTGTAGACCGTGAGGAATCCCGGACCAGCAGGGCCAGTGACGGTGAAGTTGGCGCTGAGGGCGGTGGTGCCGGTCGGGATCCCAGCGATGCCGGCGACGTTGATCTGCTTCGGCGTGCGGGCGAGGAGCTTGGTGATACGCAGCGACGTGCGGCTGTCGGCGTAGCGGAAGGGGGTCATCGGGTTGAAGCCCGATGCCGCGGCCGTCGGCTCGGCCACCGGAATGGGCATGATGCCGGTGGCTGCGTTCGGGTCGACGGTGAACGACCAGGTGACCGTGCGTGCGTTCGTGGTGACCGAGGCGGTGTAGCGGCCAGGCTGCAGTTCGGTCCTCGGCATCACCACGACAGCGTTCTCCGACTTCAGGATGTCGCTGGCAACGCCGGTGGTGTTGGCACCGAAGAGCCTGCAGGTCTGCACGGGGCCGCTGGGACCGGTGAGGCTCACCGATGCCGAGGCTACGGGCTCGGGCATCATGGCGAGCAGCGGCAGGCCGGCGCTGCCGGTCCAGTTGCACATGCTCACCGGGTTCGGCGACTCGGTGATGAACCGGTAGAGGCTGGTGGTGGTGCCGTTGCCGGGGAAGAGGATGGGCGACGCTGGCCGGGCCACGTTGCGGTCGAGGCCGTCGATGACGTTGAGGGTCGCAGCTGACTTCCACGGCGACGTGGCCTCGTTCGCGCATCGACCCCAGCCGACCGTCTTGAGGTTGTGCCGGAGGACGCCGATTGCGTGGAACGGGCCCGTCATCCAGAGCTCCGTGAAATAGCGGGCAGAACTGTCGTAGACCGAGCTGACAGCGACGTTGCCCTTGTTGCCCGCATTGTCGCCGCTCGTCGTGTAGCCGGGCCGGCCGGGGATCTCATCGTGGGTGATGCCGTTGTAGAGCATGTAGCACGAGTGGTTGTAGGCACCCTGCGACATGGCGGCGCTCTCTGCAACCGCCGGCAGTCCGGCCATCGAGCGGTAGTAGTTCACCGTCGACAGCCACGAAGCCGTCGGCAGGATGTACGGAGGGAACGGCTCCGCAGCCTCGGCCTGCGTGCCGACAGCGCCAACACCCGCAAGGGATGCAGCGGCTATCGCCACCAACTTCCGAAACCCGATCATGTTGCCTTCTCTCACGTGGGGGGAACGTGTTCAGGCTTTTCATCGGCGGTGTCTGTCGGAGGCTGAAGTACTGATCGGTGTCTTTCGTCCTTCTTGATCTACGGGCCCAATCGACCCGTTGTCGACCACGCTGCGTGGGAGCGAGGACGGTGCGACCTGGAGCTGACGGGGTTCCGGCAGCCACGGTGGGTGGGATCGGGAGTCGCCACGCGTCGGTGGGTGACCACGCGATGCCGATTCGTTGTCGCTGATGCCCCTGAGGCCGGCCGGTTCGGTGGGCGGCGACGGTCAGCGGTCGAGCAGGGCGGCCATCAGCGCAGCGCGCCACGTGCTCGTCCTGCCGCGGCGCGCTTCGTAGCGATCGGCACCCTTGGGGAGCTGCACGAGCGTGTTGATGCCGATGTACCTGAGCGGCTCGGGCTCCCACCGCCGTTGCGGCATGTCCACCCACGGAAGGCTGACGAGATCGGACTGCGTGCCGGAGATGAGGTCGGCGAGCGTCCGGCCGGCGAGGTTGGCCGTGCCGACACCGTCACCTACGTACCCGCCAGCCGACGCAAGACCGGATGACCTGTCGAATGACACCCTGCACCACCAGTCGCGTGGCACTGCCACAGGGCCGCCCCAGCGGTGCGTCACTGCGGTACCGGCGAGTGCCGGGAAGAGTTCGAGCAACGTGCGGTGGACCATGTCGTGCACGCGCTCGCTGCGGTCGAACTCGGGTCGTATGCGGCTGCCCCAGTGATACCAGGCACCCCGTCCGCCGAAGGCGATGCGATCGTCGGCCGTGCGCTGGCCGTAGATGACGAGATGGCGCTCGTCGTGGAAGGTCTCGCGTTGCGTCAGCCCGATCGACGCCCACAGGCGTTCAGGGATCGGCTCGGTGGCAATCATCAGCGAGTAGACCGGTGCCACCGTCCGTCGCTCGCCGCGCAGCGATGGCGTGAACGACTCGGTGGCGCGCACGATCACACTGGCACGCACCGACCCTCTGTCAGTGACGACGGACTGCGGTCGGATCTCGCTGACCCGCGTGCTCTCGATGATGCGGACCCCATGGCGCTCGACGGCACGGGCAAGGCCGCGGACGAGGCGTGCTGGATGGATCGCTGCGCAGTGCGGTGTGTGGGAGCCGGCCACGACATCGGAGGCGCCACACGCTCGGCGGGCATCGCCGGGGTCGAGCATCCGGTAGTCGTCGTCGGTGAAGCCGTACTCGTGGAGGTGGTCGACATGCTGCCGCAGGCGCGCCTCCTGCGCAGCGTTGCGCGCAACGCTGATGGTGCCGCCGTGGGCCCAGTGGCAGTCGATGCCCTCGAGTGTGGCAACACGCCCTACCTCGGCCACGGTGTCGTGCATGGCCCGCTGCATGCGAGCGGCCTCGCTGCGTGACGACCGTGAAGCGATCGCGTCGAGGCTCATTGGGAGGAACGCGGAGCACCATCCACCGTTTCGGCCACTGGCCCCGAATCCCACCTGTTCGGCCTCGATGACGATGATGCTCAGCGACGGATCGCGTTGGGCCAGGTAGTAGGCGGTCCAGAGGCCGGTGTATCCGCCACCGACAATCGCCACGTCAGCGGTGGCGTCGCCGTCGAGCGGCAGCCTGCTCGACCCCCACTCGGCCTCTGACATCGAGTCGTGCCACAGTGAGAGGTGCGAGGGCCGTGCCATGCCCAGAGGTTACGGACATCCGACCATCTGACGGGACCGCGCCGCCGCCCGGCGCGTACGCTGCACTGGATGCATCCTGCACCGCCCCCCGTGGCAGGACCCCTCGGGCAGCTGCCGCTGCCGCCAGCGAGGGGAGCGGCCCTGCGCCCGCCGCCGCCACCTCACCCGACGCTCCCCCTGGCGGCAGCGTGGGGTGCCGTGGCGTTTACGGCGCTTCCACTCCTGCTGGCGCCGATCGTCATCGCCCTCGTGCAGGCAGCCTCGATGCCGGCAGTGGCATTCGTCCCCGTCGTGGTGGTGGCGTCGTATGGGCCTGCGATGGCGTGGTGGTGGTATGCCAGCGGCAGGTATGGCACGGGTCGTCGACTCGACGATGTGGGCCTGATTTTCCGACTCCGCGATCTCGGATGGGGGCCGCTCACCTGGCTGACGTGCCTGGTCGTCCAGGTGACGGTCGGTGCCATCGTGATGTGGGCGGGAGTTCCCTTCACCAGCAACACCGAGGGCCTCGAGGATCGCTCCTCCGAAGCCGGCTTCATCGTCACGATGATCGTGCTGGCGGTGGTCGTAGCCCCGATCACCGAGGAGATCGTGTTCCGCGGACTGGTCATGCGCGGCCTGCTTCGCCGCTTCAGCGCACCGACTGCGATCGCGATGCAGGGTGCGATCTTCGGCGTTGCCCATGTCGACCCGTCACGGGGCACCGGAAACATCGGCTTGGTGCTCATCCTGACCTCTGTCGGAATTGTCTTGGGCGGCGCCGCATATGCATGCCGGCGCATCACGGCGAGCATCGTTGCTCACGCGATCCTCAATGCGGCAGCGCTACTGGCGGTATTCCTCGACGTGGCGCCGTGACGGTGCGGCGTCGGTGTCCTACAGGCTGCAGTTGTCGATCAGTCGCACCTCGCCGAACCACGCGGCAATGAGCGCACGGTGCGGGTGAGTTGATGACGCGTGCTGGGGGATCTCGGGGACGGCAGCGAAGGTGTCGGCGTCGACAATCTCGAGGTGCTCGAAGCGAGCCAGGGGCTCGGCTTCGACGACTGCCCTGCCCGCCGCCACCAGATCGACAGTTCGGGTGACACCGGTGCGGTGCGCCGCCTTCACGGCATCGAGCGCGCGCGGGATGCATGCGGCTGCCAGGCGCTCGTCGGCGGAGAGCCGCTGATTGCGACTCGACATCGCCACACCATCGTGCTCGCGCACGGTCGGCACTCCGACGATCTCGATGCTCATGTCGAGGTCGGCGGCCATTCTGCGGATGACCGCCAACTGCTGGGCGTCCTTCTCGCCGAAGACGGCACAGTGTGGTTCGACAGCGTTGAAGAGCTTGGCGACCACGGTGGTGACGCCGCGGAAGTGGCCGGGCCTCTGGGCGCCTTCGAGCACGAGCGCCATGGCGCCGGGCTCGACATGGGTCTGGAAGCCGTTCGGGTACATCGAATGAGCGGTAGGCGCATAGACGGCGTCGACGCCCTCGTGGCGGCATCGATCGACGTCGTCGTCGAGCGGTCGCGGATAGCGATCGAAGTCGTCAGGTCGGTCGAACTGCAGCGGGTTGACGAAGATCGAGACGACAACAAGGTCGGCGAGGCTGCGGGCGCGCTCGACGAGTGCCAGGTGGCCATCGTGCAGGGCGCCCATCGTGGGAACGAGCGCCACGCGGCGGCGACCGACCTCATGGTGTCGCCAGGCACGCATGGCCTGGGGGGAGTCGGCGAGAAGCATCAGTGGAAGCTGTGGGCGTCGTCGGGCCACTCGCCGCTGCGGACCTCACGCACATAGGTACGCGTTGCCTCGATGGCGGCGTCTCGGAGCCCGGCGTAGTGCTTGGTGAAGCGGAACGTCGACTCGCTGAGGCCGAGCACGTCGTGCAGCACGAGCACCTGCCCGTCGCAGTCGGGACCAGCGCCGATGCCGATCGTTGGAATCGAGAGCTTTCCCGTGATCTCCTTGGCAAGATCGCGAGGCACCCCTTCGACCACGACGGCGAAGGCGCCCGCCTGCTCCACTGAGTGGGCGTCCTCGAGCAGTCGCTCGCGGCCGCCGGCCTCGAAGCCGGCTGTCTTGCCCTGCACCTTGTGGCCACCCATCCGGTGGTAGCTCTGCGGTGTCAGCCCGATGTGCCCCATGACGGGAATATCGAGCCGGGTGATGGCGCGGATGGTGTCGGCCATGACAACACCGCCCTCGAGCTTGACGCACTCGGCGCCTTCCTTCACGAGTCGGATGCTGCTTTCGACCGCTTGCTGCGGACTCACCTGATAGCTGCCGAATGGAAGGTCGCCGACGATGAGCGCTGCGGGCCGGGACCGGGCGACGAGCCGCACGTGGTAGGCCATCTCCTCGAGCTCGACCGGAATGGTGTTCTCCTCGCCCTGCACCACCATGCCGACACTGTCGCCGACGAGGATGACGTCGACACCGGCGTGGTCGACGAGCCGGGCGAAGGTGGCGTCGTATGCCGTGATCATCGAGATCCGCTCGCCGGCGTTCTTCATACGCGCCAGGTCGGGCACCATCACCTTGCCGCGTGTCGAGTCGCCCACTGCAGAGCTGCCGTTCACACCTGTAGTCAATCGCAGATCCGGCTCAATCGCCCCGTCGGGTCGACGACCGGCCGGAGGTGGTTGGGCGGCGCCCGCCGAACGCCGACGGGCACAGGCTGCGGTACGAGCCCTCGCCCTCGGCTCGAACCACGGCGTTGGTGGAGGCCCTTGCCACGCACTGGGCGGCCACGTCGAGTACGGCGTTGAGCCGGGTGATGCGCTCCCGAGGGGTGTCACCCTCAAGAGAGTGTGCACAGGTTGCGACACCGAACAGCGTGTCGCCGTCGTACAGCGAGTGAACTGGCCTGATCGACCTGGCGAGTCCGTCGTGGCCGACGAGTGCAAGGCGGGCCGCCTCGGCCTTCGTGAGAGCGGCCGACGTCGCGACGATCCCGATCGTCGTGTTCAGCGGTGGTACGGCGGTGGCGGTGTGGGCGATGAGCGCACGCCGATCGGCTGCCGATGGCGCACGGAGCCGGTCATCGCCGCTGCTCCACGGAAGTCCACGCGACGGGTCGATGACCGCTCCGGCGGAGTTCACCACGACGAGAGCTGCCACGCCGATGTCGAGCGCAGTGCCGGGCAGTCTGATGATGGCAGATGCGGTGCCGACGCCGCCGCGGAGCCCGCCCGCCCGAGCGCCGGTACCGGCGCCGATACTGCCGTTCAGCGACGGGGTGGCGCGTGCGGCCCGCGTGGCACGTCGCCCGAAGTCGGCGTCGGGCCGGTGTCCGAACACGCCGCCGCGCCCGAGGTCGAAGATGACGGCAGATGGAACGAGCGGCACCCGCCCGAATGACGTGGTGCCCGGAGCGCCGACCTCGAAGCCGATGCCGCGATCCTCGAGCTCTGCCATCACCCCGTCGGCAGCAGCGAGGCCAAAGGCGCTGCCGCCGGTGAGGCAGACTGCGTGCGCCGTCGAGATGGTCGCCAGCGGATCGAGCAGGTCGGTCTCGCGGGTGCCCGGCCCTCCGCCGCGGACATCGACACCAACCACGCTGCCAGCGGGCAGCACGGCGACGGTGGTGCCCGTCAGCCAACCTCGAGCGATGCGCTGGCAATGACCCACGGCAATGCCGCTGATGTCGGTGAGGCACCCGCCGGGCAGCGAGGCGCGGGTCATCGAGTGGTTGCAGCCTCGAACGATGCGCTGCGTGCGCCTGAGAGACGGCCTGTGGTGGTGCGGAGCGCGCCGAGTCCGATCATGTACACCGGGCAGGCGGCCAGCACCCATTTGCCGAGCGCGTCGAACTCGGGCGACGTTGCGGTGAGCACGAGGACGGTCACCAGCCAGAGGCAGGTGACGGCAGTATTCACTCGTCGCAGCACCCGGACCCGGATGGGATGGACGAACTTCCAGTCGGTGAACTGCGTGAGCGACAGCGCGACACAGACGACAGCGGTGAGCCATGGATCGACCTGCAGCAGGAACAGCGATGGCACAACGAGATTCCACTCGCAGGGGAACCCATTGAACCAGTGGTCGTCGGTCATCTGGTCGGTGCGCGACATCCACAGAGCCGACGTGAAGAGCACGAAGGCGCCCACCACGAGCGACCACCCTGCGGGCAGCATCTCGAAGGTGTGGAGGAACAGCACCGGGACGACGACGCAGGTGACGTAGTCGACGACGAGGTCGAGGGTGTAGCCATCGATGCGCGGTACGTGGTCGCGAACGCTCCAGGCCCGCGCAACAGGCCCGTCAATGCCGTCGAGCACCATCGCAACCGCCAGCCACATGATGGCGAGGCGCGGGCTTCCGTCGGCAACGCTGATGAGGCCGAACATGCCGCTGACGGCGCCGAGCGACGTGACGCTGTGGACGAACCACCCCTTGGCCACGGGGTGGCGCAAGGTGGGCACGGCAGGGGAGACGGGGGCCGTCTGGCTCATGGAGAGAGGCCGATCCTACCCTGCGGCGGGGGTATGGTCGCCTCGTGCTGGGCGGCCAGATGACCTCATTTCACCGCCGCCGCGCCCGCTGGACCGGCGAGATGGTGCGGCGGGCGTGGGAGTGGGCACGGATCGCCGGGGCAATCGGACCTGACGACGCCGCCGGCAGGCGTTTCGGGAGTTTCGGCCCCGGGAGCATCATCTGCTTTCCGGTCAACACCGTCTACAACGAGCGGTACATACGAATTGGCGCCGGGACGATGATCGGTCCCGGCGTGACGCTGTCGGCGGGCATGATGCCCGGTCAGCAGTGCCTCACCGATCCGGTGGTCAGCATCGGTGACCGATGCCTGATCGGGAAGGGCAGCGGCATCGTGGGTCACTTCGCCATCGAGATCGGCGACGACGTGTGGACGGGTCACCACGTCTACATCACCGACCAGAACCACGGCTACGACGACGTGACGCGGCCGGTGTCGGTGCAGTCGCAGCCCGAACGCCCGGTGCGCATTGCCTCGGGTGCGTGGCTCGGACACGGCACGGTGGTGCTGCCGGGATCGACGATCGGACGGAATGCTGTCATCGGCGCGAACTCGGTGGTCACCGGTGACATCCCCGACTTCTCCGTGGCGGTCGGCGCGCCAGCACGCGTGGTCCGCCGGTATGTCGAGGGCGTCGGCTGGTCGGCGGTCAGCAGCGATCAGGGCTGACGGGTATTGGCCAGGTCGTAGGGCGGACTGCAGGCCTGCACGGCGTTGCCCTTGACTCCGGCCGTGAAGTCGGTGACCACGTTCGACACCGGTCCGCCTGCGACCACCGTCTCGTTGAACGGCGATGCGTCGCCTGACCGGAGTCGTTCTGCGTAGCGACGGCGGTCGTCGATCACGAGTCGGTAGTTCTCCTCGAAGACGGCCAGGATCTCGCGGTCGCGGTCGTTGTCGACGGGAATGGCGGTGATGTCGTCGACCATTCGCTCGAGCACATCCGTGGCGCGGTCGACGAGGTCGGCCCGCTGGCGCATCTGGTCGATGGTTGGCTCGGTGATGAAGCCCTGTGACGTGTCGACGAGCTGCAGGCGGTCGAGTGTCGCCTGCTCGCAGATGCCGGCCGCCGACGTTCGCCAGGTGCGGTCCTGCAGCTGGTAGATCCCGGTGTCGTCGGCGATGAAGAGGTAGTAGCCCCACATGGCTGCCATCAGGGCGCATCCGACAGCGACGGCCAGGATGCCGAGCCTGCTGCGCCGTGGCCGAGTGGGAAGGGGGGCGATCGAGTTCATTCAGTTCTCAGGAATCGGTCGTGGGGTCGTTGGTGGCGCAGCACGTCGTCATTGACTGGTGTCTGGTGTCGCTGGCCGGTAACTGGTCGCAAGCTGCAGTACGGCAGCGCCCAGGCCGAGCGCAAGCGTGATGACGGCCGGGGCCCACTCGCCGCCCCAGTCGTCGGCGTGGATGCCCAGGGCGTGGTCGAGCGACCAGCGTCCGCTTCCGGCGACGCCCACTGCCGCAGCCGTGGCGGCGATCGAGGCCGTGTACTCCCAGCCCTGGCCGGGCATGAAGATGAAGAACCCATTCTTGCGGTGGGTGAAGGCCGCCACGCTCATGACGCCGAGCACCCCGGCTGCAGCGAGCGGCGAGAGCAGGCCGGCGGCGAACAGCAGTCCGGCGCCGATCTCTGTGACGGCCGCGATCACCGCCTGCGTCGCCGGCCACCGCATTCCGATGGACGCGAAGAATCCGGCGGTGTTGCCGATGCCGGACGTGATCTTGCGGACACCGTGGGCGGCGAGGAACAGTCCGAAGACCACGCGAAGGACGAGGAGGCCGAGGTCGAGAGGGCCGTCAGACGCTGCAGCGAGGATCATGGGGGCACCATAGGCATCGGCATGCGGTCGATGCGAGACAGGGCATGGCGCTGGTGCAACTGTGTGACAGGGGCGACGTCGGTGCACGGCAGTGCGGCGTCGCAGCACCGTGCCCCCGAGGCCGGAGGCGCTGCTTGAATGGTCGGCCATGACGAGCGCAGACCCGACGAATGCTGGGCCGGGACGTGCGCTAGCCGCCGTGAGGCTCGTCAGGGCACTCGTCAGGCACCACAAGCGACTCTTTGCCACCGCCGTGGGCGGTGCAGCGGTGTTCGCGGCGTGCACCGTGGCATCTGCCGAGGTGGTCAGCCGCATCACCGATGACGTGATCGCACCCCGCTTTACAGAGGAGGGGGTCGCCGCCTCAAGGGTGGCGGCCGTACTCGGCGTGCTCATCGTCGTCGGCGTCATCAGGGCGGGTGGCGTCGTGGTTCGGCGCACATGGGCGGGTCGCACCAACTGGCGGGTCACCGAGTCGATCAGTGCCTCGGTCGTCGACCGACTCGTCGAGCAGCCGGTGCCGTGGCATCGGCGGCAGAGCACCGGCGACCTCATCACCCGTGCCGGCGTCGATGCCGAGGCGTCGACGGCGATCCTCGGCCCGCTGCCGTTCGCCTCGGGTGTCGTCGTGCTCGTGGGCCTCGCCTCGGCATGGATGGTGATCACCGACGCGCTGCTCGGCCTTGCAGCGGTCGTCGTGTTCCCCGTGCTCATCGCCGCGAACGTCGTCTACCAGCGTCGAGTCGACCGCTATTACAACACTGCGCAGGATGAGCTCGGGGTGCTCAGCAGCGCAGTCCACGAGAGCTTCGACGGCGTGGCGGTGGTGAAGTCGTTCGGTGCCGAGGATCGCGAGACCGAGCGGTTGGCTGCCATCGCCGGGAGGCTCCGCGATGCCCGTCTCGGTGCGGTCCGCATCCGCAGCCTCTTCGAGTCGCTGCTCGATGCGCTGCCGACGACCGTGAACCTTGCTCTCATCGTCGGCGGCTCATTCCGGGTCCGCGACGGTGCGATGACGGTGGGCGAGCTCACCAGCTTCGTGTACCTCTTCACGCTCCTGGTCTTCCCGCTTCGCATCATCGGCTTCGCACTGTCTGAGCTGCCGCATTCGCTGGCAGGCTGGTCGCGCATCCGGAGCCTGCTCGACCAGCCTGTGGTCGACGATCCTGCCCGGGTGATGCAGCGCAGCGTCGACGGATCGGTGGCGCTGCGCGATGTCCACTTCTCGCATGATGGCGACCGCGAGGTACTGCGCGGCATCGATGTCACGCTTGAGGCCGGCCGCACGGTGGCTGTCGTCGGTGCAACCGGTGCGGGGAAGACCACGCTGCTGCACCTCATCGCCGGTCTGGTCGAGCCGGACAGCGGCTCGATCTCGGTGCCGACCGGCGAGACCTGCCTGGTGCTGCAAGAGGCATTCCTGTTCGCCGGCTCGGTGCTCGACAACATCACGCTCGGCGACACGGTGCAGCCAGATGCGGTCGAGGCAGCCCTTGGAGTGGCCGAGGCCGGATTCGTCAGCGAGCTTCCCGGCGGACTGGCAACGGAGATCGGCGAGCGGGGTGTCGGGCTCTCGGGCGGCCAGCGGCAGCGCCTGGCGCTGGTGCGTGCGCTGGTTCGCCGACCCTCCGTGCTGCTGCTCGACGACACGACGTCGGCTCTCGATCCCTCGACGGAGGCAAGGGTGCTCGCAAACCTGCGGGCGGCCCTCTCGCAGTCGACTGTCGTCGCGGTGGCGAGCCGTCCCTCCACGATCGCCCTCGCCGACGACGTGCTCTTCCTCGCCGACGGTACGGTCGTCGCCCACGGACGCCACGACGAACTGATGGCAGCGGTGCCCGAATACCGCTCGCTCATCGAGGCGTTCGAGCACGACCGCGGCGAGTTCGACCGATCGTCAGATCCCGCAGGACTCGTGTCGGGTCCGCCCGACGCTGAGGGTGACTCGGTCGACGGAGGAGGGCGATGAGCGAGCCTGTCAGCAGGTGGACCGCCGTCGAGACAATCGGCAGGGGTGTGCGCGCCGCGCCGGCACTTCGCATCGGATTCGGCGCCACGTTCGCGCTGGCCATGATCGGCGCAGTCGGCCGCGTGGTCGTGCCGATCGTGGTGCAGGTATCGATCGATCACGGCTTCACCGACGACGGGGTGCGGGTGGGCTTCATCACCGCACTCGTCGCTGTCGCATTCGGCGTGGTGTGCATCGCAACGTGGGCCAATCGCACCGCCGTCTACCGGATCGGCCGTCGCTCGGAGGAGGCGCTGTACACGCTGCGCGTGCGCCTCTTCGAGCACATTCATCGGCTCAGCATCGCCGATCACAGCGAGGAGCGGAAGGGTGCGCTCGTGGCGCGCGTGACGAGCGATGTCGAGACGCTCGCCCAGTTCTTCCAGTGGGGTGGCCTCGCGTGGCTGCTCGACGGGACGCTGATGGTGCTCGTGGCGGCAGTGATGCTGGCGTACGACTGGGTGCTGGCGCTCGTGGCGTTCGCCGTGGCGGCGCCCCTGGGGATCGTGCTGCAGCAGATGCAGCGTCACCTCGTGAAGGCCTACGACAGGGCTCGCGGCCACAACGCCGTGGTGATGAGCCACGTCAGCGAGCTGGTGGCCGGCGCTGAGACACTTCGCGCCTACGGGGCGGGGCACCGATACGCAGATGCGGCGAAGGCAGCGAGCCACGAGCGGTCGAACTCGTTCATCAGGGCGGGGACCATCGGTGCATTCCTGTTTCCGTCCGGCGAGGTGTTCGGCGTGCTCACGGTGTCGGCCGTGGTGGTGACCGGTCTGCTGAGGGGTCCTTCGAGCGGGCTGACTGCCGGCGCCCTCGTCGGCTTCGTGTTCCTCACGTACCGGTTCCTCGAGCCGATCGCCGAGTTCACCGAGGTGCTCGACCACACACAGACTGCAGTGGCCGGCATGAGACGCGTCCTCGGCGTGCTCGAGATACCGGTCGGGCCGCCGGAGCCCGAGAGTCCTGTCGCGATGCCGCCGGGTGCCCTGTCGGTGACGATCGATCGAGTCGACTTCAGCTACCCGACCCGCGGCGAGACCGATGAGCCGCCGGTGCTCGTCGGTGTGACGGCGCACATCCCGGCCGGCCAGCAGGTGGCACTGGTGGGTGAGACCGGC
>JBEGVK010000160.1:0-5939 GCA_041178405.1 Actinomycetota bacterium | reverse complement strand
GCGCTCACGATCATCGTGGCGCAGGTGGCGAAGATGTGCGGGTTCTCGGTCGGCGGCGAGAACCTGATCGACGAGGTCTCGGCATTCGCGGAGCGCCTCGGCGATGGCGCGTTCGATGCGGCGACACTCGCGGTGGGCACAGCGTCGCTGGCGATCGTGCTCGTCACCCGGCGCATCGACCGCCGAGCGCCGTCTGCGCTGCTGGCGGTGGTGTTCGGCATCGTGGTCGCCACCGTGCTCGGCCTCGGCGACGACGGTGTGCGCCTGGTGGGCGACCTGCCGCAGGGCCTTCCAAGCCCGGCGCTTCCCGATGTCGATGCGGACACCCTGCGCTCGCTCGCCGGCGCCGCACTGGGCATCGCCCTCGTGTCGTTCGCCGACACGAGCGTGCTGTCGCGCTCGATGGCGCTGCGCCGCCGAGAGCACGTCGACGGCAACCACGAACTCGCTGCGCTCGGCGCGGTGAACATCGCCACGGGACTGTTCTCCGGCTTCGCTGTCAGCGGCAGCAACTCGCGCACGCCGGTCGCCGAGGCGGCCGGGTCGCGCACGCAGCTCACGGGCGCGACCGCTGCGCTGCTGCTGCTGGCCGTCACCGCCTTCGTGCCGGGATTGTTCCGCAACCTGCCCGATGCCACGCTCGCCGCAATCGTGATCGCTGCCGCATTCAGCCTCATCGACGTGCGGGCGATGCGCCGCCTCTTTCGCGTGCGTCGCAGCGAGTTCGTGCTCGCCGTGGCGGGACTGGTGTCGGTGGCCGTGCTCGGACCGGTGAACGGCGTGGTCGTCGCCGTCGCCCTGTCGGTGCTGAACTTCCTTCGCATCGTGTGGAAGCCGCACACGGCCGAACTCGTGCGCGTCGACGGCCTCAAGGGCTACCACGACCGGGGCCGCCACCCGGAGGGGCGTGTCGTCCCCGGACTGCTGCTGTACCGATTCGATGCGCCGCTCTTCTTCGCCAACTCGCGGTTCTTCGCCGAAGACCTCGAGGGGCGGATCGAGTCGCGCGAGCGCGAGGGCCAGGCAGTTCGGTGCGTCGTCGTCACCGCCGAGCCGATCACCGACATCGACAGTTCGGCGGCCGACTCGCTGCGCGAACTGCTCCGCGATCTGCGACTTCGGGGCATCGACCTGCGCTTCGCCGAGCTGAAGGGCATCGTCCGCGAGACATTCATCCGCTACGGAATCGATGACGGCGAGCCAGTGCAGCTGTCGCATCGCACGACCGGTGAGGCCGTGCACGCCTACGTGCGCGACCACGGAGTCGACTGGACCGACTGGGACGACAGGTAGGGTTGCGGCCGTGAGAAGGTCAGTCGCTGCCGCCGTCCTCGTGCCGTTCGCGGCGCTCGTCCTCGCCGGCTGCGGCACGATCTCGCACCGCGACGAGGTCGCCCGGGTCGGCGACCAGGTGCTCACCATCGACATGCTCACGGTGGCAGCCAACTCGGCGGCAGCCGGCGGCCCGCTCGAGACCACCACCGCACCGGGCAACCTCACGCGCAGCATCATCACCGTGTGGGTGCGCAACGCCGTGCTGTCGCAGGAGCCATGGTTCTCCGAGGTCGACGAGGCATCGGTCATCGCTCAACTGTCGGCCGATCCCAGCCTTCCCTTCGCCGTGCTCGACCCGTTCACGCAGCAGTTGATCATCGACCAGTCCGTCGCCGTCGTCGCCGTCAACACCGGCCTCGTGACCGTCGACGAAGTGCAGGCGCTCGTCGCGGCCGCCGACATCTCCATCGCTCCCCGCTACGGGCGCTGGAATCCGTCGACCGCCGAGGTCTTCACGCTGGTGCGGTGAGCCGCCCGCGCATTGTCGTCGTGGGGCTCGGCCCCGGAGCGCCCGACCTCGCCACCGCCAGCACCCTCGCTGCCATCGAGGCTTCAACGCACCGCTACGTGCGCACGCATCGCCACCCGTCGGCATCGCTCGTACCCGATGCCGTGTCGTTCGACGACGTGTACGACGACGCCGACACCTTCGACGACGTGTACCGCGAGATCTGCGATCGACTGGTGGCGGCGGCGGGGGAGCACGGCGAGGTGCTGTATGCAGTGCCCGGCTCGCCGCTCGTGCTCGAGCGCACGGTGGCGCTGCTGCGCGCCGACGAGCGGGTCGACTGCGACGTGCAGCCCGCGATGAGCTTTCTCGACGTTGCCTACGCGCGGCTCGGCATCGACCCGGTCGAGTCGCGGCTGACGCTGGTCGACGGCCACCGCTTCGCTGCCGATGCCGCAGGGCTCGAGGGGCCGCTGCTCGTGGCCCATGTGCACGCCGACTGGGTGCTGAGCGACATCAAGCTGGCAGTCGAGGGGGCGAGCGGCGACGAAGAGGTGGTGATCCTCCAGCGGCTCGGCACGCCCGACGAGTCGATCGTGCGCACCACGTGGGCCGACCTCGACCGCACGGTGGCAGCCGATCACCTCACCACCCTGTACATCCCGCGGCTGGGAGCGCCTGTCGGCGCCGAGCTGGTGCGATTCCACGAACTCGCCCGCACGCTGCGCGAACGCTGCCCCTGGGACCAGGAGCAGACCCACGAGAGCCTCGTGCGCTATCTGATCGAGGAGACCTACGAGCTCGTCGACGCGCTGCAGGCGCTCGATCCCGACGATCCGACGACCGACGACCACGTGCTCGAGGAACTGGGCGACCTGCTGTACCAGATCGAGTTCCATGCGGTGATCGCCGAGCAGCAGGGACGCTTCTCGATGGCCGATGTGGCGCGTGGAGTGCACGACAAGCTCGTGCGCCGCCATCCGCACGTGTTCGGCGACGTGCAGGCCGATGATGCCGATGCGGTGCGCGCCAACTGGGAGGCCATCAAGCAGCGCGAGAAGTCGCGCTCGTCGGTGTTCGACGGCGTCGCGCACTCGCAGCCGTCGCTCGCCTATGCCGAGGCACTGCAGCGCAAGGCAGCCAAGCTCGGCTTCGACTGGCCCGACGTGCACGGTGCGCTGCCGAAGATCGCCGAGGAGGCCGCCGAGATCGTCGCCGCCGTCGCAGCACGCGAGGTCGGCGGCGAGGATGCGGGCGAGGTGGCCGACGAGGTAGGCGATCTGCTGTTCGCCGTCGTGAATGTCGCCCGTCACCTCGGCATCGAGCCCGAGTCGGCCCTGCGCGCCGCTGCGGCGAAGTTCCGCGCCCGGTTCGAGGGCGTCGAGGCGCTGGCCCGCCAGCGATCCATCGACCTCGCTGCGGCCGGCCTCGACGTGCTCGATGCGCTCTGGGACGAGGTGAAGCGAGGCGCCTGACGGGCCCCGCAGGCCGATCACCGGCCACGAGCCGGTACCGTGTCGGCCCGATGAGCGAGATCGCCAGCGTCGTCGGCCGCGAGATCCTCGATTCGCGTGGCAACCCCACCGTCGAGGTCGAGATCGAGCTCGACACCGGCGGCCGCGGTCGCGCTGCAGTGCCGTCGGGTGCCTCTACCGGCGAGCATGAAGCAGTCGAATTGCGCGACGGCGGGCAGCGGTTCCTCGGCAAGGGCGTGCGCACTGCGGTGGGCCACGTCAACAGCGAGATCGCCGAGGCGATCATCGGGCTCGATGCGCTCGACCAGCGGCTCGTCGACTCGGTTCTCATCGCGCTCGACGGCACCGACAACAAGTCGCGGCTCGGAGCGAATGCGATTCTCGGCACCAGCCTCGCCGTGGCCAAGGCCGCTGCCGACGATCTCGACGTGCCGCTGTGGCGCTACGTCGGCGGACCGAACGCACACGTGCTGCCGGTGCCGATGATGAACGTCGTCAACGGCGGCGCGCATGCCGACAACACGATCGACATGCAGGAGTTCATGGTGATGCCCGTGGGCGCGCCGAGCTTTGCCGAGGCACTGCGCTGGGGCACCGAGACGTACCACGCCCTGAAGAAGGTGCTCCACGACCGACGTCTGAGCACGGCCGTCGGCGACGAGGGAGGCTTCGCACCCGACCTCGCCACCAACGAGGACGCCATCCGCATCCTCATCGAGGCCATCGAGAAGGCCGGCTTCGTGCCGGGCGACGACATCGCCATCGCGATGGATCCGGCGATGAGCGAGTTGTATCGCGACGGCGCCTACCACCTCAGCGGAGAGGGCAAGGTGCTCGGGCGCGACGAGATGGTGGCGTACTGGTCGAGACTCGTCGACACGTATCCGATCGTGAGCATCGAGGACGGCATGGCCGAGGACGACTGGGATGGCTGGGCGTCGCTCACCGACGCAGTCGGCCACCGGGTGCAGCTGGTGGGCGACGATCTCTTCGTCACCAACGTCGAGCGCCTGCGCATGGGCATCGAGCGGTCGGTGGGCAATGCGGTGCTGGTGAAGGTGAACCAGATCGGCTCGCTGAGCGAGACACTCGACACCGTCGAGCTGGCCACGCGCCACGCGTACAGCAGCGTGATGAGCCACCGCAGCGGCGAGACCGAGGACGCCACCATCGCCGACCTGGCGGTGGCCACCAACTGCGGCCAGATCAAGACCGGCGCGCCGGCGCGCAGCGACCGCGTGGCGAAGTACAACCAGCTGCTGCGCATCGAGGAGCAGCTGGGCGAGCAGGCCGCCTATCGGGGACGCGCCGCCCTCAGCCCGCGCTGACCTGCGAGACTTGCCCCATGCCCTCGGGAGGCCACTCGACCACCAGCATCCCGAGGCCCCGCCCAGCGATGCCGCAGGATGCGGACGCCCGCTCGTCGAAGCGGGGCGCCTCGAAGCGCAAGGGCCGGGGACGCGCCGACGCATCGTCGAGTGGCCGATCTGGTGCTGCGGCGCGCAGCGAGGCGGGCCGCAAGGGGTCGTCGCGGAGCGGCTCGTCGCGTTCGAGTTCGACACGCGCGGAATCGACGCGCACGGTGTCGACGCGTCGCACTGCGAGCGCAGAGCGACGCCGCGATCTCACCAAGGCGATACCGGTCGAGCGCCGCCTCGTCGAGGGCCGGCGAAAGCGGTGGCTCGTCTATGGCGGCAGCGCGACGCTGTTCGTCGCGTTTGCGGCGGTGCTGTTCGTGTTGCCCGTGCAGGCGTGGTTCCGCCAGCAGGACGACATCTCGCGAAAGCAGGAAGAACTCGCAGCGCTCGAGCGCGCGAATGCCGAGCTGAACGAAGAGGTCGCCAAGCTGAACACCCCTGAGGGCATCGAGGAAGCGGCCCGCGAGGAGATCGGCTACGTGCGCCGCGGCGAGATCCAGCTCACCGTGCTGCCCCTGCCGGCTGCGCCGACCGCGCTGCCGGGCGGCTGGCCGTTCGATGCGGCGGCGCAGATCCTCACCTTGCGTGGCGCATCGGCCGCTCCGATCGCCGACGCCCCGGCCGCCGAGTCGGGCGGGGCCGTGGCCCCGGTTTCCACCGCTCCGTAGGGTCTGCACCACGGGGCGTGGCGGATCGGCCCCGGCGGCACACTGTTGCGGACCATGTGTCAACGCTGTGTTGGGTCCAATGGCCCATTTCCCTCAGAAGCCAGTGTTTTCAATGCTTTGAGCACGATCGGCGGCCTACAGTTTTGACCTGCGGGTGCCGATACGACATTCGCTCACAGGCCATCCGGACGCGGACGGCCTGAGTTGGGTAAGCGACCACGAACACGGAGGGAGACCGGGTGGGACCGAACGGCAGTTTTGCCGTCGCACGGCGCCGCGTCGCGTCCCTCGTGGCAACACTCCTCGTGGTCGCCCCCGTAACCCTCGCCATCGACGCAGAGATCGCATCGGCAATCTGCAAGAACGCGCCGACGGTCACTGGCGTGACGGTCAGTGGGTACTCAACACCGTCCGGCCCGCTCGCTGGTGGCACCACAATCACGGTAACTGGCACCAGTTTTCAATTCAGTTCGTCGGGTGGCGGATGCTCGGGTGCCACGTCGGTCTCGATCGGAGGGACAAACGGGACATCGCTCAGCGTTGCGAGCGATACGAGTCTGACCGTTGTGACACCGTCGGCGACATCGGCAGGCCA
>JBEGVK010000159.1:0-3599 GCA_041178405.1 Actinomycetota bacterium | reverse complement strand
GAGCACTGCTGGCAGCACGCTGCGGTCAGTCGGGCAGCGACCAGTCGACCGGCTCGAGCCCGGCCTCGGCCAGCGCGGCATTGGCACGGCTGAACGGCTGGCTTCCGAAGAACCCGGTGTGAGCGCTGAGCGGCGAGGGGTGTGCCGACTCGATGATGACATGGCGCGACGTGTCGATCAGCGGCCGCTTCTTCCGGGCCGAGCTGCCCCACAGGATGAACACCACGCTGGTGGACTTCTCGTTGACAGCACGAAGCACCTCGTCGGTGAACGTCTCCCACCCGCGGCCCTTGTGAGAGTTGGCCTCACCGGCACGCACGGTGAGCGTGGCGTTGAGCAGCAGCACGCCGTTGCATGCCCACGACTCGAGGTTGCCGTGCGACGGCGTGGCAATGCCGAGGTCGTGGCGCAGCTCGGTGTAGATGTTGGCGAGCGATGGTGGCACGGGCACACCGCGTCGCACCGAGAAGCACAGCCCATGCGCCTGATGGGGACCGTGGTACGGGTCTTGGCCGAGGATGACGACGCGGGTGTCGGCACGGCTGGTGAGATGCAGTGCGGAGAAGACGTCGTCGTGGGGCGGGTACACCGTGTGCCGCTGGCGCTCGGCGGCGACGAACGACTGCAGGCTCGACCAGTACGGCTTGTCGAACTCGCCGCGCAGAACCGGGTTCCAGTCGGTGGTGGGCATTGGCTCAGTATGGCGACGCGGCGGGCTGCGCGCCTGCCCTGACGCGACTCGGCCACCCGCACAGCGGGTGGCCGAGTCCTGCGAGTTGCTGCGGGGGCCGTCGGCGCCCGGCGATGCCGTCAGTCGTCGCTGTCGTCCTCGTCCATGTCGTCGCTCTCCTCGTCAGCGTCGTCCTCGTCCGAGTCGTCGCTGTCGTCCTCGTCCGAATCGTCATCGTCGGCGTCGTCCATCTCTGACTCGTCCTCGTCCGAGTCGTCGTCCGAGTCGTCATCCATGTCGTCGTCCGAGTCATCATCGTCCATCTCGGACTCGTCAATGTCGTCGTCCAAGTCGTCGTCATCGCCCTCATCGTCGGCGTCGTCGCTGTCCATGTCGTCGGACTCGTCGTCCGTGTCATCCATGTCATCGTCAGCGGAGGTGACCGACCCGTCGGTGCTCACCGGCGAGTCGACAGAGGGCTGGTCGTCAGACGCCTGGCCGAGCGCTGCGAAGGCTGCGCCGCCGGCACCCAGCACGAGGGCGGCGCTGGCCGCAGTGGTGACAACGAGGCGGCGGGTGGGATGGAAGCGCATGTCGTTCTCCTGTTCGAGAGGCGATACGGGCATCGTGACAGCGCGTCGCACAGAGCACAACAGCGAGATGGCCGGTGGGCTGCGACTTGGATGAATCTTGGATGAACCAGCGGCGGCATTGCACGCTGGGTGGCGGAAGCACCGTGGTGCGAGAGCATCGCTATAGGTTGTGGAGCGTGAGCACCATGCCGGGACCGAGCGATGGGACTGCGGCATCGGCCGGCAGCGACATGCAGCACGGAACCGATCGCTCGGGTGTCGTGGCTGCGACTGCCGACGCAGGCGATGCCGGCGGGGCCGGCACCGAGGGCCAGGCAACGGGGCCGTTGGCGACGCCGAGCGGTGGCCGGCGCAGGCCGCGGACAGTGCCCGAGGGCGACGTCGTGCTGGCAATCGACATCGGCGGCACCAAGATGGCAGTCGGACTCGTGACGATGCAGGGCGAACTCATCGACCGCGACCAGTTCACGATCGACCACCACATGAAGTCGGAGCAGCTGTTCGGCGAGCTGCGCGCCCAGGTGGAGGCGCAGCTCGCCCGTGCCCGCGATCACCACAATCTGCGCACCGTTGCCGTCGGCGTCGGCAGCGCCGGACCCATCGCACCCAACTGCGAGACGGTCTCGCCACTCAACACCCACGCATGGCGCGACTTCCCGCTGCGCGAACGGCTTGTTGGCGTGTCGCGACTGCCGGTGTACGGCGACCTCGATGCCAAGGCCCTTGCACTCGCCGAGGGTTGGATCGGGGCGGCGCAGGGCCGCGACAACTTCCTCGCCATGGTGGTGAGCACCGGCATCGGCGGCGGGCTCGTGCTGAACGGCCAGATGCTCGACGGTGCCATGGGCAACGCCGGCCATATCGGCCACATGATCGTCGAGCCCAACGGCCGCAGATGCGGGTGCGGAGCCCGCGGCTGCCTCGAAGCCGAGGCCTCGGGTACCGCCATCGCCAACATCACCGGCCGTCCCGCCAGCGAGCCCACCTACGAGATCATGCAGCGCACCGGCCGGCTGGTCGGCACCGCAGTGGCATCGGTGTGCAATCTGCTCGATCTCGACTTCGCCGTCGTGGGCGGCTCGGTGGCACTCGGGTTCGGTGCGACCTTCTTCAACTCTGCGCAGGAAGCACTCGACGAGAGCGCCCGGCTCTCGTATGCCCGTGGGGCGCGCATCACCCCTGCCCGCCTCGGCGACCACGGGCCGCTCATCGGCGCAGGCGCAGTTGCCATCAGGGGAATGCGGCGGGCCAAGCGTGCCACCGCCTCGCGTATGCGGGTCGAGGCCGACTAGGCATCGGCGAGGGAATTGCCGCCGGCGTCGACGCCGATGCGAGTGGCTTGATGCCGCTCACTGCGTACCAGCAGCGGTGCTCGCTGATCGCTGAATCGCCGGTAGAGCCATTCGAGCGGCCCAAGACGGGCGACCCGCGTCCACAGCACGGCCGCCGCAACGGCGACCACCCAGTACGCAGCGGCGATCGCCAGCGCAGCACCGAGCCCGCTGTCCCTGTCGACGAGGCCCATCATCCTGACCAGCGCGTTGTAGGCGAACGCATGCAGCACGTACAGCGTGAGCGTGCACCGGCCAGCAACCGCCAGCGCCCGGGTGACCGACGACTGCGACGTCGCACGCGCAAGCGCCCCGATCACCACCACGGCTGTCACCGCCGACCCGAGGGCGCTGACCGTGTAGAGCATCCCGCGACTGCCCGGATTCGTGCTGAGCACCTGCTCGCTGCCGGGAAGGAACTCACGCAGCGCGTAGGCGGCGGCCACTGCGGCGGCACCCCCGAGCGCCGCCAGCGCACGCGACTCAGAGTCGGCCGGCAGTGTCCGCGCCAGCACCATGCCGGCACAGAAGAACGCGAGCCATGGCAGCAGCGGATGCGTGCCGCGCACCACCAAGTCGAACAGCAGGTCGCGTGGCGACATCGTGAGCTCTGACGACCCACCCACCAGCCACGACAGGTCGCGGCGAGTCGACCACCAGGCGATGAGGGCTGCCGCAACGGCCGCAGCTGTGCCGATCGTTGCGATCCACGCAGTGCGCAGCGTGACGAGCAGTGCTGCCACTGCGAACAGGCCGCCGTAGAAGAACAGGATGGTGCCCGGCCAGATCCAGTCGAAGACATACCCGACAGCGAGCAGCAGCACGCCGCGTCGCACGAGCGTGATGCGTGTCTCGCTCACTGCGTTCGCTGCACCAGCAGCCTGCGAAGCGAGCGCGCGACGACCCATCATCGCCACGCCCATCCCCGCCACGAGCACGAACGTTGCGGCGAAACGCGTCGACAGCGGCCCGCTCCACGGATCGAACAGCGAGCCCCAGAACGAC
>JBEGVK010000158.1:0-23069 GCA_041178405.1 Actinomycetota bacterium | reverse complement strand
ACCCGTGCGGCCAGGCTCTCAGTGCGGTGATTCGACATGCGGGCAGGGTATGCGGCGACGGCGCACAGCGTCGACGCCTGCTCGAAGACCGGCTGACCGACTGACCGACTGTGCGCGTCAGTCGGAAGCGGCGTCGCCGCCTGCATCCGACCCGGAGACGGCGCCACCATCGACGTCGTCAGCAGCGGCGGCCTCGCCGTCATCGTCATCGTCGCTGGCGGACGCAGCGGATGACGAGGCCCACGAGGGCGCCTGGCCCGTCTCGAGTTCGATCACCTTGGCCTTCGCGGCACGCCAGAGTGCGTTCGCATCGGCCGCTGCTGCACCCTTCGCCGAGCGGACGGCGGCGATCGCCGCGTCGAGTTCGCGGCGGGCCACTGCGAGCGCTGCGGCCGCATCTGCCCGCGCCTGTGCGGCGGCCTTCTTGTCGGCTGCGCGGCGTTCGGCAGCGGCGCGCTGCTCTCGCGCACGCTTCTCGGTGTCCTTCAGCCCGGTGGCGAACCGCTCGACATCGGGCACGGGAGGCAGCGCGCCCTGGGCACGGGCACGCTCACGATGGCGACGTCTGCTCGGCACGGACGCGACGCTATCCCGACCGCCACGGCCCAGTCACCTGTGCTGCACAGGCAGCGGTCGGCGCCTCGTCAGGGAGAAACAGACCAGCATCGCGGCGCGGTCGCCCACGGCCCCGATGGCATCGCCCCGCTCCCACCAAGCGCTGTCGCCCGCACCGAGCAGGTTCGCAGCCGCATTCCCTGCTGCGCTCACCGTGGCCGTCCCGGCGACAACATGCACCACCGTGATGTCGCCGATCGCGTCGGCAGGATCATGCTGCACCACCGCCGCGTACATGTCGCGGCGCCACATCAGGTTGAGGTCCACCGTGTGGCCCCCGATCAACTCGGCATCGACTGCCCGCTCGCCGGCGAATGCGCAGGAGGCACCCGGACGGTCGAGCACGACGTGTGAGCCATCGTCATCGAATCGGAGCCGCACCCCGTCGCCCTGCAACAGCACCAGGATCCGGTCGATGTCGGGAAATGAACTGAACGGCCCGTCATGTGCGATCGTCGCAGCCGAGAGGCGCCAGTCGAAGGGATCGCCTCCCTCGACGTGGAGCTGGCGGGTGACGCCGCCGCCGTTGCGCCACGGCACCTCCGGCGCATCTGCCCAGCGGATGACGTGCAGCGTCAGAACCGCACCCTGCAGGCGCGCGGGCCGCGAACCTGGCCTCCGGCCCAGGTGACAGCAGACGGGTCGACGAGTTCGAAGTCGGGTATGCGCTCGAGCCAGGCCTGCAACGCCACGCGCAGCTCGAGCCTGGCCAAGTTCGATCCTGCGCAGCGGTGGATGCCGGCACCGAATGCCACGTGGCGGTTGTGCTGACGGTCGAGGATCACGTCATCCGGACGGTCGAACTGCCGGGGATCGCGATTGGCAGCAGGAAACGCCATCAGCACCCGGTCTCCAGCGTGCATCGGACAGCCTTCGAACTCGGTGTCGCGCGACACGAGCCGCGCCATGGTGACCGGCGCATACGCCCGGAGGAGTTCCTCGACAGCGGTCGGCCACAGGCCGGGATCGTCGCGCAGTTGCGCTCGATGCTCGGGATGCTGGGCGAGGTGCCACAGCGAGGCACCAATCGACGACCACGTGGTGTCGATGCCCGCGATCAGCATCAGGTTGGCAACGCCGTGCACGTACTCAACCGGCACTCGCTCGCCGTCGACTTCGGCAGCGAGCAGCGTCGTGATGAGATCGTCCTCGCGTGGTGCGCGCTGGCGATCGGCGATCTCCTCGGCGAGGTACACCAGGATGTTGTTCCGCGACTCGATACGCGACGCTGGGTCGACGAGGCCGGTCTCGAGGAGGCCGCGCACCCATCCGGTGAAGGTGTCGCTCATCTCGGGCGGGATACCCAGCATCAGCGCGATCACGCGGACGGGAATCTGCTGCGCATAGTCGGCTGCCGCATCAGCTTCGCCGTCTGCGATGAATCCGTCGATGAGCGAGTGGCAGAACTCGCGGGTGATCGACTCATACTTCGCCACGGCCTGCGGAGCGAAAAACGGCAGAATCAGGCGGCGGTGCCAGTGGTGCTCGGGCGGGTCGCTCGAGATCGGCGGCGCCGCTACCGCCGGGTAGATGTCGAGGCTCTCGGATCCGGGCGGCGCCGGAGTCACCAGCACGTCGTTCGAGGTGAACAGGTCGTACTCCTGCGCCATGGCCACGACGTCGTCATAGCGGGTGGGCAACCACGAGCCGCCCCACCGCTCGGTGTGGGCGATCGGACAGCCCGATTCGCGGATCGAGGCCATCACCGGGAACGGATCCCGAACGAAGCCGGGGTCGAAGATGTCGTAGTCGGATGTGGGATCAGTCACTGGCTGGCCCGGCTCAGACGCCATTACGACTCCTCGATATGAATGGCGCGCTCGGGGCAGTTGCCCTCGGCGCGCCGCACCTTCGACTCGAGGTCGGCGGGAATATCGCCGTGGAGCAGGACGATCGCATTGCCGTAGTCGTCGCTGCCGAAGACCTCAGGGGCTGCGATTGCGCACATCTGGTGCCCGTGGCACGCCGATCCGTCGACTGTCACCCGCATGGCAAGGTCCTCCTCGCCGACCCACTGCTGGTCGGCATCAGCCCAACACCGTACCGCTCGTCGTTGCTCGCTCGCGGAGACGAGAGAAGGCCGCCAGGTTGATGGAGCGCCCGGTGCGCTCTCCGACGACCGACACGGGCGCGACGTCGTGGTCGATTCCTGCGTCGTCGGCATCGATGATCGCCCGCATGAACAGTCCCGACATCGGCGCATTCTTGAACTGGTTGCCACTGGTGCCGCACGCCATGAAGAACCCCGGCAGGTCGCTCTTGTCGTAGATCGGCACCCAGTCGTCAGCGACGTCGTACAGCGCAGCGAGGCCGGTCGGACGGTGCGGGATGCCGAACTCAGGCACCCGACGGGCCAACCGCATCATCGTCGTCTCGAATCGCTCGACAGTGGGGAACGGATCGAGCGCATCGGGGTCGTCGAGCCAGTGCAGGTCGTCGCACTCGGGCTCGAGGCTGCCGACCATCCACTGCCCGCCTGGGAGTGGCCGCAGGTACTGGCCGATGTCGACGTCGGCAACGGCGGGAAACCCGTCCTCGAGGCGGAGACCCCGCGGTGCTTCGACGGTGAACACCTCTTGGCGCAGCGGCCGGTGGCCGATACGCATCCCTGCGGTCACCTCGGCCATCTCGTTGAGCCGACGGCTGTGCGGACCGCCCACGTTCACCACGACCGGAGCGCGCAGCGTCTCGCCGCCCGACAGGTCGACGCCGTCGATTCGGCCGCCCTGCCGGCGAATCGCCGTCACCTCCGAGCGCATGCGCAGCACTGCACCATGACGCTGCGCCGCGTGGGCGAGGTTGCGCGCCGCGAGCATCGGATCGTCGACGAAGCCCGAGGTCGGCTCGAACACTCCAGTGAGCCCGCCGACCGCATCATCGGCAAAGGCAGGATCGTCGATGCGCTTCGGCGGGAAGTACACGCCGGCATCGAAGCCGGGAAGGCGCTTCGAGATGCCGGCAGCATCGAGCACCTCGTACGTGATGCCGATCTGGTCCCAGAGCTCGAGCACGCGCTCGGTGGTGTCGTTGGGAGTGCGGAACATCAGCATTCCGGTGCGCACGAAACGCGCCATGCCGTCGGGGTCAGCGAATCCGAGGTGCCGCTCCCACTCGATCCACCGTGCCGCCGCCTCCCACGCAGCGAGGACGGCATCAGGCGTCGAGTAGCTGAACCGGATCAACGAGACCGACGAGCTCGTCGAGCCGGCGCCGGGCGCCGGGCCCTTGTCGACCACCACCACTGAGCGACCGGATCGAGCGAGCTCGAGCGCCACCGAGCACCCGATCACACCAGCCCCGATCACCACCGCATCGAAGCGCTCAGCCATCTCGTCCCCAGCCTCCCTCTCGCGCCAGTGCGCGCTCGAATCCGTCAGGCGACAGCGGCTCCGAAGATGCTGCCGACGAGCATCGTGATGCCCATCGCTGCAGCGCCGCCGACGAGGACCCGTACCACCGACACCCGCCGCGAGGATCCGCCCGCCGTCGCCCCGACGAAGCCGAGCGCGACGAGGGTGAGCAGCGCAACGACGATCACGACCGGGATCCGGGTCGCGCTCGGCGCAGCGAACGCTGCGATCAGCGGAATCGCCGATCCCACGGTGAACGCGGCGGCCGAGCTGGCGGCAGCCTGCATCGGCCGTGCCAGGTTGGCCTCGGCGATGCCGAGCTCGTCGCGCAGGTGTGCAGCGAGCGCATCGTGCTCGGTCAGCTCGACGGCCACCGCACGGGCGAGGTCGGGCGACAGGCCCTTGCCCCGATAGATGGCGGTGAGCTCTTCGAGCTCGTGGTCGGCCTCGTTGGCGAGTTCCCACTTCTCCTTGGCGATGTCGCTCCGCTCGCTGTCGCGCTGCGACGCCACCGAGACGTACTCGCCGAGCCCCATCGACACGGCGCCAGCGACGAGGGCCGCGACGCCGGCGGTGAGCACTGCGTCCTTGCCGGAATCGGCTGCGGCGACGCCGAGCAGCAGCGCCGCCGTGGAGATGATGCCGTCGTTGGCCCCGAGGACCATTGCCCGCAGCCAGCCGACCCGATGGACGAAATGACCCTCGCTGTGGCGCATGCGGCCACCCTAGCGAGCGGCAGCAGACTCGGGCCGGGCCGCAACGCCCAGAGGACCGCAGACAGCAGCCCAGCGCGGGTAGTACGGTGACCGCATGCCCGGCGCTCTCCTGCATCCCTTTGCCAAGCCGACTCGCGAGGCGTTCATCCCCATCGTCGGGGGCGACGGCTCACTCATCCACACCAAGGACGGCCGATCGCTGATCGACGGCATGGCCAGCCTCTGGTACTGCGCCATCGGCCACGGGCGCAAGGAGATGGCCGAGGCCATCGCCGCCCAGGCGAGCACCCTCGCCTGCTACAGCATCTTCGATCCCTTCACCAACGAGCCCGCCGAGGCCCTCGCCGAGCGCCTCCGCGCCATCGGCCCGATCCCCGACGCGCGAATCTTCCTCACCTGCTCGGGCAGCGAGGCCATCGACAGCGTGATGAAGCTCACTCGCATGGCCCACGTGCAGGCGGGCAATCCCGAGAAGTCGATCATCCTCTCGCGAGGCCGCGGCTACCACGGCACGAACTACGGCGGCACGAGTGCCCAGGGCATCCCGCTCAACAAGGAGAACTTCGGCCCGTTCGTCGGCGGCGTCGAGCAGGTGCCTGCAGACGACCTCGAGGCGCTGTCGGTGCTCATGTCATCGCGGGGCCACGAGATCGCCGGCATCATCACCGAGCCGGTGCAGGGCGCCGGCGGCATCCATCCCACCGAGCTCGAGTACCTGCGCGGCCTGCGCAAGCTCTGCGACCAGCACGGGGCCTACCTGATCTTCGACGAGGTCATCACCGGCTTCGGCCGCCTCGGCACCTGGTTCGGCGCACAGGACTACGGCGTCGTGCCCGACCTCGTCACCTTCGCCAAGGGCGTCACGTCGGGCTACCAGCCGGTGGGCGGCGTCTTCCTCGGCCCCAAGCCGGTGGCGGCGCTCGAGTCGAACCCCGACTTCTTCCTGCGCCACGGCTACACCTACTCGGGTCATCCCACGGCCTGTGCCGCAGCGCTCAAGAATCTCGAGATCATCGAGCGCGAGGGGCTGCTCGACCGGGCGCCAAAGCTCGGCCAGCGCCTCTCGAACGGGCTGCAGTCGCTCGTCGACGACGGCGACATCGCCAGCATCCGCGGCCGCGGCGCCATGTGGGCAGCGGTGATGCGTCCCGACCAGACGGCCACGGTGCTGCGCGACCACATGCTCGAGCACTCCAACGTCGTCTGCCGCGCCCTCGCCGACTGCCTGTGCTTCTGCCCG
This sequence comes from Actinomycetota bacterium, assembly GCA_041178405.1. Taxonomy (GTDB): domain Bacteria; phylum Actinomycetota; class Acidimicrobiia; order Acidimicrobiales; family Ilumatobacteraceae; genus UBA668. The sequence goes on along the minus strand of JBEGVK010000158.1, from coordinate 17,148 downwards.
CCGCTCGTCACCACCGACGAGCAGGTCGACCAGATCGTCGACGTGGTGGCCGCCGCAGTCCGCGCCACCTCCTGAACTGCACCACGCCCGCCGTGGCGGTCCCAACGTGACCGAACTGCTGTTCAATCCCTTTGACCCTGCGTTCAGGGCCGATCCCTACCCGTTCTACGACCGACTCCGCGAAGTTGATCCCGTCCACCGGTCGCCGTTCGGCAACGTGGTGCTCACGAGATACGCCGACGTTGCCCGCACGCTGCGCGGTGCCGAGTTCGCACGGGACGTCGAGGCCAACACCGAACTGCGTGCAGACGATCCGCGACGCGCCCGGCGCGAGCGGTTCCGGCAGCGACTCGAAGAGGGCACCGTCGCCAAGTCGATCCTCAACCTCGACCCACCCGACCACACGCGCCTGCGCCGGCTCGTGAGCCTGGCCTTCACGCCGACCGCCATCGAACGGCTGCGGCCGCGCGTGCAGCAACTGGTCGACGATGTGCTCGACCGAGCCGACGAGCGCGGCTCGATGGAACTGGTCGATGATCTCGCGTTCCCGGTGCCATTCCAGGTGATCAGCGAACTCCTCGACCTGCCCACCGACCGCAGCGACGACATCCGCGAGTGGTCGATGGCACTCACCGCCTCGCTCGAGCCCACGGCCGACGAGGCCACGCTCGACGCATCCGACCGCGCCGGCCTGGCGATGGGCGAGATGCTCACGACGCTCATCGCCGAGCGCCGGCGGAAGCCCGGCGACGACCTGCTGTCGGCCCTCATCGCCGCCGAGGAGTCGGGCGACCGGCTCAGCGAGGCCGAGCTCCGGACCTTCGTCATCCTGCTGTACGTCGCCGGCCACGAGACGACGGTGAACCTCATCGGCAACGGCATGCTGGCGCTGCTGCGGCACCCCGACCAGCTTCGTGCGTGGGCGGCCGACCCGGCCCTCGACATGCAGGCGATCGACGAGTTGCTGCGCTACGACGGCCCGGTGCAGCACACGGTGCGGGTGCCGACCGTCGACGTGCAGTACGGCGATGTGCACGTTGCCAAGGGCTCCGTGGTGCTCACCGTGCTCGGCGCAGCCAACCACGACCCAGCGATGTTCGACGACCCGCATCGACTCAGGCTCGACCGGCCGACAGCCAGCCGGCATCTTGCGTTCGCCGCCGGCGTGCACTACTGCCTCGGCGCCTCGCTCGCCCGCCTCGAGGCGTCGGTGGCCCTCACCACCCTGATCCGCCGCTTCCCCGAGGTCGCCCTCGACGGCGATGTGCGCTGGCGCGACCGGCTGACTATCCGCGGCGTCGACCGCCTGCCGCTCGCACTTCGCTGACCCGCTGGGTCAGTCGTGGGCCAGCAGGTTGATGAGGCTGCTCGTGTCCCAGCGGCGGCCGCCGCGCGCGATCACCTGCGAGTAGAACTGGTCGACGAGTGCGGTCATCGGCAGCCTGGCGCCGTTGCGGTTCGCCTCGGCGAGCACGATCGCCAGGTCCTTGCGCATCCACTCGACGGCGAATCCGAAGTCGAACTCGTCGCGCACCATCGTGCGGCCACGGTTCTCCAGCTGCCAGCTCTGGGCTGCGCCATGGCGAACCGTCTCGATCACCTGGTCGGCGTCGAGCCCGGCGCGCACTGCGAAGTTGAGCCCCTCGGCGAGCCCCTGGACGATCCCGGCGATGAGGATCTGGTTGACCATCTTCGTCAACTGCCCCGAACCGGTGCGGCCCATCAGCGAGATTGCCTTCGCGTACGACGCCATCACCGGCTCGGCGAGTCGGTAGAAGCCCTCATCGTCGGCGCCGCACATGATGGTGAGCTGTCCGCCCTCTGCGCCCGCCTGGCCACCCGACACGGGTGCATCGACGAAGCCGGCACCGAACTCGGCACACGCCTCGCCGAGCTCGCGGGCTACCTCTGCCGACGCAGTGGTGTGGTCGACGAGCACCGTGCCGGCGCCGATGCCTGCAAGTGCCCCGTCGGGTCCGAACACGACATCGCGTACATCGTTGTCGTTGCCCACGCACATCATCACGAACTCGGCACCCTCGGCAGCCTCCCGCGGCGTCGGTGCCGCACGGTGCCCGTACAACGCCACCCATGCGAGCGCCTTCTCGGGAGTGCGGTTGTACACCGTGACCTGATGGCCGGCGGCAGCGAGATGGCGGGCCATCGGTGCGCCCATGACGCCGAGGCCGAGGAATGCGACGTTGCTCATGGGCGGACAGTCTTGCCGATGGCGGGGCTTCAACGGAGCGACGCAGCGATGTCGTCGATGATCGACGGCGGCGTGCGCGGGTGCATGAACACGAGGCGGCCGACGGGACGGCCCTTCCAGGTCGTCGGTGCGACAAATGCCACACCGTCGGAGAGGAGTCCCGAGGCCCAGGTCTGCCATTCGGCCGCACCCCAACCCTCGCGTTCGAACAGCACCACTCCGAGGCTCGGCTGCATCAGCACCCGCACGCCGGGTGTGTCGGCAAGGCGCGCCGCTGCCGCTGCGGCGAGTTCGATGCCGACTCGAACTGCATCGGCGAGGGCATCGGTTCCGTGCACCGCGAGGATGAACCACAGTGGGAGCCCGGTGGCCCGCCGGGTGAGCTGGAAGCCGTAGTCGCTCGGATTCCACGCTGCGCTGTCGGCGTGGAGCACGTCGACATACGGACCGTGCTGGGTGTGCACGGCAGCCGCCAGCTCGGGGCGCCGGTAGAGCACGGCACCCGATCCCTCAGGAGCGAACAGCCACTTGTGCGGATCGACGATCACGCTGTCGGCACGCTCGATGCCGGCGAAGTGCTCCCGCATCTCCGGCAGCGCCATCGCCGCGGCACCGTAGGCGCCGTCGACGTGCAACCACGCACCCAGTTCGCCTGCCACATCGGCGATCCCGGCGAGATCGTCGATGACTCCTGCGTTGGTGCTGCCCGCTGCTGCCACGACGATGCCGACGTCGTCGCGTGCACCGATCGCAGACCGCAGCGCCGGAGCAGTGAGGCGTCCCGATGAGTCGGTGCCGACCACGATCACGTCGCGCAGGTCGAGCAGCCGCAGCGCGACATCGATCGACGCGTGCGCAGTGTCGCCGACGGCAACGGCTCGCCGCGTGCCGGCCGCCTCGCGGGCAACTGCCAGCGCCGACAGGTTGCAGATCGAGCCACCGGTCATGAAGCAGCCGCCCGCAGTCGCCGGCAGGCCGATCAGGTCGGCGAGCCAGCGCAGTGCCGCCTGCTCGGCGGCGACGGCGCCGGCGGCCTCGAGCCAGCTCTCGGCACCGAACGTCGCCGCACCCACCATGGCATCCATCCACACACCGGCGGCAGCGGCGGACACGGGGATGAAGGCGAGGAAGCGCTCGCTGTCGAGGCCGAGGCAGTGCGGCTCGACGTGCTGCAGGTAGGCATTCCACGCGGCGTCGATGCCGAGGCCGTCGCGGGTGATCGTCCTCGCCAGGGCATGCACCAGACCGTCGGGCCCGCCCGAGGTGCCGAGCGGTGCCGACTCGATGCGCGCGGCAATGCGAGCCGCTACGCGGTGGCCGAAGTCGTCGGGTACAGCGCCCACGCCGTGCAGCGACGAGCTCACCGTCGCGACTCCGTCACTCAGGCGTGACGTAGGCGGCGGTGATGCCGCCGTCGATGATGAGCGACTGGCCGGTCATCCAGCTCGACTCGTCGCTGGCGAGGAACAGCGCGCCGTTGGCGATCTCGAGCGGCTCGCCGAACCTGCCCATCGGGATGTGCACCAGCCGCCGGTTTCGCTTCGCGTCGTCGCTGAGGAACTTGGCGAGCAGCGGGGTCATGATCGGGCCGGGGCACAGCGCGTTGCACCTGACTCCCTGGCGGGCGTAGATGACGGCGATCTCGCGAGTCATGGCCAGCACAGCACCCTTCGATGCCGTGTACGCCACCTGTGGCGTGGCGGCACCCATGTGGGCCACGAACGACGCGACGTTCACGATGCTGCCGCCGCCCGACTGCTGCATGGCGGGGATTGCGTACTTGCAGCCCAGCATCGTGCCGAGCACGTTGATGTCCATCGTCTTCTGGTAGGTCTCGATACTGGTGGTGACCGGATTGTCGTCGTCGCTCAGCATCACGCCGGCGTTGTTGTAGAGGATGTGGAGTCCCCCGTAGGTCTCGACTGCGAACGCAACCGCGCTCTCGACAGAGGCCGGATCAGTGACATCGCACCGCACGAACGACGCCTCGCCACCCGCCGCATCGATGGACTCGACCACCTCGTCGCCATCCACCACGTCGGCGACCACCACCATCGCTCCCTCGGCAGCGAAGCGCTCGGCACCGACCCGGCCGAGGCCCGATGATGCACCCGTGATGATGGCTACCTTGCCGGAGAGTCGTCCCATGGACGACGACGGTAGCCCACGTGGCACACTGCGAACTCATGTCCGGCACTGAGGCAGCGAACGACCGCACGTGGACCGTCACCACGTGGAACCTGCTCGGCTCGGCAGATCCCGACATCGATGCGATCGCCCAGCACCTCGCATCATTCGCTCCCGATGTCGCCGCCCTCCAGGAGATCCGGCGATCGCAGGCCCGGCGCCTCGCTGCGGCACTCGGATGGCACGGCGCCTGGCGGCGCAAGCACTACCCCTACTCGCCCGCCATCTGGTGGCGAGCCGAGGGACTGGCGATCCTGTCGCCGCATCACCTGGCGGAGGTCCGCCGCCACACGCTGTCGAGCGGTCATCCGATCTGGAACTACCGACACCGCATCATGCTGTCGGCGACTGTCACCCGGCACCACGGTGTCGGTGAGGTTGCCGACGCCGTGGACATCCACGACGTGCACCTGTCGAGCGACACCACCGACGAACGCGTTGTGCAGGCCAGTCGGGCCGCAGCAATCGCCCTGTCGCGTCGCGCCGCTCACCACGACGGCCTCGTCGTGTGCGGCGACCTGAATGCCAACGCCGAGCCCGACGTGGTCGCAGCGTTCGGGAGAATCGGACTCGTCGACCCGGGAGGGCCCGACACGGTGAAGGCCGACCGGCCAGCGAAGCGGCTCGACTATGTGCTCGTGCCCTCGGGCGCCCGGATACTCGGCGTCTCGACGCCGGATGGCGGCACCGACTGGCGACGGCTCAGCGACCACCTGCCGGTGACCACCCGATTCGAACTCGCCCCGACGCCACACGCAGCCTGACTGCGCAGCGCCACAGGCGTCCGGTCAGCGGCGGGGATCGACGAGCACCCTGCCTCGCATGCCGCCAGCGAGGATGCGGTCCATCTCTGCCGGCACGCCCTCGAGCCCGACCACCTCGGCACCCATCACCGACGTGTCATCGAGCCACGACGGCCGCAGGTCGGTGGCGATGCGCTGCCAGACGGCGCGGCGGCGGTCGATGGGCGTCTGCACGCTGTCGATGCCGAGCAGGTTCACCCCGCGGAGGATGAATGGCATCACCGTCGTGGCGAGTCCGCTTCCACCGGTGAGTCCACTCGCTGCGACTGAACCGCCGTACCGCATCGTGCGCAGCGCATAGGCCAGCGTGGCGCCGCCCACGCAGTCGACTGCTCCGGCCCATCGCTCCCGCTCGAGGGGCTTGGGCGACTCGGCCGATGTCTCGCTGCGGTCGATCACCTCGGCTGCACCGAGCCCGTGCAGCCAGTCGGCAGCATCGGCCTTGCCCGAACTTGCCACCACGCGGTGCCCCCGCCGAGCGAGCATGCCGACCGCCATCGAGCCGACACCACCAGTCGCACCGGTGACGAGCACGTCGCCGTCGCCCGGCTGCAGGCCGGCAGCCTCGAGTGCGGCGACCGACAGCGCTGCAGTGAACCCAGCAGTGCCGACGAGCATCGCCGTGCGCGCATCGAGTCCCGCCGGCATCGGCACGACCCAGTCGGCGCTCACTCGCGCGAGCGTCGAGTAGCCGCCGTGGTGGGCGACGCCGACGTCGTACCCGTGGACGATCACCGCATCGCCCACACGAACCGCCGGCGAGCTCGACTCGACGACGACACCAGCCAGGTCGACACCGGGAATCAGCGGATCGATACGCGCCACGCGCCCGGTCGCACTTCCCGCCAGGCCGTCCTTGAAGTTCACGCACGAGTAGCCGACTTCGACGAGCACCTCACCATCGCCGAGATCTGACACCGGCACGTCGACAACTGCGCGAGTCCACTCTCCCTCGCGCATTCCCACAGTGAGACTCCTGCACGTGACCATGGTGTTCTCCTCGCCTCTCGCGCCTCGCCCGTCGCCCCTCGACCGGCAGCCGGCACCGCCGGCAACTGGCACTGCCGGACACTAGGCGGCGCTGCGCAGTCACTGCTGCGTCAGCCGACCGCCTCGGCCACTCGGGCCGCAGTTCGCCGTCCGCTTCGCAGTGCGCCCTCCATGTAGCCGGTGAACTCGTCCTCGTGCTCGCCAGCAATCCAGAGTCGGCCGGATGGTTCGGCCATCGCCTGCCGCGCCGTCACCCACTGGCCCGGCCCGGCACACACATAGCAGCCGAGACTGTGCGGATCATTCGTCCAGTCGGTGTGCACGCGCTCGCCGGCAAGCCCACGCGCGCCGGGAAAGAGGCGGTCGATCTCGGCCAGCAGTTGCTCGGGGGCCTCGGGCAGCGCGGCGAACGATGCACCATCGTGCGATGCGAGCAGGTTGGTGAGCACCCCGGCGTCGCCCTCCTGGTCGTCGGTGGTCTCCCACAGGTGTCCCCACCGGCGATCGCTCAGGACCGTGCCGCTGCGACCGAGGTCGCGCCACAGTCGCCTCGAGAACTGGATGCTGATCTTGCCGCCGATCCCGTAGCCCAACGCTGCGAGATCAGGCGGTATGTCGGGCCACAGCCGTGCCAGCACCGGCACCGGCACTGCCGCCACCACGGCTCGCGCTTCGAGCACCTCACCGGCGACGAGCCGCACCCTCCCCCGGTCGGCATCGACGGCGGCCACCGGCGCGCCCAGCATGATTCGCCCACCGGCGGCCGAGCACAGGCGCGCAAGGCCGGTGGCAAGCTGGTCGTTGCCGCCGACGATGCGGTGCACCTCGCGCCGGCCGGCCGCCTGCTGCGCCGTCACGTGTGCCGCGAACCGCTGGCTGATCTCCTCGGGAGGCAGCATGAACTCGGTCCTGACGTCGCGGCCGACCACGAGCTGCGAGACCGCCGACAGGCCGAGTGACGCGATCAGCACCGCCAGGGACGCATCGTCCGGGGCCGTCAGGGGATCCAGGGAGTGCAGTGCGTGATCCCATCTCGCTACGTCGTCGGCAAGCGTCGCATGCAGGCGCATCGGCACTGCGCGACCGCCTGCATCGACGAGCGTGCCATCGAGGTCGACATCGCTGACGCGGTCGGAGATCCCGAGCCCGAGTTCGGCGGCAAGCCCCAGCACCGCTGCGTGATGGCCGTCGACGAACTCAGCGCCGCGCTCGCACACCTGTCCGTTGGCGAATCGATGGCTCCACACGCGTCCACCGACGCGATGGCGAGCTTCGACGACCACGACGTCCAACCCCTGCGACGCCAGATCGACGGCACAGCGGAGTCCGGCGAGTCCGGCCCCGATGACGACGACGTCGACGAAGTTCGTCGGCTCGGGACTATTGGAGGCTGTCGTCGATCGGGGCGGCAGGTCATCGCTGCCGTGCTGGCCGTCTCCTGTCACGACAGCGAGGGTAGGTCGTGGCTGCGTCGCATCAGAAGAGTGAAGCCTGCAGCGGCCGCACCTGTCGGCCGACACCCGGCCACGGGACGAAGTTGTCCATGAAGGCCCACGAGCGCCGGTGGATCGACGATGGGCCGTATCCCTGCAGTGCGGTCCGATGATGACTACAGGGGTAGCCCTTGTTCGAGTCGAACGACCACCACGGGAAGTCGACAGCGTGGGACCGCATCTGGCGGTCGCGCACGACCTTCGCGAGCACACTGGCCGCGGCGACCGGCAGGCAGTCGCGGTCGGCCTTGACGCGCATCTCGACGTGCGCCACGCAGTCGCCCACGAAATCCCACCTCCCATCGACGATCGCAGCGTCGGGACGAACTCCGAGTGCGTCGAGCGCACGCCGAGTGGCAAGGCGCTGTGCCGCAGCCATGCCGAGTTCGTCGCACTCGGCATGGGTCGCTGCGCCGACCGCCCACGCCGTGCACCAGCCTGCGACGCGGTCGTAGAGCTCCTCGCGCTGGCGCTCTGAGAGGGCCTTCGAGTCGCGGACGCCGTTCACCCTCCGATCGCGCGGCAGCACCGCAGCGCCGACGACGAGGGGCCCGGCCCACGCGCCCTTGCCCACCTCGTCGATGCCGACCACGAGGTCGTGTCCGGCAGCCCACAGCTCGTGCTCGACGTCTCGGGTCGGAACGGTGTCGGCCATCGGCGTCAGGAGAGCACGAGTGCGGGGTCGCCCGCCGCAATCTCGCCGACCACGGCCCACGCCCCGCTCAGCGAGTCGACTGCTGCCGGGTCGACGGCAGCGAGGAGGCCGCCTGACGTCTGGGGATCAAAGCACAGCGCCTCGGACGTCGCCGTGGCACTGCTCACAAGCCTCGCCGCCACGTAGTCGCGATTTCGACGGTCGCCGCCAGTGCGCACGCCACGCTCGGCCGCTTCGCGAGCACCCGGGTAGGCCGGCAGCGACGCGCCGTGCAGGACGACGCGCAGTCCGCTTCGCTCAGCCATCTCCCACGCATGGCCTGCCAGGCCGTATCCGGTGACATCGGTGACGGCGTGGACTGCAGAGCCGAGCGTCTGCAGTTCCTCGGAGGACGACCGGTTCAGTGCCCGCATGCCGGCGATCGCTGACGCCTTCTCGCTGTCGTCGCCCCCGGCCAGCACGAGGCCGGTGCCGAGCGACTTCCCGAGCACCAGCACGTCGCCGCCCCGCGCACCGCCCTTGCGGAAGACCCGGTCGGGATGCACGAGTCCCTGCACGGCAAGGCCGAACACCGGCTCGGGATTCCGGATGGTGTGGCCCCCTGCCACCGTGCCGCCAGCGGCGGCGACTGTCGCAGCGGCAGCGTCGAAGATGGCGGCGATCGCGTCGTGCGGCATGTGCTCGGGAAAGGCGGCGATGTTCACTGCCACGACCACGCGGCCACCCATGGCGAACACGTCACTGCACGCGTTGGCGGCCGCGATGGCGCCGAAGTCGGATGGATCATCGACGAGCGGTGGGAAGAAGTCGGTGGTGGACACCATGGCCAGGTCGTCGGTGAGTCGATAGATCGCCGCATCGTCGAAGGGTGCGAGTCCGACGAGCAGGTCGGGGTCGGTTCCGGCCGGCACATCGCGAACCAACTGCGTGAGCAGCGATGCGCCCCACTTCGCAGCGCAGCCTCCGCACGACGTCCATTCGGTGAGCCGCAGTGCCGACAACGCAGTGGATGCGGGCGATGTCGAGGCCAGGGAGTCGCTGCTCGTCATCGTCCCAGCCTACGGTGTGGGCATGATCGCACTCGGCCCCTACACGTTCAGCGTCTCTGACGCCGAGCGAGCCGTGCACGGCTTCGACGGCATCTGGGACGGCCTCACCGCCGGACGCGATAGCGCGGCCATCGAGCACTTGCGACCGACGTTCACCGACTCGCTCGACACCGATCTCGCGCTCGCGTGGGAGGCGATCCTCGCTGCCGGGCCTGCGCTGCGCGCTGCCGGCCTCCTGCCCTCAACGGCATCCGGGAAGATCGATGCGCTCCATGTGTCAGACGGGGGCGTGCCGAAGTCACCCCGCGACATGCTCGACATCACCTGGACAGGCGCCCGTGGCGACCGGCAGAACAGCAGACGCCACCACGGAGCCCCGTATCAGGCACTGTGCCTCTGGAGCACCGAGGTGATCGACGCGCTCAGGGCCGACGGCCATCCGGTCACCGCCGGCGCCGCCGGCGAGAACCTCACGGTGAGCGGCCTCGACTGGCAGCAGGTGCGTCCCGGAGTCCGACTCCGCCTCGGCACTGCGCTGTGCGAGGTGTCCAGCTTCGCCGTGCCGTGCAAGCAGCTTGTGCCCTGCTTTGCCGACGGGCGCTTCGACCGCATCAGCGCCGATCGGGGTGCTGTCAGCCGCGTCTACGCGTTCGTGCTCGAGCCGGGAGTGGCGAACGTCGGCGACCCTGCCGTGCTCGAGCCATCCTCCTGACCGCAGCAAGCGGGTGTCAGGCCAGTTCGGCTGGGGACGGCCACAGCGCCTCACCCGACCGCGCAACACTCGACCACTGCGGCGCCAGCACCGGCGACGTCAGTGTCACCGGGTCGCCGGCCTGCTCCCACAGCACGGCGGGTCGTTCGCCGTGCCATCTGATCGCGAACGACACGCTCGACGCCGGACCGGTCGGCACGCCGTAGCACTCGACCGACGAACCGCGCCATACATCCGGCATTCCGGCCGGCATGAGCATGCGCCCCGAGGCAAAGCGACGCTCGAACCACTCGAGGCGCCGAATCGAGTCGTCGGGCTCGGACGTGGGCAGCGGCAGCACTGAAGTGAGAGCTGCCCGTCCCCGTTCAAGGTCGGCGCCGGCTCGTCGCTCGCCCGCGGTGGCGAGGACGAGTGCCGCTGCATCGAGCGCCGCGAACGAGGCCCAGTCGACGGCACCGGCTCCCACCTCGGAGCGGAGCACTGACTCGGCAGCGTCGGCGACGTCGGGCACCCAGTCGTCAGCCTTCTCGCCCATGCGCACGAGTTGGCCGACACCGAGGAGGAATCCGACCGCATCGTCATCAGGCAGCACCGGACCGCACAGTGCCAATTCACAGCGCACTGCGGCCATCGAGTCGATCTCGCCCGCATCCGGCACCGAGAATCTGCTCGCACGGTCGAGGATCGACGTCCATCCGCGCGCCACGCCGGCAGCGGTGGGCAGCGGCGACGGCAGTTCGCCGATGCGTGGCGGATACGAGAGCCCCACGTGGATCTCTGCATGGTGGCCGACAGGGAGGGCGATGCTGCCTGCCGGCAGGTCGATGCCCTCGATCGCGCTCGACGGTGGCCGTGCCGTCAGCAGGTCGCCACGGGTGAACGCCACCACCACCGGCGACGGCGACTCGTTGCGCACGGCGATGAGCGTGAGGCCGCCGTGGTCGGCGACCGAGTAGACGGTGTGCACGACATCGCCATCGGGCACCCGCAGCCGGGTTTCGACCACCGCCGTGCCCTCGATCCGTCGCTGGCGCACGGTCGGCTCGCTGTTCGGCGAGTGCCACCGGTCGGTGGCGGCGACGTGCCAGTCGACGGCCTCGCCACCCGACCACGGCTCGATCGCCCCCCACGGTGTCACCGTGGCGCGCCACCGCTGTCCGAGCACCCCTGTCGTCACCATCTTGCGTTCACCATCTCGCCGTCACCATGCCGCTCTCATCGTCTCGCGCACCGCGATTCCCACCCTGTCGCTTCCATCGGCGCCCGATCACCCGAACTCGCTCCGGCGCGTCCGCTGCATCAGCGCTTCGACCGCCTGACGCGCGCTGCATCCCTCGTGGCACACCGCCACCACCTGCTCGGTGATCGGCATGTCGATGCCGTGCTGGCGGGCGATCGCGAGCACGCTCGGCGAACTCTTCACGCCCTCTGCCACCGTGTTCGTCGATGCCACGACGTCGGCAATCGACTCGCCTCGTCCGAGGCGGACCCCGACCATGTGATTGCGGCTCTGCTGCGACGAGCAGGTGGCAATGAGGTCGCCCATCCCGGCGAGGCCGGCAAAGGTCGCTGCGGCCCCGCCAAGGGCCGTGCCGAGTCGGGCGATCTCGGCAAGTCCTCGCGTGATCAGCGTCGCCCTGGTGTTCTGGCCGAAACCCATGCCCTCGGCCATCCCAGCGGCGATCGCGATCACGTTCTTCACCACGCCGCCGACCTCACAGCCGATGACGTCGTCGTTGGTGTAGATCCGCAGCGAGGGACGGCTGAAGACCCGCTGCAGTTCGGCAGCGATGTCGGCATCGTCGACGGCGACCACGCTGGCAGCTGGCTGCCCGGAGAGGATCTCCTTGGCGAGGTTCGGCCCTGTCAGCACCGCCACCGGATGACCTGGCATCTCGTCGCGCGTCACCTCGCTCATCCGCAGCAGCGTCGACTCCTCGAGACCCTTGGCCAGGCTGACGACGGGCACCCACGCTCGCAGGTGCGGGGCCGCGGCGGCCGCAGCAGCGCGATAGCCATGCGAAGGCGTCGCCATCACCAGCACGTCGGCGGCCGCCACTGCCTCTTCGATCGACGACGTCGCCCGCAACTGCGCCGAGAGGGCGAAGCCGGGCAGATAGTCGGGATTCTCGCGACGGCCGTTGATCTCGGCCGCCAATTCGGGGCGACGCGCCCACAGCACCGTCGGGCAGTTCTCGGCGGCGAGTGAGGCCACGGTGGTTCCCCACGAACCAGCGCCGATGACGGCCACGGTGATCGGCATGCGCCCAGCGTAGGCGTCCACCCCTACGATGCCGGCGTGACAGCCTCCGCGACGTCTGCCACGAGGGTGCTCGTGCCGCTGAAGTCGTTCGCCCGTGCCAAGGCACGCCTCGCCACTGTGCTGACCGCAGCGCAGCGCGTCGGCCTCGCGCAGCACACGGCACAGACGGTGATCGCTGCTGCCGGCAGCCTGCCGGTGCACGTCGTGTGCGACGACCGCGAGGTCGCCGCCTGGGCGGAGGCGGCCGGCGCCGGCGTCATCTGGTCACCCGGTACCGGACTCGATGGCGCAGTGCGCAACGGCGTGGCGGTCCTCGGCGAGCTCGGCGCATCGCAGGTCATCGTCGCCCACGGCGACCTCCCGTGTGCGCGCACCTTCGACGGCGTCTGCCTGGCGGGCACTATCACGCTCGTTCCCGATCTCGCCGGCGACGGCACCAATGTGGCCTCGGTGCCCGTCGACTGCGACTTTTCCTTCTCGTACGGCAGGCGATCGTTCGACCGGCACCAACTGCTGGCACTCCGCAGCGGACTCCCGCTCGCCGTCCGCCGCGACCCACTGCTCGCCCTCGACATCGACACACCCGACGACCTCTGTCACCCTCTCGTCCAGGAGGCACTTCCCGAATGGCTTCGACCGATACCGCCAACGACCCAGGCCAGCCCGCCATTCCGATCCGATCCCCGATGAGCACCAACGTGCCGGTGCCGGCGTCTGCGCTTGCGATCGGCGCGCATCCCGACGACGTCGAGTTCGGTTGCGGGGGCACGCTCGCCAAGTGGGCTGCCGCCGGGTGCATCGTGCACCACCTCGTGCTCACTGATGGGTCGAAGGGAACATGGGACGCAGCAGCCGACACGGCTGTGCTGGTAGCGCAGCGACAGGGCGAGCAGCGCGAGGCAGCACGACGGCTGGCCGGGGCGAACGCCGGGTCGGTCGTCTTTCTCGGCCGGGTCGATGGAGAGCTCGAGAGCGACCTTGCTGCGCGTGGCGAGGTGGCGCGCGTGATCCGCGAACTGCGACCCGAGGCCGTCCTCGGACATGATCCGTGGAAGCGTTACCGCCTTCATCCAGATCACCGGCACGCCGGCCTGCTCGCATGTGAGGGCATCGTCGCCGCCCGCGATCCGCACTTCTTTCCCGAGCACGGCCTTCCCGCTCACCGCCCGAGCCTGCTGCTGCTGTGGGAGGCCGACGAGCCCGATCATGTCGAGGACGTCAGCGGACATCTCGCCGACAAACTCCACGCACTCGAGGCACACGAGAGCCAGTTCGAGAGCACGATGAAGGCAGTCGAGCCCGCTCAGCTCGAGGAGTTCCGGAGCAGGATCACCGCACGGCTCGGCGAGCTCGGCGCACCGCACGGGATGTCGGCCGCCGAGGTGTTCAAGCGCATCACGAGCCTGTAGGGCGCCGCGCCTGGAACATCGCTTCCACCGAATCGTCGGCCTGGTCACCGCCCCGGCACGGCACCCGGTCTCGAGACAAAAATGCGAACGGGGGGCCGAGGGCCCCCCGTTCCTTCGTTGTTCGGCAGATCGCCAGTATTACTTGGCGGCCTTCTTGGTCGCCTTCTTGGCGGCCTTCTTTGCCGGAGCCTTCTTGGCGACCTTCTTGGTCGCCTTCTTGGTCGCCTTCTTGGCGGCCTTCTTGGTCGCCTTCTTGGCGGCCTTCTTGGCCGGGGCCTTCTTCACGGCCTTCTTGGTAGCCTTCTTGGCGGCCTTCTTGGCCGGGGCCTTCTTTGCGGCCTTCTTGGCCGTCTTCTTTGCTGCTGCCACTGAAGTTTCCTTCCTGTTATGTGGGTTGTTGGTTGGTGGGATTGGGTCTTACTTCTTGGGGTTGAGCGCGGCCTTCAGCGTGCTGCTGGAGGTGAACTTCATGCGCGTCGAGGCGGCAACCTGCACCTCGGCACCCGTCTGCGGGTTGCGCGCGATGCGAGCGGCTGACTTCGACGTGCTGAACGAGCCGAAGCCCGGCCACGCCACCTTGTCGCCCTTCTTCGTCGCCGCGAGGACGACATCGAAGAACGCTCCGACCGTGCGCTCCGCATCGGCCTTCGTCACGCCAGCAGCTGCTGCCACTGCGTCGATGAGCTCTGCCTTGGTCATGTAGGTGATACCTCCGGGTACCGGTTCTTTGTGTAACGAGGCTGTTACGAATGCACATGGAACAAGGTTTCCGCGCCGATTACAAGCATTCTCGTCATTGCATTTGCACAAACACGATCGGCGGGCGCGCGCCGGCTTGACTCAGACGACCATCCACCACCATCGATGAGGCATCGGCTAAAACGCGGCGGTTGCTGTCGAGCACCGCACACCGCACTCGTCGACGGGGTCCTCGTTGACCGACATCGCCGCACGCGGCAGTTCTCGCCCGTCGCCTGCGCCGGCCGCCCCAGCCGTCTCAGTCCGCACTCGCGTGGTGCTCGACACGTCCGTGCTCGTAGGCGATCCCGGCTGCCTCGACGGATTTGGCGATGCCGACGTCGTCATTCCCTTCACGGTCATCGAGGAGCTCGACGGCCTCAAGACCAGGCCGGACGACGTCGGCCGGGCCGCTCGCACAGCCCTGCGCACCATCGAGGACCTCCGCGTTCGCGCCGGGGGGTCGCTCGGGTCGCCGGCGCCGATCGGCGACGGGGCTGGCACCCTGCGCGTCGAGCTCAACGGCATCCAGCGGCACATCCTCACCGAGCACGGACTCGATCCGTCGATCCCTGACAATCGGATCATCGGCGCCGCACTCGGCCAGGCGCAGCACTCCCCCACCACCGTCGTCTCGAACGATGCGGCGCTGCGCATCAAGGCTGCGCATCTCGGCCTCGATGCGCGGCCGCATGCCCCCATCGGCCGGCGGTCCGACACGCGTCCCGCAGGGTGGACGACGATCGAGGCCGATCACGAGGTCGTCGACCAGCTGTATTCGATGGGCCATGTCGGGATCGAGCAGGTGGCCGCCGGCCGCGATTTCGATCTGCACGAGAACGGCTTCGCCGTCGTCCGCGCCGGATCGCAGTCGGCGCTGGCCCGGCGTCGGGGTGAGCGGATCGAGGCGCTCAGCCATGGCGCTCCCGAGGCGTGGGGCCTGCGCGCCCGCTCGAAGGAGCAGCGTTTCGCCCTCGAACTGCTGCTCGATCCCGATGTCAGCATCGTCGCCCTCGACGGGCGGGCCGGCACCGGCAAGACGCTGCTCGCCATCGCTGCGGGTCTCGAGCAGGTCGTCGAGCACCGCCGCTACGAGCGGCTGGCCGTGTACCGCCCGCTCGTGCCCGTCGGCCGGGCCGACGTGGGCTTCCTGCCGGGGGGCCTCGACGAGAAGCTCGACCCCTGGATGTCCGCGATCCACGACGCCATCGTGGCGCTCACCGACCAGCGGAGCTCGAACGACGCCCAGCGGTTGGTCGACGAACTCGTCAGCCGCAGCCAGCTCTCGCTCGAGTCCGTCACGTTCCTCCGGGGTCGCAGCCTGCACCGCCAGATGGTGGTGGTCGACGAGGCGCAGAACCTCGAGCCGACCACGCTGAAGACCGTGCTCACCCGCGTCGGCGAGGGCACCAAGGTGGTCTTCACCGGCGATACCAGCCAGATCGACGCCCCGTACCTGGGCGAGTCGAACAACGCGCTGGCGGTGCTCATCCAGGCGTTCGGCGGCCAATCGTGCTTCGGGCACGTCACGCTGACCTCCTGCGAGCGCAGCACCGTGGCCAGCCTCGCCGCCGAACTGCTGTAGGCGCCGTTCGCTGGCGGGACCGGTCGGCCTGCGGGCCGCCAGTGCCCGGTGGCGCCGTACCCGATGGCGCCCAACCGTTGCCGTCCAACCGTTGCCGTCCGAACCGGCGGTGCTCGCCCCTCCGCCGCCCTCTCTTGGCGGCCCGCAGTCCATCGCGTCGGTCAATGGCGGCCATCGACAGGTTGCATCGGAAAGTCCCTTGACTTCCCCCCACAATCATTTAGCATGAAGTCATCGGGAGTTAGTGATAAAAGCCCGCTCAGAGGAGAACATGGCATGGCCACCCTGCAGGTAGTCGGAATTCCCGCCCCGACCGGCGACACCTCGTGGATGGAAGAAGGCGTCTGCAAGGGGCAGACCCACCTCTTCTTCCCGCCCCGGGCCGAGCGCCCCCAGGCCCGTGAGCGCCGTGAGGCCAAGGCCCGCAAGCTGTGCGGCACCTGCCCGGTGATCGAGGAGTGCCGCACCTTCGCCCGCACCAACCACGAATACGGCTTCTGGGCCGGGGAGAGCGAGGAGGACCGCCACCTCGCTGGCTTCACCGTGTCGGCACCGATCGGTGTCCGCGCCCGCGCCATGCGCGCCTGATCACCGCCGACGCGGCACCGTCGGGACTCTTCCCGTCATCCGCTGGCCCAGCGGCAGGATGGATGTCCCCCACTCCATCCCCGCTGGGCCGCGTCGCACGCCTGTCGTAGGGTGCCCGTGTGGATGAAAGCCTCGCCCGCGAGCGATTCGCCGTCGTCGACGTGGAGACCTCGGGCCTCGACCCGGCACGGCATCGGATCCTGCAGATCGGCGTGGTGGTCGTCGATGCCGACGGACGGATCCTCGACCGGTGGTCGACCCTCGTCCGCCCCGACCTGATCCCCTGGCGGTCGACCGGGCCGACCGAGGTGCACGGCATCCGTCGACGGGCGCTGTGGAGGGCACCGCGGACCGCCGCCGCGATCACCGGACTCGCCAGCCGGCTCGAATCAGCCCGCGTCGTCGCGCACAACGCACCATTCGATCTCGCCTTCCTCAACGCCGAGGCCGATCGAGCGGGCGTCAGG
>JBEGVK010000157.1:0-7545 GCA_041178405.1 Actinomycetota bacterium | reverse complement strand
CGAGGCCCTCGAACTCGAGGCGCTTCGCGTCGAGGAACGAAATGAGATTGCCGGCCTCGGCGAGCTTCGCTGCGAGGAGATCGCGTGCGTCAGTGAGGTCGTCGAGCAGCTTGGTGATGTCGTCGACATCGGCCTCGCCGGAATCGCTGGCGATGCGGTTCAGCGCATCCCGCTGCTCGGCGGCGCTGTAGGCCGCCGCGTCGGAGAACACGGGGCTGAGGTCGGTGGAACCGCCTGCCACGAAGCGGGCGAGGGCGATCTCCTGCAGGACGGCCTCGGCGCCGCCCAGCTCTGTCGCCATGCGGTCGACATCGGCCTGGGCCTCGAGGATCTCGCCGTCGAGCACTTCCTTGCGGTCGAGTGCCTCGCCGAATTCCTCGTCGATCTGGCCGAGTTGGTCGCGCAGGCTCTCGAGCTCGGCGAGCGTGGCATCGACCCGGGCCTGCGCGTCGGTGACCCCGTCAGCGTGGGCGAGGTGGGCCTGGAGCAGCGAACCGCCGATGAGACCGACGGCAAGCACGGTGGCGCGCACGCTGCCGGGTCGGCGAGCGGCGCGGACGGCAGGTCGGTGGGCGGAGGCCATGGCGGGCGAAGCCTAGCAAGTATTACGAATCTGTTGCAGCCGGCCTGCTGGCCTGCCGGAGCGCCGCCCACGCTCCGGGCGACGGGTCAGGGCGTGCCGTCAGCGAGGCCTCAGGGCACCTGCCCCCAGCGGGCCGGTGTCCGTCCCGCTCGAGGCGTCATTCCCACTCGATCGTGCCCGGGGGTTTCGACGTGACGTCGTAGACCACGCGGTTCACCCCGGCGACCTCGTTGATGATCCGGTTCGACATCGTGGCCAGCAGGTCGTAGGGCAGGCGGGCCCAGTCGGCCGTCATTGCGTCGTCGCTCGTGACGGCCCGGATGATCACCGGGTGCGCATAGGTGCGCTCGTCGCCCATCACGCCGACCGAACGCACGTCGGCGGCGAGCACGGCGAAGCTCTGCCACAGGTCGCGCTCGAGCCCTGCAGCGAGGATCTCCTCGCGCACGATCGCATCGGCATGCTGCAGGATCGCCACCCGCTCGGGCGTCACCTCGCCGAGGATGCGCACGCCCAGCCCCGGACCCGGGAACGGCTGGCGGAGCACGATCTCGTCGGGCAGGCCCAGCTCGGTGCCGAGACGGCGCACCTCATCCTTGAACAGGTCGCGCAGCGGCTCGACCAGCTGCAGTCGCATGTCGTCGGGCAGGCCGCCGACGTTGTGGTGACTCTTGATGACCGCTGCCGTGCCGTCGCTGCCGCCGCTCTCGATCACGTCGGGATAGAGCGTGCCCTGCACGAGGAACTCAGCATCGCTGAGGCCGCCCGTGTGCTCTTCGAAGATGCGCACGAACAACTCGCCGATGATCTTGCGCTTCTGCTCGGGTTCGACGACACCCTTCAGCCGTTCGAAGTAGCGGGCGCCAGCATCGACGTGAATGAGTTCAATGCCCATGTTGCGCTTGAACGTCTCGACCACCTGGTCGCTCTCGCCGCGGCGCATCAGCCCCGTGTCGACGTAGATGCACACCAGTTGATGGCCGATGGCGCGGTGCACCAGCGCTGCCGCCACCGCCGAGTCGACGCCACCGCTGAGCGCACAGATCACGCGACCGCTGCCGACACGCGACCGCACGGACGCCACCTGCTCGTCGATGATCGACCGCATCGTCCATGCGGCGTCGCACCCGGCGATCGTGTGCAGGAAGCTGGCCAGCACCTCCATGCCGAACGGGCTGTGCACCACCTCGGGATGCCACTGCACGCCGTAGATACGGCGACCGGGATGCTCCATCGCCGCAACCGGCGCATCGGGCGTGCTGGCGGTGCAGCTGAACCCGGACGGCACCTCGGTGACCGCGTCGAAATGGCTCATCCACACGTCCTGCTCGGCCGGAGTGCTGTCGAGCAACTCGCTCGGCGTCGACGTAACGCGGGCAAGCCGCGCTCGCCCGTACTCGCCGCGCATCCCGCGGCCGACCGTGCCACCGAGCTGCTGGGCGATGAGCTGCACGCCGTAGCAGATGCCCAGGATCGGGACGCCGAGTTCGTAGATCGCCGGGTCGAGCGACGGCGCCCCCTCGACGTGCACGCTCTTCGGACCGCCCGAAAGGATGATTGCTGCCGGCTGGCGAGCGGCCACCTCGGCTGCGGTGATGCGGTGGCTGACGATCTCGCTGTACACCTTCAGCTCGCGGACGCGACGGGCAATGAGTTGCGCGTACTGGGCCCCGAAGTCGACCACGAGCACCGTCTCGTCGCGCTGCGCCATGGCGGCCGATGGTAGGCGACCGATACCCCGCGCGACCGTGCCGCGTGCGACGATGTCGACATGGCAACCACCCTCGGCCGGCGTCGCGCCCGTGCGGCATGTGTCGCAGCAGTACTCGCCGTGCTGACCCCCGGCACTGCCGCTGCCGGAGGCCCCAGCGCTGAAACGAGCGGAGGGGCATCGGTTGCCGCCAGTGCACGCACCGCCACCGCGCCACCTGCCGACGACGGCGACAACGTCTTCTTCCCCGACGAGCAGAACCTCGACGACTGCATCGGACTGCTCCCGCGACCGGGTTGCGGCAGCGATGCCCGGGGAGGGTGGCGCCAGTACCTCACCATGGGTGTGCTCGCTCTCGGCCTGGCGTTCATCGGCTGGCGCATCTCGAAGGGAGTGCGAGCCCGCGACCGGGTCGTCAACGACGCCGCTGGTGCCGGCAGCAGGGATGGCGGCGGTTCGTGACGCACCGTCGCTCGGGTGACGGCACGCTGCGGCGTGGCCCACTGCCACTGGTTGCGGCCCTGCAGTTGCGCTGGTAGCAAGACCCAGTGACGCCCGACGAGTTCCGCCAGCACGGCCACGCGCTCATCGATTGGATCGCCGAGTACCTCGAGGGAGTCGAGCGCTACCCGGTCGCCAGCCCAGTCGCGCCCGGCGACATCCGCGCCAGCCTGCCCGAGCACCCGCCGGCGCACGCCGAACCCTTCGCCGACGTCCTCGCCGACCTCGACCGCGTGGTGATGCCCGGCATCACGCACTGGCAGCACCCCTCGTTCTTCGCCTACTTCCCCGGCAACACCAGCTATCCCGCCATCCTCGGCGATCTCGCCGCCTCGGGACTCGGCGTGCAGGGCATGAGCTGGGTCACGAGTCCCGCATGCACCGAGGTCGAGACGCTGATGCTCGACTGGATGCAGGAACTCCTCGGCCTGCCCGATCGATTCCGCAGCACATCGCCGCACGGCGGAGGGGTCATCCAGGGATCCGCCAGCGAGGCCTCGCTCGCGTCCATCCTCGCCGCCCGCTGGCGCGCCACCGGCGGCGCCGTCAACGCCTCAGGCGACACCTCGCACCTCGTCGCCTATGCGACCTCGCAGGCGCACAGCAGCATCGAGAAGGGCCTGCGCATCGCCGGCATCGGTACCGACCGGCTGCGTATCGTTCCGCACGACGATCGCTTCGCCATGCGACCCGATGAACTCCGCCGGGTCGTCGAGGCCGACCTCGCCGCCGGACTCGTGCCCTTCTGGGCATGCGCCACACTGGGCACCACCAGTTCGATGGCCGTCGACCCTGTCGCCGCCATTGCCGAAGTCACCAGCGCCCACTCGATCTGGCTGCATGTCGACGGGGCAATGAGCGGCATCGCCACACTGGCACCCGAGTACCGCTGGCTGCTCGACGGATTCGACAGCGTCGACAGCTACTGCACCAATCCGCACAAGTGGATGGGTGTCAATTTCGACTGCGACCTGTTCTGGACGGCCGACCGCGCTGCGCTGCTCGGGGCGCTCAGCATCCTTCCCGAGTACCTCCGATCGAAGGCCGCCGAGGCGGGCGCCGTCATCGACTACCGCGACTGGCAGGTGCCGCTCGGCCGACGGTTCCGGTCGCTGAAGCTGTGGTTCTCGATTCGATCGGGAGGCGTCGACGATGCGGTGGCGATGATCCGCCGCCATGTCGACCTCACCCAGCAGCTCGCCGCATGGGCGGCCGCCGACCCCCGCTTCGAGATCGTCGCACCGCACCCGCTCAACCTGCTGTGCCTCAGCCTCGTCGCCGGCAACGATGCCACCGACGCGCTCATCGAGCGCGCCAACGCCAGCGGTGCTGCGCTGTTCACACGCACCGTGCTCGATGGCCGGGTGGCGTGCCGCGTCTCCGTCGGCGGGCGCACCACCGACGCCCGCCATGTCGAGGCGGCCTGGCACCTCCTCCAGTCGCTCGCCAGCTGACGCTGCCGAGAGCCCGCTCCCCCGACGTCATCGGCGCTCTGGCGTCCGCTGCACTCCCCCGGCGACCCATCACCTGAACGGAGCACGGCGTGCGCATTCGCACTGCGCTGCTCGTCACGGCCACGACCGTCCTGGCCGTCGCATCGATCTCCCTGTCGCCGCTCCCGGCCACGGCTGCCGAAGCCACCACCGAGCGCTCCGCCACCGCTGACCGGTGGTACGTCGACACGATGCTGTTCCGGGTGAGCATGTCGTACTTCCTCGCCAGCGTCGGCGTCGACCGATGGTTCGACTGGTCGACCGACCTCTGCTCGGCACCGCTCGTCGGCAGCACCGGCCGGTCGTTCGACTTCCGGCACCCGTGCCGACGCCACGACTTCGGCTACCGCAACCTGCGCCTCATCGACCGCCGCTACGGCACCCATCAGTGGAATGCGACGAGCCGCAAGGCGATCGACGACAGGTTCCTGCGCGACATGCTGAACCACTGCGAGACACGGTCGGCATGGCTGCGCACCAGTTGCCGGTGGTGGGCCCAGACTTTCTACGCCGCGGTGCGGCTGTTCGGCGGACCGTGATCCAGCTATCGGGCGTGCACCGCGGCGAGCACCGAGCGCAGCACGCGTGCCGTGGCTCCCCACACGGTCTCGTCGTCGAGCTCGAAGAACGAGACCGCCAGCTCGCCTCGTTCGGTGCGCCACCGCTCTTCACGGAAGGTGCCGGGGGCGCAGAGGTCGGCGAGCGGCACCCACATGACGCGATCGACCTCACCGGATGCCGGTCCGAGATGGCGCCATGCGTCGGCACCGTCCTCGGCGATGCCCACGATCGGCACGATCCAGCTGCGGCTCACCCACGTGCTGATGGGGTCGAGTGCGCCGAGCACCCTCACGGCGTGTGGCGGAAGGCCGACCTCTTCGTGAGCCTCACGCAGGGCAGCAGTCGCATAGCCCTCGTCCGGATCGACTCGGCCTCCGGGAAAGCTCATCTCACCGCGATGGCTGCTGAGCGACTGCGACCGGCGAGTCAGCAGCACCTCTGCACCGTGGGGGCCGTCGGCGAACACGGCGAGCACCGACGAGGCCCTGCTGTCGGCGGGCCGCAACGGGTGCGAGAAGTCGTCGGGCTCGCCCGGTTCGCGCAAGTGGCCACTGCGCAGCGACGCGTCGAGTGATGCCACCGCAACGGCGCCTGCGGGCTCTGGCCACTGAGGGGGCGCCCCTGGCGTCCAGTCGCCCGGACGGGGAATGTGCTGCGCGCCGCCTCGCCGACGATGCGGCAGTGCGTCAGCACCCATCAGCGGCGGCCGTCAGGCCGACGGCTTCCATCCCTCGTCGCGGAGGCGATGCAGCACTGCGGGCAGGCCGGCCGTCTTCAGGTTGGCCATCACTCGGCCCGGCGACTCGTCACCGCGCTCCCACTCTTCCCACGCGGCGATGATTTTCTCGAGATCGGGTGCGGGGGGTTCGAACGACATGTGGTGAAGGCTATCCACCGTTGCCCGACTGCCGCCGGGTCGCAGCGCTGCGTGCCGCCGCAACCCCACGCCCGACGAGTCGGCCCATCGAGCGACCCATCTCCGTCGAACGGTCGGGGGCCGACGACCCGGCGCCCCTGTCGCCCGGAGCGGTTGTCGCTGTCGTCGCTGTCCGTGCAGCCGCCCGCTCGCTGCGGGGAACCCGCTCGGCATAGCTCGACTGGATCCACACCACGAGGTAGACGAACGCCACGCCCCCGATCGCCACCTGCGAGGCGGCGTCGACATCGATCCACGGCTGCACCGCGCCGAACACGAGCAGTGCGATGAGCAACGGGTCGACGAATCGGTGCACGCGGCGGGAGAGCAGTCGAAATGCAGCCACGGGACTCTTCGTGCACGCTGCGTACACCAGCAGCGTGGCGCCAAGGGCCGACGGGACAATCGGCGTGAGGCTCTGCGTTCCGATGGCCACGAGCCCGCCGCCGAGGATGTACTCGACCAACTGGTGCATCCAGAAGGGCCGCTTTGCGCCGCCGGTCGACATGCGCCGAGCGTATCGGCACGACAGGCGTGCGGCCGGCAGTTCGATGGCACCCTCCATGCCCGCCGCGCTGCGGCTGCAACTGCTCGCTCGTCGCTAGCGTGATCGCATGACGGGCGGCACGAGGCGGGTGCTCTACGTCGAGGACGATGAACTCAACCGAGTGCTCATGGAGCATGTCGTGGCCCTCATGCCGGGCTGGACGGTGGTCATCGCGAGATCGCTCGCCGACGCCCGGACGATCATCGACGGCGTGCGCGCCGACGCGCCCGCACTCGACCTCGTTCTCGTCGACCTCGACCTGCCCGACGGCAGCGGCGACGAACTCCTTGCCGATCTCCGACGACTCAACATCAACGCGCCCGTCTGGGCGGTCACTGGCGATGCGTCGACGGCGACCGCCGAGCGCCTCGCCACGATCGGCATCGGGCGAGTGGTCGTCAAGCCGTTCGACATCGCTGCACTCGTCGCCGCCATGGCCGACCTCGGCTGAGTCCGGGGGCGGGCGGCACGATCCGCTCGGCCCGCCCAAGACCGCCACGTAGCGTGCGTGGCGGGTCGCACACGCCCCGTGAAATCACACTATGCGTGATGTTTTCACCACCAACATCAAGATCACGCGCCGTGGCGACTTCAGCGTGGAACGTGAGAGTTTCGGATGATATAACTCTCACATGCGCAGACGACTCGGACCCCGTGCGGCAGTGGCCGCCGTGGCCGCCGTGGCCGTCTTCACCCCCTCATCGGCCTTCGCCACAGTGTCGCTCCGAACCACGGCGGTCTCCTGCTCCGCGTCGGCCAGTACGCCAGCCCCGCTCAGCGCCACGAAGCAGTTGACCGGCTCGGCGAACATCCAGTGCACGGCCACGACCACGACCACCGTCACGGTCACCGTGCAGGTGGTCGAACTCGACGGCACCAAGATCGACACGATGGGCAACGCCTTCATCGTCTCGGAAACCAAGACCCTCACCAAGTTGAACGGCACCGTGTCGTGGACTGTGACGACACCTGCCAAGACATGCGTGAACGCCGACGGCACCGGCCTCGAGGATTACTACACCGTGGTGCGAGTCACCAACGGAAAGACTTCGGCCACCGAGCGGGTCGGCCGAATCGACGCCTGGAACTGCTGACCTCCCCGCTGGGCGGTCGGCTCCCGATCTGGGATGCCTCAAGAGTTGGGCAATCGACTCAAGTCGTAGTACCCCACGGTCGATACCTCCTGTGAGTCGCAGCCGCTCCGGTGCGACCGCCCGCCGGGGCCCACCGGCC
>JBEGVK010000156.1:0-3723 GCA_041178405.1 Actinomycetota bacterium | reverse complement strand
GGGCTGATCGCGGGAACCCTAGTCGCCGACACGGCACGGCAGGCCGGCGACGCCGCCGGTTCACGACAGGAGGCGGCGGTAGCCTTGCCCGCTGTGCCTGAATTCCAGACCTCGCCGGGGATGCGCGACATCCTGCCGCCCGAATCGGGGCGCTGGCGGCAGTTCGTCGGGGTCTTCGCCGACACGGTGGAGCGGGCCGGCTACTCGCAGGTGATCTCGCCGCTGCTCGAGGACCTCGGAGTGTTCCAGCGCATCGGCGACGCCACCGACGTGGTGAGCAAGGAGATGTACGACTTCCACGACAAGGGAGGTCGGCACATCGCCCTGCGGCCCGAGCTGACCGCCAGCATCTGCCGGGCGTTCGTCGAGCACCGGCCGGTGACACCGTGGAAGATCTGGTACACGGGCTCGATGTTCCGCTACGAGAAGCCCCAGCGCGGGCGGTACCGCCAGTTCGACCAGGTAGGCATCGAGGTGCTGGGTGCCGACGACCCGTACCTCGATGTCGAGATCATCGCCCTCGGCTGGGACTTCTTCCGGGCACTCGGACTCCGCCAGGTGAATCTCCTCGTGAACTCGCTCGGTGAGCCCGACGACCGGGCCCGGTACGTCGAGGCGCTCACTGCACACTTCACGGCGCATGCCGATGCGCTGTCGCCCGAGAGCCGACAGACACTCCAGCGGAATCCGCTGCGAGTCCTCGACTCGAAGCGCGACCAGGATGCGCCGCTCATCGCAGGGGCACCGCGGATTGCCGACTTCTACAGCGACGCTGCTGCAGCACACTTCGATGCCGTGCAGGCCGGACTGCAGGCGTCCGGCATACCCTTCACCGTGTCGTCAACGCTGGTGCGCGGCCTCGACTACTACCGACGCACGACGTTCGAGTACCAGGGTGGCACCCTCGACTCCGCGCAGAACGCACTCGGTGGCGGAGGCCGGTACGACGGCCTCGTCGAGTCACTCGGCGGTCCATCCACGCCTGGCGTCGGGTTCGCACTCGGACTCGATCGCACGCTGCTCGCCTGCGACGACGAGGGCACGTTCTCTGCACCGAGTGCCGACGTCGACGTCTTCGTCGTCGACACGACCGGCGGACTCGAGGCGCTGCAGATCACGTCGTCGCTGCGCGCCGCTGGTCTTCGAGTCGACCGCGCCTACGAGAATCGCAGCATGAAGAGCCAGATGAAGGTTGCCGATCGCAGCGGCGCCGCAGTCGCCGTGATTGTCGGCAGCGACGAGGTGGCCGCCGGCACCGTGACTGTCCGCCCTCTTCGCGACCATTCCGTGGCGCAGCACCAAGTCGACCGCAGTTCTCTCACCACCCACCTCAGGACCATCATCACATGAGCGCTACCTCCCTGCGAACCCATCGCTGCGGCGATCTCCGAACCGAGCACATCGGCTCGACCGTCACACTCGCTGGCTGGGTCGCCACACGACGAGAGCATGGCGAGCACCTCGCCTTCATCGACCTCCGCGACCACAGCGGCGTCACGCAGTGCGTGGTCGACAACTCGGTCGACGTCCGTCCCGAGTACGTCGTGCGCGTCACCGGCACCGTTGCCGCCCGGCCGGCCGAGAGCGCCAACGACCGACTCGCGACCGGCAGGATCGAACTGCAGGACTGCTCGGTCGACGTGCTCAACGTCGCCGAACCTCCTCCCTTCCCGATCACCGAGCGAGCCGACCAGGTCGCTGAGAACACCCGCCTTCAGTACCGGTACCTCGACATCAGGCGCGAGCGGATGCAGCGCAACCTGCGCCTCCGCGCCGCCGTCAACAGCGCCATCCGCCAGGCGATGGAGGCGCAGGCATTCGTCGAGGTCGAGACCCCGATGCTCGTACCCAGTACGCCGGAGGGCGCCCGCGAGTTCATCGTTCCCAGCCGCCAGCAGCCGGGCTCGTTCTACGCGCTCCCGCAGAGCCCGCAGCTGTTCAAGCAGTTGCTCATGGTGGCCGGCATCGACCGCTACTACCAGCTGGCGCGTTGCCTGCGCGACGAAGATCTCCGTGCGGACCGACAGTACGAGTTCATGCAGCTCGATGCAGAAATGAGCTTCGTCAGCCAGGACGATGTCCACGCGGCGATCGGCGCTGCCGTGGTTGCTGCGGCGAGGGCAGCGGGGCAGGAGCCGGGTGAGATCGAGAAGATCACCTGGCACGAGGCGATGAACCGATTCGGCAGCGACAAGCCCGACCTGCGCTTTGGGATGGAGTTGCACGACCTCGGTGACGCGTTCTCAGCCACCGAGTTCAAGGCCTTCGCCGGGGCAGCGTGTATCAAGGGCATCAACGCGACGGGCAGGGCTGACGAGTACGGACGCAACAAGCTCGATGCAATGACCGACAAGGCGAAGAAGATGGGCGCCAAGGGCCTCGTCTGGATCAAGGTGGCGGCGGATGGCGCGCTCGAGTCGCCCGTCGCCAAGTTCCTCAGCGACGCCGAGCAGGCGGGCCTGCGCCAGCGCCTTGCCGCTGCCCCCGGCGACCTGCTGCTGATCGTCGCCGACGAGTGGGCCACGGCCTGCGAAGTGCTCGGACAGCTTCGCAACGACATCGGCCGGCCGCCGGTGCACGAGGGTCCCTATCGATACCTCTGGGTCATCGACTTCCCGCTCTTCGTCGGCGTCGATGAGGCCTCCGGTCGGCCGCGTCCCGGCCATCACCCGTTCACGCAGCCGCATCCCGACGACCTCCATCTGCTCGAGACCGAGCCGCTGAAGGTGCGCAGCCAGGCCTACGACCTCGTGCTGAACGGCTGGGAACTCGGGTCGGGCAGCATCCGTATCCACCAGCCCGACCTGCAGGCGCGCATCTTCACGCTCCTCGGCATCAGCGACGAGGAGGCGCAGAAGCGGTTCGGCTTCTTCCTCAACCCGTTCCGGTACGGCGCTCCGCCGCACGGTGGCTTCGCATTCGGCATCGACCGTCTCGTGGCAATCCTCGCTGGCGAGGAGAACATCCGCGAGGTGATCGCCTTCCCGAAGACGCAGTCGGGACTCGACCCGATGACCAATGCGCCGACACCCGTGGCGCCCAAGCAACTCGACGAGCTCGGCGTACGGGTCCTCCCGCCGAAGGCCTGATCAGCCCGTGCCTGCACCGCACTTCCGCGTCGGCGTAGTCGTGGTCGTCCGCCATGTCGATGGCCGCCAGGTGCTCGCCTTCGAGCGAGCTGACTCGCCGGGAAGCTGGCAGCTGCCGCAGGGAGGCCTCGAGGTGGGGGAGAGCCCGGAGGAAGCGGCGTGGCGTGAGCTCGGCGAGGAGACCGGACTCGGCGCCGAACACGTCGTTGCCCGTGCCGAGTACCCCGACTGGGTTGCCTACGAGTGGCCTGACGAGGTGCGGGACGCCAAGGGCGGTGGGTGCAATCGAATCGGGCAGGCGCAGAAGTGGTTCCTCTTCGACGCGGTGTCGGCTGAGATCGAGCCGACACCGGACGGCCGCGAGTTCGCAGCATGGCGATGGGCGGAGCCGGCGTGGCTGATAGAGCAAGTGCCCGGGTGGCGTCGCGACGCCTATACGCGGGTGCTCAGCACGCTGTAGGAGGCTGCGCCAGCCTGCGCCGCGAGCCGCTACCGTCGCCGCAGTGTCAGACCTTTTCAGCGCCGCCGCCGCAGAGCGCCTCCGCGCCCAGGCGCCGCTGGCAGCGCGGCTTCGGCCACAGACGCTTGACGACGTTGTCGGCCAGCAGCACCTCGTCGGTGCTGGAAAGCCACT
>JBEGVK010000155.1:0-15496 GCA_041178405.1 Actinomycetota bacterium | reverse complement strand
GCGCATCTCGGTGACCGTGTCTGCGACGTCGATGAACTCCTGCGGAGCATCGCGCCCGGTGATGACGACGTTCACGTGCCGTGGCCGATTTTCGATCGACTTCACGACGTCAGCAGTCGGAACCCATCCCCACGAGCACAGGTAGGTGAGCTCATCGAGGATCACCAGGTCGTAGTTGCCGCTCGAGATGATGTCGTCGGCCTCGTTCCAGGCGGCCTGCGCGAGGTCGATGTCGTGCTGGAGGTTCGACGAGTCCCAGGTGAATCCGCCGCCGCGTGCGCGCCAGTCGACACCCAGTTGCCGGCCGACCTTCTCCTCGCCGACCTTCCACTCGCTGCTCTTCACGAACTGCACCACGGCGACCTTCCAGTCGCGGGCGATGGCTCGGACCATGACGCCGAAGGCGGCCGAGCTCTTCCCCTTGCCGTTCCCGGTGTTCACGAGGACGAGCGAGTCGACGCTGCGGCCGCCCTCTGGGATTGGGCTCTCTGTGAGGGGCTCGGTGGAGTCGGCATTCATAGGGGGAAGCGGAAGTGTAGGTGCAGCGCAGCGGGCGGGCATGGTTGGGGCAGCAAGTCGCGTCTACGGTGCATCTGATGCTGGATCCGATGCTGCGGATGGCAATCGACGGCGCGACCCAGGCGCACCGCGCCCTCGAGGGCGCTCTGGCCGGACTGGACGACGCGGCAGCACGGCGGCCCTGCCTGCTCGACGGGTGGAGCGTCGGCCACCTGCTGGCACACCTTGCGCGCAATGCAGAGTCGCATGTCCGGGTGCTTGAGGGGGCACGCCGCGGCGAACGGGTGGCGCAGTACCCGGGCGGCCCGGCACAGCGGGCCGGCGACATCGACGCCGGATCGGCGCATCCCGCATCGGTGCTCGTGGCGGAGGTCCTCGCCGCTGACCGAGCGCTCGAGACGTGCTGGCTCTCGTTCGACGAATGGCCGGCTGATCTGGGCGTCGACGACATCGTGCTGCGGCGCTGGCGCGAGGTCGAGGTGCACCACGCAGATCTCGGACCGGTGTACGGGCGCACCTACCGCGACTGGTCGCCCGCCTACCTGCGCCTCGAACTGCGCACGCTGACCATGCTGTGGGACAGCCGACGTCCGATGGGACTCACCGGACTGCCGGCAGCAGTGATGGCAGCTGACGAGCCCGAGCGCCTCGCCTGGCTCCTTGGCCGACACGGCATCGACGGCGTCGAACCGGCAGGATTGATGCCATGACGCGTCGTCGTGCCGGTTCGCTTCTTGCCGTTGTCATGGCGTTGCTGGCTGCGTCGGCACCTCGAGTCGACGCGCACGCGGCGCTCGAGTCGAGCACGCCCGCAGCGAACAGCGTGCTCGAGGCGGTGCCGGCCTCGATTGTCCTCGACTTCGACGACGGGGTTGAGCCATCGGTGGCGGCGATCGAGCTCGTAGACGGCGAGGGCACGCCGATTGCGATCGACGCGCCCCGACGGGGTGACGACGACACCATTGTCTCGGCGGCAGTCCCCGAGAGCGAGTTGCTGGGCGATGGGCTGTACGCCGTTGCCTGGAGGGTGACCTCCGACGACGGCCACGTGGTAGAGGGGGCCTTTGCGTTTCAGGTCGGCACTGCGGCCGCCGGCGACAGCGATGCCCTGCTCGCCGGGCTCGACAGCTCGGGTGATGATCTCGTCGACGTGCTGTATGCCGTTGCCCGGTTCCTGTCGCTGCTCGGCGCAATCGTGCTGCTGGGCGGTGGCTGGTGGGCGAGTCGCCAGGGTGGGGCGCTCGGCCAGTGGCGATCGACGCGACTCGTGCTGCGGAGTGCTGCGGTCGTCGCCCTGGTGGGCTCGTTCGGTGCGCTGGCTGGGTTCGCCGCAACCGTTGGCGAGGGACTCGGTGGCGCGCTCAGCGTGTCGACAGGCCGGGCACTGCTTGCCCGCTGCGTGCTGCTGGCCGTGATTGCCGCGCTGCCGACGGGAACGCGTCGGTGGTTCGGCGCGTCAGCATTGGCCGTCGTGTCGTTCCCATTGGCCGGACATCCGTCGTCGCTCGATCCGTGGCCGCTGTGGGCACTCGTCGACAGCGTGCACCTGGTCGCAGTGGCGGCGTGGTTCGGAGGCCTTGCCGTGCTTGCGACGCTCCGCCGCCAGCATCTGGCCGAGACCTCCACCGAGATGGTGGCGCGACGCTTCTCGCTCATTGCCACGGTTGCCGTGCCACTGGCGGTGATCACCGGTGTCGCGCAGGCGTGGCGGCAGGCAGGCAGCCTCGACGACGTGTCGTCGACAGCGTGGGGGCGGATGCTCCTCGTGAAGGTCGTCGTCGTGGTCATCATCCTTGCCATTGCAGGCGCGGCGCGCTGGGTGATGCAGCACGAGGGAGTGATGTCCCTGCGGCGGACGATGCTGGTGGAGGCCGTTGCGGGAATCGCAATTCTCGGCCTTGTCGCCGCCATGGTGGGCACGTCCCCGCGACCGACGGATGCTGCGGCGCCATTCGAGGCGACGCTTGCCGCGAGCGACGTGATCGTGTCGATAGTCGTCACGCCTGCGTCGATCGGCACCAACGAGGTGCACATCGTGGTCTCACGCGCCGGAGGGGCATTGGCGCCGATCGCCGGCCTCGAGGCGCGCGTCTCGCTGCCATCCGCCGAAGTGCCCGCATCACCGGTCACCATCACCCGCGAGGGTCCCGATCACTTCAGTGGGATCGTCACGTTCGCGCAGGCTGGTCTGTGGGTACTCGACGTCGTCGTGGCCCCTGATGAGTCGACCGAGACGCTCGTGTCCACCGAGGTGCTCGTCCGCGGCGGATGACGAATTCGGCACTGCTTCAGATGGCGTGCGCTGCGGTGGACCGCCCCGCCTCTTCGGGCCCGAGCACCGACCACACCAGTGCCGTGAGCCTGACGGCGGCGTCGCCGTCGTCGCCGCCCGGGAGGCGAGACCGCCACGAGATGAACCGCTGCACGTAGTCGGTGAGAGGATCTGATGCGTCGGCATTCGGCGTCGGTGGTGCCAGCGTGTCGGCCGGCAGGATCCCGTGGGCACGCCAGTGCGACACGGTCGCCATGGCGATGGCATCGGCGGCCAGCACGAGCGTCGCCCTGTGTGCGTATTCGGCGTCGCTGGCGGCCCGTACAGGGTCGGGCCTGAATGGCTGCGAGAGTCGTTCGGCCACAGTGACCGTGGCCTTGGCGGCGGAGGGGGCCAGCGCGCTGCCCGAGACCGCGCCGGCCACTGCACCGGCGACGGTGCCGGCCACGATCCACAGGCGGTGCCACACGGCCAACTCATCTGCTGCAGCAGCGCGCCGCACGCCGACTGCGAGTCCGCCGAGCAGTCCGAGATAGGAGCCCAGCAGTTCGACCAGGGCGAGATCCGATGTCGACCGGGCGACTGCATCGGCAACCTCCTCGACGACCCGTCCGGCGCCGATCAGCAGCCACTCGAGCGACTCGATGTCGCGGACGACGAACGACAGCAGCGCAGCTCGCTCGCCGGCGGTGGATCTCCACTCCGAGTGCAGTGGGGCGAAGTGCAGCGTCCACGGCGTGATGAGTGCTACGAGGAAGCGGCGCCACTCGTGTTGATAGGACTCGTCGATGGGATTGTGCGTGAGTTCGTAGTGACGGAACCATCCGATGAAGCCGAGCACCGCCCGCTCTGCATCTGCCGGGCTGAGTGCCTCGATACCTACCAGTGCGACGCGTTGCGCGAGTCGCGAGTCGGCGGCGGAATCGAACAGCAGCGCAGGGTCGTCGGTGGCTCGCAGGACGAAGGCCGCAGCGTGCGAGGGATTGGCCGCATCGTCGAGCATCTGCAGGAACAGCGCATCGGCCGGATTCGGAAGGTGGTCGGTGGTCTCGACCGCTGATGCAGCCGACATCCAGGCGCGCAGCGTCGCAACGGCCTCGTCGGCAAAGGTGCTGCCCTCGAGCCTCGCAAGGAGTGGGAGCATGTGCTGCTCCCACTCGGCTGCAGTTCGATGGAGCATCTCGTCGGTCTCGGCGAGCGCTGGCTCGACATCGTGAAGGAATGACACGCTGCTCGACACGGCTCGAAGTTCGATGGCGCATGTTCGGGCAGCGGCGTGAAGTGCAGCAACCCGCTGCGGATCCCAGCCGAGCACAGGATCAGCCGATCGAATCCCAGCGACGCGCCTGTGCGGCGAGTGCGTCGGCATGGCTGCCGAGCGTTCGCCGGTGCGTGTCGAGCCGCCACTCGAAGGCCGTAGCCGCCGGGCCGCGCCATGTCCCCGCGCCGCCATGGCGCTGCACTGCCTCGACCTCGTCGGCGAGCGCACGGAGTCGTGTCGCCACTCGCCGCAGGGTGTCGGCGCGACGGCGGAGTGCGGCGAACTCGTCAGGGAGCACGATCGACTGCTGACAGCGCCGAACGGCCGCTGGCAATCGAACGCATCACCACGTGGTGGGGAAGCTGTGTGGCCTCGTCGACGAAACCGTCACCTCGGATCGCGAAGCCGTGTCGCTCGTAGAAGCGCACCGCGACGTCGCGAGCGCGGGCCCAGACGATCCGGTGGCCTGCTGCGGCCATGCGGCTGAGTCCCTCGTCAAGCAGCAGTCCGCCGATGCCCCTGGCCTGCAGCGTGCGGTCGGTGGCCATGCCGCGCAATTGCACGGCACGGTCCTCGATGGTGTCGTCGACCGGATCTGCATACCTCCGGGGAACCCACGATGAGACCGCCACGATGGGCTCGCCGTCGGCATCGAGGTCGCGCACTCCCAGGTGGACGACACCATCGAGGTGGTCCTCGGCGAACGACACCTCCTTCGTCGGCGTGTCGAACCGGAGGACGCTGAGGCGCAGCGCGTGGGTGTCGTGAGCGGTGATCTCGACGACCTCGAGCCTCGTCATGGCGCCGAGTGTGCCAGATCGGCCAGCGAGACGACCCTTGAGGCAATGGTTGCGGCCTCCGCACGGTCGTGGGTGACCAGGAGGCCGGTCGTGTGGGCAAGCATCGAATGAAGCTCGCCGGCGAGTCGATCATGCAGGTCGCGGTCGAGGCCGGCGAGCGGCTCGTCGAGCAGCAGCACTGACGGCGACGGTGCAAGGGCGCGGGCCAGGGCAACGCGAGTGGCCTCGCCGCCGCTCAGATCGCCGACCCGTCGGCGCTCGAACCCAGCGAGACCGACGAGGTGCAGCATCTCGCTGACACGGTCGCTCATGTCGGCCTTGCGCTGGCCGCGCATCCGGAGTCCGAAGGCCACATTCTCACCGACGTCGAGATGCGGGAAGAGCTGCTGGTTCTGGAAGACCATGCCAATGCCGCGTCGATGCGGCGGCACGAGCGAGACGTCACTGCCATCGAGAAACACCGACCCGGCGTCGGGGACCACCAGGCCGGCGATTGCCTTCAGCAGAGTGCTCTTTCCTGAGCCCGACGGGCCGAGCAGGCCCACCATCTCGCTGTCGAGCGTCAGCGACACCCGATCGAGCACTGTCGTGGTGCCGAACCTGACGGTGATGTCGCGGGCCACGAGTCTCATTGCGGAGTCCGGTCGGGAAGATCGGTTGCAGCGATGATGACGGCGGTGATGACGAGGAGGACAGTGGCCAGTGCGAATCCCTGCGCCCGGGGGATGTCGCCGGCGCGGGCGAGCAGGCGACTGACAGCGATCGGCATCGTCTCGCGTCCGGCCCTGGTGAGGAATGTGGTGGCTCCGAACTCGCCGAGCGAGATGGCGGCGGAGAGACCGGCCCCGACGAGGAGTGGGCGCCCCGCACGGCGAACGATCACCTCTCGCCAGGCCCGCCAGGGCGAGGCACCCAGCATGCATGCTGCAGCGACATGATCGGCCGGCACAGCGCGGATGACGGGCAGTGCAGCCCGCACGACGAATGGCACTGCGATGAGCGCGTGGCCGACGGCAACGAGCCACCATTCGCTGCGCCAGTCGTATGGTGCACTGTCGAAGGTGATCAGCATGCCGAGTCCCACCGTGACGGCAGAGGTGCCGAGCGGCAGCATCAGGCCCGTGTCGAGTGCGGCAGCAACTCGGCGCCGGCCGGCAGCGATGGCGAGCGAGCCGAGCAGGCCGAGGGTGACGCTGAGGATCGTCGCCACTGCGGCGGTGCGCATCGAGGCGAGCATCGACGCAAGTGGATCGATGCCGAGCGATGCGCTGCGATCAGCAACCGGATCGACGAGTCGGCGCCATGCCTCGAGACTTGGTCGGCCACCCACCCGGAACGACTGGGCCACCAGCGCCAACATCGGAGCGGCGACTGCTGCAGCGGTGAGCAACGCCGTGCAGGCGATGAGTGTGCGCTCGCGCCGAGTGCGCGGAGCGCGCCTCTGCGGCGCTGCCGCGATCGCACGGGACGCCATCCGCTGCGCCCGCGCGGCGATGACTGCGACAACCCCGAGTACGACCAACTGCACCACGCTCAGCGCCACGGCGCGCTCGACGGCACCGAGCTGCGTGGCGAGCCGCACGATCTCGATCTCGACCGTGGGCCGGGCTGGCCCTCCGAGGAGCAGAACGGTGCCATACGACGTGACCGAGAAGAGGAACACGACGATGGCTGCAGCCACGATGCCCGGCCGCAGCAGCGGCAGCACTACATGGCGCGCCACCTGCAGAGGTGCGGCACCGAGCGTGCGTGCGGCCCCGGTGAGTTCGTGGGGGATCACCGACCACATTGAGCCGACGAGGCGGACGACCACAGCCATGTTGAAGAACACATGTGCCATGACGATGGCTGCGGTCGTCCGATGCAGGTGCTCGGGGAGCAGTGCGATGAATGCCGCACCGACGACGACGGTGGGAAGCATGAACGGCACCGTGACCATCGCAAGCGCCAGCCGCCTTCCCCTGAAGTCGAATCTGGCGAGCACATAGGCAGGAGCCATGCCGGCCACGAGCGTGGCGGCAGTGCTCGCCGTTGCCTGGAGCAGGGTGAAGCGCACGATCCCGAGGTCGACCGATGGCGTGCCCGCCCGGAGCGCCATCGTCGCCACGGGCCAGGCGAAGAACACTGCCAGCCACGCCGCAGGGAGCGCCCCGAGCGCCGGCGGGGCCCAGCGCGGGAGTGCCGTCAGCGAAGGACGATGTCGGCCCACTCGTCCTGCCACTGCTCGCGGTTGGCGGCGATGTCGTCGGACTCGACCGACCAGGTGGTGTCGGGAGCGGCGGCAAAGCGCCGGAACACCTCGGGTAGTTCGACGTCGGGATTCACGGGATTGACGAACAGGGTGAGCGGCAACTCGCGCTGGAATCGCTCGCTGACGAGGAACTCGACGAGCAGCCGTGCCGCCTCGGGACTGTCGGTGCCGCGGAGGACGCCGGCGTACTCGACCTGTCGGAAGCATGTGCCGGTGCTGACCGCAGTCGGCGCATCATCACGGGGTGGATCGGCGAACACCACCTCTGCCGGCGGACTCGTCGCATAGCTGACCACGAGCGGCCTGTCGCCCCCGCCGGCACCGCCAGCGGCGCCTGTGAAGCGGTCGTAGTAGGCGGTTGTCCACGAGTCGACGACCTCGACGCCGTTGTCGGCCAGCGCCGTCCAGTACTGGCGCCAGTCGTCGGTGGCGGCGATGGTGGCGAGCAGGAACGCCAATCCGGGTGACGACGTGGCCGGGTTCTGCACCACGAGCAGGTCGGCATAGGCCGGCTCGATGAGATCGTCGAATGTCTGCGGCGGCTCGATGCCCCGTTCGGCAAACCATGCGATGTCGTAGTTCACGCACACGTCACCGGTGTCGACTGCGATCGGCTCGCCGTCGAAGATCGCGCCGTTGAGTGCAGCCGACAGGAGCGTGTTGTCGACACCC
Source organism: Actinomycetota bacterium (assembly GCA_041178405.1). Taxonomy (GTDB): domain Bacteria; phylum Actinomycetota; class Acidimicrobiia; order Acidimicrobiales; family Ilumatobacteraceae; genus UBA668. Next base: position 7,721 of record JBEGVK010000155.1, on the reverse strand, counting down.
CACATGACGTCGCCTTCGGGGTTGCCGGCGGTGAGCACTGCCTTGGTCACCATCGTCCCCGCATCGCCGCCGACGGCGATGCGCACGGCGATGCCCGTGTCGGCGGAGAACTCAGCGAGTGCCTCGTTGAGCGGGGTGCCCGCGGTCGGGAACGAGTCGTAGACGATGAGCGTGAGCTCGTCCGGCACATCGCTGCTGCAGGCGGGCAGAACTGCCACGAGCAGTGCGGTGACGGCGGCGGCAGTGATGTGAGCCAGGCGATTCATGACGGGACGGCCACGGTGACGATGCCCGACCGTGAGACCACGGTGACCGGCCCCTCTGCGATGTTGCTGATGCCGCGTGCCTCGGTGGGCGACAGTGGGCCGTCGAGCGACCACTTCGCACCGTGCACCTCGACGTGGCCGCATGCACCGTGGAGTGCGAGCACGGAGAAGGTCGTGCCCGAAGCGAGGTCGAGCTCTGCCCGCCGCCCCTCGTGGACGACCGCGAACTCGGTGGTGCCGATCACGGCGCGCACGGCGTCGAAGTGTGCTGCTGCCGTGCCGCCGAGAGCCAGCAGGATGCCGAGCAGGTGGTCGATGCGCTCGCCGATGCCGCCGACGACGAGGAGGCCGCCCGTGCCGATTGCCGCGGCAACTTCGAGTGCCAGCTCCGTGTCAGTGCGGTCCTTGTCGGCAGGGTGCTCGTCGATCGCAAGACCGTGCGCGTACGCCCACATCCGGCCAGCGGCACTCAGGCTGTCGAGGTCGCCGACCAGGTGAGTGGGCTCGACGCCGGCGGCCACAGCATGGTCGAGGCCACCGTCGGCGGCGATGACGGCCGATGTGCCGAGTGTCCGCATGGTGCCGACCGCCGCAGCCGGGATGGCGGCACCGCCGGTGATGACGACGGTCCATCGGTCAGGTTGCATGTGCTGGTCCCTCCGCTGGCATTACCCAGATCAGGTTCTCGGGTCGGTGGCACCGGCCACCCTCTCAGCCCGCCTGCGCGAGCTCCCCGTGCTGTCGGTCGGAGTGTACCGGTCAGGCGGCGCGGCGGGTGAAGTACGTGACGGCAACGAGGCCGGCGATCACCAGCGCCATGCCGGCGATCTGGATGCCGGCGACGGTGCTGCCGAGGAACACGACGCTCCATGTCACGGCGAGGGCCGGCTGCGACACCTGCATCGTGCTGATGACGCCAATCGGTATGGCCTGTTGTGCGTACACCATCAGCCCGTGGGCGACTGTGCCCGTGAGCACCGCCAGGATGCTGATGAAGACCACCGATCGCCAGGTGACGTCGTCGATGGTGCCTGGGAAGAGGATCAGCGAGATGGGCAGCGTCACCGCCGTGGCGATCGGCGTCATGTGGGTCATCACGTCGACCACCGATCGCTGCTGGCGGAGTCGGCGGCTCGTGATGAGATACGTCGCCCAGAGGAGGGTGGCGCCGCCGATCCAGGCCACGCCCTCCCACGAGAACTCGCCCGAGTCGGGTGCGTTGAAGAGCACGATGGCAAGGCCGGTGAGCGAGAGCAGGCCGAAGCTGAGCGGCCCGAGTCGCGTGCGCTCGCGGAGCACGATGGCAGCCATCGGGACCACGACGAACGGCGTGAGTGCACCGGTGAACTCAGCCGCCGCAACGGTCGTCCGGGTGACGCCGACGAAGAAGAAGGTGAGGTTGAGGCCGAAGGCGATGCCGGGCACGAGGGCAGCGCGGAAGCCCTCTCGGGTCGGCCAGCGGTGCTCGGCAATGCGCAGGATGAGCACCCAGATGCCGCTGCACAGCAGCAGGCGCCAGAACGCAACGGTGACGCCGGGCGTCTCGGACAGCTTGATCAGCGTCGAACCGAAGCTGAAGCAGAAGAGCGTGGCCAGCAGCGCAGCCACGCCGAGGGCGCGCTGCCTGGCGCGGTCGTCGCTCACCGCTCCACCTTACGCACGGAGTGGCGGCGCGGACAGAATGATCCCATGGGAGAACTCGAAGGGCGTATCGCAGTGGTCACGGGCGGGAGCCGCGGCATTGGCCGGGCAATCAGCATCAGCCTTGCCGAGGCTGGTGCGGCAGTCGCGATCAGCTATCGCCGCGATGCCGATGCGGCATCTGAGACCGTTGCCGCCATCGAGGCCGCCGGTGGCACTGCGGTGGCGATCGCCGCCGCAGCCGATGACGAGGCCGACTGCCAGCGGCTCGTCGACGTCGTGCTCGACAGACTCGGCGGCATCGACATCCTGGTGTGCAACGCCGGAATCGCATCGCGCGGCCGCAGCGTCGCCTCGACAGATGCCGACGAACTGCAGCGAGTGATGGCCGTGCATGCGCTCGGTCCCCATTACCTCGCGCGGCTCGCGCTGCCGTCGATGCGCGAGCGCGCCGGTGCGCCGGGCGGCCGCGGCGACATCGTGATGATCTCGTCGGTGGCCACCACGCTGATGTCCGCTCACGGTGCGCCGTACAACATGGGCAAGGCAGCCATGGAGGCATTGGCGCTGACGCTCGCGAAGGAGGAACGGCCGAACGGCATCCACGTGAACGTGGTGGCACCGGGACTCGTCGAGACCGACATGGGAGTCCGCCTCACACGTGCCATCACCGGAAATCGCGACCTGGCCGATCTCCGGTCGCTCGACTCGGCATCGCCGTTCGGCCGGGTGTGCCAGCCGTCCGACATCGCCGACGTCGTGCGGTGGCTCTGCGGCCCGGGAGCCGGTTACGTCACCGGCCAGCGCATCGAAGTGGATGGCGGCGGGCGCTAGAAGGGCGTCGTGCTGCTGTCGCGCGGCAACTCGATGAAGGTGCGGCCGGGCGTGAGGAGGATCGGCTTGCCATCAGGTCCCCGAAGCGTGAACGTATCGAGACGCGTGGCCCGCGACCAGGTGCCGCGGACGAAGCGGCCGCCGGTGAACACCCACGCCTCTCCTGATCCGGTGCTCTGTGCATCGGGGCTGCCGGACACGCCGATCACGTACTCCATGACGAGGACGACGACGTTGTGCGTGGTGATCACGGAATTGGTTCCCGCGTCCTCGTGGATGTCGCCGTTCTGCCGCCGCTCGTAGAGGCCGGTGCTGGGATTCCACGTCCACTCGGCGTCGTAGATGCCCAGTTCGACGAGCACACCGTTGGCGACGATGCCGGGAATCTCGTCGTCGGCGCTGCGGTACTCGAAGAGCTTCGGCGGCAGGCCCCATCCCTCGAGCGCCAGTTCCCAGAGCTTCGTGGTGCGCGAGTAGAGGTTGTGGGGCTGCTTGCGCGACGACTCGCGGTAGTAGGCCGGCACGCGGCTCGGACCCATGTTGACGAGGTCGCTGTCGTCGACCTCGTTGGTGACGGTGGCGTTGCCGCCGCTCCAGGCGAACAGCGGCTTGTTCAGGCAACCGAAGAGGTCGATGTCCTGCAGGCGACCCGACCTGATGGGTCCGACCGGATCACTGCCCTGGCTGTGGAACACCATCGCGAAGCGCGTGATGTTGTCGTTGACGATCTCCTCGACGACGATGTCGGCCGCATTGAACCCGGTCTGCGGAATCGCAGCAGGCGCATTGTCGATCTTGACGACGATCGCTGGACGGTCGGTGAAGCCCTCGGCCACGGGCAGGCCGGTGAGCGGGTACACCGGGACTGGGATGGTGGTCGTGGTGGGAGGGATCGTGGAGGTTGACGTCGTCGACGAGGTGGTCGACGTCAGCGTCGTGACGGGCTCGGCCGACGTGGCGGGCGACGTGGCAGGTTCGCTGCTGCAGGCGGCGGCGAACACGGCACTGGCGCTGAGAAGCGCCACCGCCAGCCGTCGGCCGACACCGTGGGAGGTCGGAGTGATCGACGTCATGCGGCCGCCATTCTTGCAGCGGCTCGGCATGCACACGCGGCACGCCGGTAGCCTGAGAACGTGACTTCTGCCGCTCCCGCGACCGACGCGCCCGACACCCCCGACATGATCGTCACGATCACGCCGACGGCTCTCGCCGAACTGCTGGCGCTGCGCGACACCGAGCCCGACTCTGCCACGCTCGGCCTCAGGCTCGAGGTGATCAGCAAGCCGGGCGAGGACTTCTCCTACGACCTGAGCTTTGACGTGGTCACCACCGCGGCGTTCACCGACGAGGTGCGCACCCACCGCAGTGGCGACCACTCGCTGAAGGTGATCATCCCAGCGACGAGCATCAGCCTCATCAGCGGCGCCACGCTCGACCACTCCTCCTCAGCGGGCCTCGTCATCCGCAATCCGAACAAGCCGCTGCCGCCGTCCGTCGAGGGGCTCGTGCGCGACGACGAGCTCAGCGCCCGGATCGAGACCGTCATCAGTGGCGACGTCAATCCGGCACTTGCGGCGCATGGAGGATTCGTCACGTATGTGGGCCACGACAGCGAGGGCACCGCGTACCTCACCATGGGCGGCGGCTGCCACGGCTGTTCGATGAGCCGGATGACGATGCTCGACGGCGTGCAGACGATGGTGGTCGAGTCGATCCCCGAGATCGAGCGGGTCCGCGATCTCACCGATCATTCTTCCGGCGAGAACCCCTACTACCACTGACCTCGTCCCGGCTGGCTGGATCAGCCGTCGAACCAGAAGTTGCGCACCGGACTGCCGGTCTCGAACCAGTACCACCCGTCGCCGATCATCACCAGCACCCTGATGCCGCCAGCGTCCTCGATGGAGCCGTCGGGGCTGTAGGCGAGGCCGGTTCCCGAGTCGGGTGGTGCGTCCGACGCATCGTCGACCTCGACGTAGAGGCGCAGTCCCCCGTCGACAGTGCGCACCACCGCATTGCCCCAGCACCATCGCCCCGTGGTGTCGGCTGAGAAGTCGAGATCGGTGCGCGCGGCCTGTGTCATCGCTGTGTCGCACTGGGCCCAGCGCAGTCGCGCCGGCCCGCCGACGAGCACGAAGCCGCCCACCACGATCGTGACGGCAAGCCATGCCTTCCACCAACGCGCCGCGTGGCCGGTGCGGCGCAGCTCCTCGACGGCGGTGCGCACGAGGAACCCGAACACAGCCATTGCCCAGAGGGCGCCGCCGTTCCACCGCTGGCCGGGATCGCTGAGATCCCACGCGATGCCGGGTGCGAGCACGGCAGGCAGCACGAAGACGGCGACAGCGACCAGACGCGGATGGCGGGTGATGAGCGGATGCGTGCCGACCTCGCTGAGCAGCGCTGACTGCTGGGTGATCACCCACCGCGTGCCGAGCGGAGTGAGCTGCAGTACGACGGCGAGCGCCACGAGCCACAGCAGCGTCCAGAACGGGGCAAGCGGGAAGAAGAAGGCCGCAAGGCCGACGATCAGTGCGGCACTCGCGATGGCCCAGCCCCAGCCGGGACGCGAGTCGTCGGTCACGTCGCCGATCCTACGCAGCGTCGCCAAGGGCTCCGAGCAGGTCGGCGATGAGGTCGCCGGCATCCTCGAGGCCCACCGAGATGCGCAGCAGGCCGGCGGTGACACCCTGCTCTGCGGCCTCGGCCGCGGTCAGGCTGGCGTGGGTCGTGGTGCACGGGTGGCAGATCAGGGTCTCCGGGCCGCCGAGCGAGGTGGCGACGCGGATGATCGAGAGTGCCGACATCAGCCGCTCGGCTGTGGGGCGGCCGCCGACCACCTCGAACGCGAGCACCGTCCCGAAGTGGTGCATCTGCCGGCGTGCCGTGGCGTGCTGGGGGTGCGAATCGAGGCCCGGATAGTGCACTGCTGACACCGCCGTGCTCTCGGTGAGTGCACGCGCCAGCGCGAGCGCGGTAGCCGACTGGCGCTGGGTGCGCACGTCGAGTGTGCGAATGCCGCGTAGGGCATTGAGCGCATCGAACGGCGAGGGAGTAGCCCCGTGCAGCACGCCGTATCCCCAGATCGCGTCGATGAGTTCGCGTTCGCCGCTGACCACGCCGAGGGTGGCGTCGTTGTGTCCGGCGATGCCCTTCGTCGCCGAATGCAGCGAGAGGCTGACGCCATGGCTGAGCGGCTGCTGTCCGAGCGGCGTGGCGAAGGTGGAGTCGACGAGCGTGATGGGGCCGCCGATGCTGCCGAGCTCGTCGAGGTCGACGATGCCGAGCGTCGGGTTCGACGGCGTCTCGGCGAGCACGAGCATCGTGCGGCCCGGCTCGACGGCGCTGGCGAATGAACCAGGCTGCGTGCCGTCGACGAAGGTGACGTCGATGCCGAAGCGCGCGCACGGGCCCTGCAGGAAGGCGAGCGTCGCTGAGTACAGGGTTCGCTGGGCGACGATGTGACTGCCACTCCCGCACAGCGCGAGCACGACGGTGCTGAGCGCGCCCATTCCGCTGGCGAACGCAAGTGCAGCCTCGGCACCTTCGAGATCGGCGACCGCCTCTTCGAAGGCCTGCACGGTGGGATTGCCGTAACGGCTGTAGAACTCGTCGGAGCGCTGCCCGACGGCGCGGCGGTGCGCATCGTCGAAGTCGGTGCTCTCCCACACCGAACTCGCCCACAGCGGGGGCGCCAGCGACCGCTCGTGGCGGCCGCTGAGGATGGCTCGCGTGGCCGGCTGCAGCCGGTCGGGCGTGTCGGGCATAGGGAGAGGCTAGGTCCTGTGCGTCAGCGCGACAGGCGCTGCAGCACGTTGCGGGTCACCTGACCGACGGCGCGATCGGCGAGGGCGTACACCCAGTCGGTGGACCCGATGGTGGCCACCGTGCCGGCGCTGCTCGGACGGCAGGTGAGCATGACCGCATTGCCGTGGCGCACTCGTGCGATCGACTCGGGACTCTCGTCGCCGTACAGCCGAGAGGCGACGAACTCGAGATCGCACTGTTCGCTGCTCGCTGCCACCGATGCCGGATAGTCGCCGGCGCCGAGATTCGATGATGGGGCGAAGGCCACGACCTCGATGTCGGGTGGCCGATCGGGATTCACCGACACCGGAAGTCCGAACTCGTCGAGGCCGAGTCGACAGCCGACGGTCTCGTAGCCCACGGCGCCGTGCGCAGCGCCGAGCTGGTCGCCGTATCTGAGGCCCGTCCCCTCGAGCATCCAGTGCGTGTCGCGGTACACGGTGAACCCGCCCGACGCTCGCGGCGTCGAACGACCGAACCGGCTGTAGAGCCCGAACGCCGAGCCTGCACCGAGGAACCACCATTCGGGACGCCCGACGATGGGATCGCACCACATGCCTGACATCGACTCGGCGTTGTCGGTGCCGAGCACCGGGTCGTCGCGATGGGCGCGGTACTTGTAGGCGGTCATGTCGCGACCGCCACGCGACAGGCGCACCTGCCAGAACATGGTGTTGCCGGAGAAGCTGGCGTAGTTGCCGCCGTCGGCAACGTGGCGCTCGATCGTGTCGCGCTGTGCCGCAGACCAGTACTCGTCGTGTCCGACACCGAGCACGAGCCGGTAGCCGCCGACCACCGACGGCCGCTGGTCGAGATCGCTCGACACGGCATAGTCGAAGTCGATGCCCTGCGATTCGGCCCATTCGACGAAGCGGCGCTCGTAGGCGAACCAGCCCGACGAGCTCATGTAGCCGGGGTAGCCATTCGCCCAGCGGTACTCCTGATAGGCGGTGCCGTCGATGTCGGGTTCGGCGCCGGCCGCAGTGACGGGACTCTTGCGGTCGACGTTGTCGACACGCGGCCGCACCAGCAGCCCGCGGCCGAATGGTCGGTCGAAGCTCACCTGGTGCCCGCCGGTGTAGAGGCTCCTCCCTCCCCAGTTGTTGTAGGCGTTGTAGGTGTTGGTGGCGAGGACGAGCAGCATTGGCGACGTGGGCCTCGCCGCCCGCACCA
>JBEGVK010000154.1:0-3835 GCA_041178405.1 Actinomycetota bacterium | reverse complement strand
ACGGAAACCTACCCGACCGGCCCTTCACGGTGCTGGGGCACGGACGCCGAGTTGGACGGTCGGACTACGGTCTGGGCGTGAAACTCGTCGGCCTCACGGGCGGAATCGGCTCGGGCAAGTCGACTGTCGCGCGTGCATTGGCGGCGCGTGGCGCCGTGATCGTCGACGCCGACGAGGTGGTGCGCGACGTGCAGGCGCCGGGTTCGCCGGTGCTGGCCGCACTCGCCGAGCGGTTCGGCGCCGACATCCTCGCCGCCGATGGAACGCTCGACCGCGCACTGCTCGCCACCCGGGTGTTCGGCGATGCCGACGAACTCGCTGCGCTCAACGCCATCGTCCACCCTGCCGTCGGTGCCGAGATGAATCGCCGGGTGAGGGAGCACGCGTCGAGCGACAGGGTGGTGGTGATGGACATTCCCCTGCTGACCGAGAACCCGCGGGCAGGACTGCAGGGCATCATCGTGGTCGACGTGCCGGTCGAGACCCAGGTGCAGCGACTCGTCGAGGGACGCGGCTTCTCTGTCGACGACGCAATGGCGCGAATCGGACGTCAGGCGAGCCGCCAGGCCCGACTGGCGACGGCGTCCGTTGTCGTCGACAACAGTGGCACCGTCGCTGCACTCGAGGCTCAGGTACAGCGAGTGTGGGACTGGCTCGACGAACTGCCGCACCTGCCGCCCGACCACGAGGTCGGCCGCATCGACGCAGTCGACCGTCCCGGCAGCGCCCCGTAGCCCCCTCCGAACATCCGTTCGTCTCGCTAGAGTGACCATATGACGGTGTCGACGCGCCAGTTCGAGGTCGTGTCGCCCTTCGCCCCAGCCGGCGACCAACCCTCGGCCATCGCCGCATTGGCCGACGGCGTCCGCCGAGGCGACCGCTTCCAGACGCTGCTCGGCATCACGGGCTCGGGAAAGAGCGCCACGATCGCATGGACGATCGAGGCAGTGCAGCGGCCAACTCTCATCCTCGCCCCCAACAAGTCGCTCGCCGCGCAGCTGGCCCAGGAGATGCGCGAGTTCTTCCCCAACAACCGGGTCGAGTACTTCGTCAGCTACTACGACTACTACCAGCCCGAGGCCTACATCGCCTCGAGCGACACCTACATCGAGAAGGACTCGTCGATCAACGACGAGATCGACCGGCTCCGGCACTCGGCCACCGCAGCGCTGCTCACCAGGCGTGACACCATCGTCGTGGCGTCAGTGAGCTGCATCTACGGCATGGGCGACCCGGCCGAGTACCGCGGTCAGCTGCTCGAGCTGCATACGGGAGTCGACTACGACATGCGCAGCATCCTGCGGCGGCTCGTCGACCTGCAGTTCGACCGCAACGATGCGGTGCTCGGCCGCGGCAAGTTCCGCGTGCGCGGCGACACCATCGAGGTGCATCCCTCGTACGAGGAATCGGTGGTGCGCATCGAGATGTTCGGCGACACGGTCGACCGGATCACCGTGGTAGATCCGCTCACCGGCGAGATGCTCTCCGAGCACTCCGAGATCCTCATCTTCCCGGCCACCCACTATGTCGCCGGCGACGAGCGAATGCGCAAGGCGGTTCTCGGCATCGAGGCCGAACTGCAGCAGCGACTGGCGCACTTCGAGTCGAACGGAAAGCTGCTCGAGGCCCAACGCCTCCGCATGCGCACGCAGTACGACCTCGAGATGATCCAGGAGGTCGGCTACTGCAACGGCATCGAGAACTACTCGATGCACATTGACGGCCGCAGTCACGGCGAGCCGCCCTTCACGCTGCTCGACTACTTTCCCGACGACTACCTGCTCGTGGTCGACGAGAGCCATGTGGCCGTGCCGCAGTTGCACGGCCAGTACCTCGGTGACCGCCGTCGCAAGGACGAGTTGATCGAGCACGGATTCCGTCTCCCGAGCGCTGCCGACAACCGTCCGTTGCGCTTTGAGGAGGTCATGGAGCGCATCAAGCAGTGCATCTTCCTGTCCGCCACGCCAGCCCCATTCGAGATCCAGCACAGCGCACAGGTGGTGGAGCAGATCGTTCGACCCACGGGCCTCGTCGACCCGGAGGTGATCGTGAAGCCCACCAAGGGGCAGATCGACGACCTCATCGAACTCGTGCACGAGCGCATCGCCATGGGCGACCGAATCCTCGTGACGACACTCACCAAGAAGATGGCCGAGGACCTCACCGAGTACCTCCTCGAGCAGGGACTGCGGGTCCGCTATCTCCACAGCAACATCGACACCGTTCAGCGAATCGAGATCCTCCGCGCCCTCAGGCTCGGCGAATTCGACGTGCTCGTCGGCATCAACCTGCTCCGCGAGGGACTCGACCTGCCCGAGGTCAGCCTCGTGTGCATCCTCGACGCCGACAAGGAGGGCTTCCTGCGCAGTGAGACCTCGCTCATCCAGATGATCGGCCGCGCAGCCCGCAACGTCGACGGCCAGGTGGTGATGTACGCCGACGCGGTCACGCCGTCGATGCAGAGGGCGATCGACACCACCCGCGAGCGGCGCCAGCGGCAGGTCGCCTACAACGCCGAGCACGGAATCAATCCCCAGACCATCCGCAAGGCGGTGGGCGACATCCTCTCGCTGCTGCGGCCTGACGACACGGCGCCGGTTCCCGGCAAGGGACAGCGCCGCAACCGCGAACGCGACAAGGTGCAGCGCGAACTGAAGACGCTGCCACAGCAGGAGCTCGCCCGACTCATCCAGACGCTGGAGGAGGAGATGCACGAGGCGGCCACCGCATTGAAGTTCGAGTACGCCGCTCGACTCCGTGACGAGGTGTCGGAACTGCGCCGCGAACTCCGCGATGCCGGCTGACGCGTGCCCGATGCCGGACGCCGCCCCATCCTGTCCTGCATGCGCCGTCGTCGTCTCCGTCGCCGGTTGAGACTGTCGCCGACCGCATCGGTAGCCTGCGCCCGTGCCCACCGCCCCTGAAGCGAAGATCGTCGTCCGCGGCGCCCGCGAGCACAATCTGAAGAACGTCAGCGTCGAACTGCCACGCGACCGCCTCATCGTGTTCACCGGGCTTTCGGGCTCGGGCAAGAGCAGCCTTGCGTTCGACACCATCTATGCCGAGGGCCAGCGTCGGTATGTCGAATCCCTCAGCGCCTATGCGCGCCAGTTCCTCGGGCAGATGGACAAGCCCGATGTCGATGTCATCGAGGGTCTCTCGCCGGCCATCTCGATCGACCAGAAGAGCGCCAGTCGCAACCCGCGTTCCACTGTCGGCACCATCACCGAGGTGTACGACTACCTCCGTCTGCTCTTCGCCCGCATCGGCGTGCAGCACTGCGCCAGCGACGGCACCCGCCTGCAGCGCCAGACACCCCAGCAGATCGTCGACAGGATCCTGCTGCTGCCCGACGGCACCCGCTTCCAGGTGCTCGCGCCCGTCGTGCGCGGACGCAAGGGCGAATACGAGACCCTGCTGGCCGACCTGGCGTCGCAGGGCTTCGTCCGCGCCAGGATCGACCACGAGGTGGTCGACATCGCCGAGTTCCTGAAGCGCGATGAACGGCTTGCGCGCTACGAGCAGCACACCATCGAGATCGTCGTCGACCGACTGGTGCGCCGCGACGGCATCGAGCGGCGGCTCACCGACTCGCTCGAGACAGCGCTGCGCCTCGCCGAGGGGGTCGCCGAGGTCGAGTTGATCCGCAGTGAGACCGAGAGCGAGACGCTCACGTTCAGTCAGCACCTGGCGTGCCCGAAGTGCGGCACGAGTTACGACGAGCCAGCGCCTCGCAACTTCTCGTTCAACTCGCCGTACGGCGCATGCGAGACCTGCGATGGCCTCGGCACCACCTTCGAGGTCGACCCCGAGCTGGTGGTGCCCGACCACGACC
>JBEGVK010000153.1:0-3126 GCA_041178405.1 Actinomycetota bacterium | reverse complement strand
GCTGCGTGGGGCTTCGCCGTCGCCGTGATGGTGGCGTCGAAGGACCTCGGCTCTGCGTTGCTGTTCTTCACGCTGTTCACGGTGATGCTGTGGATCGCCACCGAGCGCGGATTCTTTCTCGTGCTCGGCACGGTGCTGTTCGCTGGGGCGGCGGTGATCGCCTACCAGCTGTTCGACGTGGTGCGCACCCGCGTGTCGGTGTGGCTGGATCCATGGTCGCAGTACGAGGGCACCGGCTACCAGGCGTCGCAGGCGATGTTCTCACTGGCGAGCGGCGGCACCGGCGGCACCGGTCTTGGGATGGGCAGTCCCAACAAGGTGCCGGCAGCGAGCACCGACTACATCTTCGCCGCAATCGGAGAGGAACTCGGCCTGCTCGGCGCCACCGCCGTGCTGGTGGCGTTCCTGCTGCTCATCGGTGCCGGCCTGCGAATCGCGCTGCAGTTCGATCGCGGTCCGGCCGGGACTGGCACGTCACCGGCAGTCACGCAGGGCGCTCCGCTCAGCGCCGCCCTCCACGTCGATCGCGACTTCTCCAAGCTGCTCGCCACCGGGCTCACCACCATCGTCGGCATGCAGGCCTTCATCATCACCGGGGGCGTCCTGCGCCTGATCCCCCTCACTGGCATCACGCTGCCGTTCGTCAGCTACGGCGGCAGCAGCCTGCTGGCCAACTACATCCTCCTCGCACTGCTGATCCGCCTCAGCGACACCATCGCCCGGCAGGGAGATGAAGTGCCCGACGACCTCAGCATCGGCGAACGGATGCAGCGGTGGCGCGAGCGTCGCCTCGAGCACGCCGAGTCGGCAGCCCGGGCCCGCCGCCGAGAGGCAGCCGCCACCGGCGTCCCACAGGTCGGAGCACCTCGTTGAACCGCCAACTGCGCAGGCTCGCCGCTGGGCTCATCGTGCTGTATCTCGCCGTGTTCGGCATGCTCAACCGCGCTCAGGTGTTCGAGAAGGAAGCGCTCGACACCCACCCCGACAACAACCGCCAGGACATCCGCGACTTCAACCGTCCACGCGGACAGATCATCACCGCCGACGGCGTCGTCGTTGCCGAGAGCGAGCCACTTGATGGCTACGAGGTCGACTACCTGCGCAGCTATCCGCTGGGTGATCTGTTCGGCAACATCACCGGCTACTACACCTACGGGTTCGGCAGCACGCAGATCGAGAAGCGGTTCAGCGAGGTGCTGATGGGCGACACCGCTGCACAGAAGATCACCGGCGTGCTCAACGACGACAACTCCGGCAACGTCATCCTCACCCTCAGAGCCGATGTGCAGCGCGTCGCCGCCGAGGCACTCGGCGACCGCGAGGGATCGGTGGTGGTGATGGACCCCGCCACCGGTGCGGTGATCGCCATGGTGAGCACGCCGCGGATCGACCCGAATCTGATCGCCGACCCTGATGCCGAGGCTGCGCAGGCCGCGCTCGAGGCGTACGGCAGTGCACCCGGCAAGCCACTGCTGGCCAACGCATACCAGGAGCGCTACATGCCGGGGTCTGCCTTCAAGGTGATCACCACCGGCATCGCCCTCGAACGTGGCGCCGTGAGCCTCGAGACCGAGTGGCCGCTCGAGACGGCATGGGTGCCGCCGCAGACCGACGACCCGATCGAGAACTATGGCGGCAAGGAGTGCGGTGGCGCAATGGCGGAGGTGTTCTGGCGCAGCTGCAACATTCCCTTCGCGAAGATGGCGGTCACGCTCGGTCCCGATGACATGGTGAGTGGCGTGCGCGCGTGGGGAGTCGGTGACCGCATCCCCTTCGACCTTCCTGCACCTGCGGCAAGCAACTTCGAGTACGCCGGCGACGACCTCATCGACTTCGGCCAGAACCTGCCACTGCTCGCCATCGCGGGCTTCGGTCAGGCGAACGACGCGATGACTCCGCTGCACATGTGCATGGTTGCTGCAACCGTGGCGAATGGCGGTCGGATGATGTCGCCGTTCGCGGTTGCCCGCACGACGTCGCACGACGGCCTCGTACTCGACGAGACCGAGCCGCAGCTGTGGCGAACGCCGATCAGCCCGCTCACTGCGAGCATCCTCAACCAGCTGATGCAGGGCGTCGTGAACAACGGCACCGGCACGCCGATGCAGCTCGCAGGTGGGGTGCAGGCAGCAGCCAAGACCGGCACGGCCCAGCTGAACGGTCCGGGCGAGCCTGAGCGCTCGCATGCGTGGATCATCGGCTTCGCCCCGGCATCGGCACCTCGCTACGCGATCGCCGTGATGTTGAAGGGCACGACCGACGAGATCAGTGCCGGCACCGGCGGCCGACTGGCGGGCCCGATCGCCAAGGCGATCCTCGACTACCTCCTGGCGAACCCACTGCCGGTGAATCCGTGAGCCGCCCCGCCGTGCCGACACCGCCCGAGGCCCGCTGCGCGGCCGTCGGTCCGGGAGACCTCCGACGCCGACGGCATACCGCTGCTCACTCGGCGTGGCGACCGGCCAACACTGCGGTGCCTCGGTATCCTCTCGTGACACCTTGCCGGGAAGGGCAGCAGTGAGCGGCAGCACCGAGCGCATCGTCGTGAACGAGCGCTACGAAATCCACAAGCGCATCGGACGCGGCGGCATGGCCGACGTGTTCCTCGCACGCGACCAGCTGCTCGACCGCCCTGTGGCGATCAAGGTGCTGTTTCCCGAATTCGCGATCGACCCGAACTTCGTCGAGCGGTTCCGGCGCGAGGCGCAGGCCGCTGCCAACCTCAACCACCCGAACATCGTCGGCGTGTACGACTGGGGCAAGTTCGACGCCACCTACTTCATGGCCATGGAGTTCGTCGATGGCCGCACGCTCGCCGACATCCTCCGGCAGAACGTGCGCCTCAACGCGCAGAAAGCGGCCGAGATCGCCAGCGAGGTCGCTGCTGCGCTGTCATTCGCCCATCGCAACGGGGTCGTGCACCGCGACATCAAGCCGGCGAACATCCTCGTCGGCGTGAACGGCCAGGTGAAGGTGGCTGACTTCGGCATCGCCCGGGCAATGAACTCGGCCACGGAGAGCAATCTCACCCAAGACGGCTCGGTGATGGGCACGGCGACGTATTTCTCGCCAGAGCAAGCGCAGGGTGCGCAGCCCGATCCGCGCAGCGACCTCTACTCACTCGGC
>JBEGVK010000152.1:0-15324 GCA_041178405.1 Actinomycetota bacterium | reverse complement strand
ACGAGCGTCGCGATCCGCGACGCCGGGGTCAGGCGACGCCGCTGGCCGACAGCCTGGCGCGCAGGTGCAGCACTGCCTTGGTGTGGATCTGCGACACGCGGCTCTCGGTGACGCCGAGGACCATCCCGATCTCGGCCAGCGTGAGTCCCTCGTGGTAGTACATCGTCATCACCAGTTGCTCCCGCTGGGGCAGCCGGCGTACCTCGGCCTTGACGAGTCGGCGCACCTCGTCGTCCTCGACGATCGCGGCCGGCGAGTCGGGCGTGGCGCCGCTGAGCGCCCGCGGCTCGGCTCCGGCGGCCAGTGCCCGGTCGAGCGGGCCGACAGTGGTCGACGAGATCGACGCCATCCACTTCTGGAACTCGCCGTCGCTGAGGCGCAGATGGTCGGCGATCTCCTCCTCGGACGGGGCCCGGCCGAGCTTGCCCTCCAGCGAGGCGATCGCACCCTCGACCTCGCGTGCCTTGCTGCGTACCGAGCGCGGCACCCAGTCGAGGGCGCGGAGGCCGTCGAACACCGCTCCCTTGATGCGCGGCACTGCGAACGTCTCGAACTTCACGCCCCGCTCGGGATCGAATCGCTCGACGGCGTCGATGAGCCCGAACACACCGGCGCTCACGAGATCGCCGGGATCGACGCTGCTCGGCAACCCTGCACCGACACGGCCTGCCACGAACTTGACGAGCGGCGAGTAGTGCACGATGAGCTGCTCGCGGGCGCGGGCATCGCGGTTGTCGAACCAGCGCTGCCAGACGTGCTCGATGTCGACCTCGCGTCTCATGCCCGTGGATGCGCCTCGACGTAGGCCTCGCGGAGGCGGTGGTTGCTGACGTGGGTGTATCGCTGAGTAGTGGCCACGTCGGCGTGGCCCAGCAGCTCTTGCACGGCGCGGAGATCGGCACCGCCGTCGAGCAGGTGCGTGGCGTAGGTGTGCCGCAGGGCGTGCGGGTGCGTCGGCGTCGGAGACCGGCGGTCGAGGATGCGCCGCACGTCGCGGGGGCCGAGGCGCCGGCCCCGTTCGTTGCCGAACAGCGCCGCGCCGGCCGACGGTGCCACCACCTCGGAGCGGACCTCGAGCCACGCCCGCAGCGCATCGACCGCCGGGATCCCGAGCGGCACCCGCCGCTGCTTTGAGCCCTTCCCCCACACCGACAGTGCGCCGACGCCCAGGTCGACGGAGTCGACATCGAGCGAGCACAGCTCGCCCACGCGCAGCCCGGCCCCGTAGAGCACCTCGAGTACCGCATCGTCGCGCCGGCGGCGCCACACCGGCTCGTCGTCGGGCAGGTC
Source organism: Actinomycetota bacterium (assembly GCA_041178405.1). GTDB lineage: Bacteria > Actinomycetota > Acidimicrobiia > Acidimicrobiales > Ilumatobacteraceae > UBA668. The sequence goes on along the minus strand of JBEGVK010000152.1, from coordinate 14,034 downwards.
GCCGTCGAGCAGGGTGTCGAGATCGTCGTGGTCGAGAACACGGGGCAGACGCGACTCGCCGGCGGGTGCCCGCAGCGAGGTCGACGGGTCTGCAGCGAGCACGCCGTCGCGCCGAAGGAAACCGAAGTAGCGACGCAGCGACGAGACCTTGCGGGAGATGCTTCGCCGGGCAAAGCCCTCGGTGGTGAGCCAGCCCACGTAGCGACGCAGCACGAACTTGTCGACCGCGTCCGGCTGCCGCACTCCGAGGTCGCCTGCCCACTCGATGAAGCCGTGCACGTCGCGACGATAGGCGGCGACGGTGTTCTCCGACGAGTGCGTGAGCGATGCCGTGAACGCCTCGAGATGCCAGGCCGACGCGTCGACAGCCGACGTCGGGGGAACCGGGCCATCAGACATGGACTCCTAGGGTATTCGCCCCGGGTCATCGAAGCGGCGCACCGATTCGCTCGAACCACCCGTCGGTGCCGCCGACCCACCCCGCCTGCTCGAGTCGGGCAAGCCGCATGGCGGCCTCGACGAGCGACAGACCGCACGCCAGCGCCACACCATCGACGGTGCGCGGCTGGGCACCGAGGGCGTCGTAGACCTCGATGTCGTCCGGCCGCGGACGCGCCCGAAGCTCGGGGGTGTGAGCTGTGCGGCGATGCTCGATGGCCAGCACGGCGAGCACGTCGCCGGCATCGAGCGCCGGCGCGGCTCCGTCTCGTAGCAGTTCGTTGGTCCCCTCGGCGGCGCGCGTGGACGGCAGGCCGGGCACTGCCATGAGCGGGACACCACGCTCGAGCGCGGCCGAGGCGGTGATGAGCGAACCTCCGGTCCGCCGCGACTCGACGACGACGAGCACCTCGGACAGCGCAGCGATCAGCCGATTGCGGAGCGGGAACCGGTGAGCGAGCGGTGCAGCACCGGGCGGCGCCTCGGTGAGCAGCAACCCGCAGTTGCACACTGCCTCCCAGAGTTCGCGGTACTCTGACGGGTACACGACATCGGGGCCGGAGCCGACGACCGCGATCGGGCGGCCCGGCGCCTCGCCGGCGACGACTGCGGAGTGTGCCGCCCCGTCGATGCCGCGGGCGAGGCCCGACACCACGTGCACCCCGGATGCCGCCAGGTCGGCCGCCAGTCGGCGCGCCGCCGTGCGTCCGGCATGGGTGGCGTTGCGCGTGCCGACAATGCCGACCCGCCGACCCCCGAGCAGCGCGACGTCGCCGCGCGCGAACAGCACCGGCGGCGGCAGTGGGTCGGTGAGCAGGACGCCGGGATACCGCGAATCGCCGGCGACAAGGACCTCGACGCCGAGGTCGCACAGAGTCGCCCAGACCGCCTCGGGCGGCCGCGACGAGGCACTGCGCCGCCACGACGCCCGCACCGTGTCGTCGGCCAGCACGGTGGCCACGAGTCCGTCGGCAGGTGCGTTCCCTGCCGCCACCTCCCACGCCTGCGCTGGCGTGCGATGACGCAGCAGTGCCGACAGGCGGTGCACGGTCATCGACTCGAACCCGGCAAGGGCCGCCGCGTAGGCGGCGTCCGGCAGCGGCCCGGTCATGACACCCTCCGCACGCCGATGCGCACCCGCATTCCCAGCGCCAGCGCGACGTGTTCGTCGCCGATGGTCTCGCCCGCCTCGTGCAAGTCGGCGATCGTGCGCGCCACGCGCCGCACACGGTGGTAGCCGCGTCCCGACAGCCGTCCGTGCTCGAGTTCGCGTCGCAGCAACTCGCGTGCAGATGCGCAGAGCGGTGCGAGCTCGTCGAGCCGCGCCCCCGGCATCGCGGCCGTCGGCATCCCGATGCGGTCGTGCGACCGCTGTCGGGCAGCGAGCACGCGCTGGGCGACCACAGCAGTCGGCTCGCCGCCGCCGCTCGCAAGCAGGTCGTCGACCTCCGGCCGCGACACGGCGATGCGCAGGTCGAAGCGGTCGAGCAGCGGGCCAGACAGACGGCGCAGGTAGCGCAGCCGCGCCGACTCGTCGCATTCGCAGGAGCCGGGCGGCCCTCCCCCGCACGGGCAGGGATTGGTGGCAGCGATGAGCAAGAACCGCGCCGGCATGGTGGCGTGCGCCTGAGCACGGGCGACACGGATGACACCCTCCTCGAGAGGCTGACGGAGCGCGTCGAGCACCACCGGCGAGAACTCGCCGAGCTCGTCGAGGAACAGCACCCCGTTCGTGGCGATGCTGACCTCACCCGGCCGCAGCGCGGCAGTGCCCCCGCCGACCAGCGAGACCATCGTGCTGCTGTGATGCGGTGCCCTGAACGGTGGCCGACGAACAAGACCGCCGGGCGGCAGGCGGATGCCGGCGGCCGAGTGCACCATCGTCGTCTCGACAGCCTCCGGAACCGACAGTGCAGGCAGCAGGCCCGGAAGGCGGGCAGCGAGCATGGTCTTCCCAGAGCCGGGCGACCCGACGAGCAGCATGTGGTGGCCTCCGGCCGCCGCGACCTCGAGGGCCAGGCGCGCCATCGGCTGACCGCGCACGTCGGCGAGATCGGGCTGCGGATCCGGAGGGTCGAGCGGGCTGTCGTCGGGGGGACTGGGCCACGGCGCGTCGGCGTTGAGCGCGTCGACCACGTCGCGCAGCGTGCGCACGACGCGCACGCGGTCGCCGGCGACACCGCTCGCCTCGCGGTAGCCGCCTGCCGCCACCACGGGCCGGCACCACTCGGTGTCGCCCACCAGCGCGGCCACCATCGGCGCCACCCCCGAGGTGCTGCGCACGGTGCCATCGAGTCCGAGCTCGCCGAGGAACCCGTGGTCGTCGACGAGGTCGTCTCGAACCTGGCCATCGGCGGCGAGCACGCCCACGGCGATGGCGAGGTCGAGCCCGGAGCCGCCCTTGCGGCGCCCGCTCGGAGCAAGGTTGACGGTGATCCGCGCCTGCGGCCAGGTGAGCCCGCTCGACAGCACGGCAGCGCGTACGCGGTCGCGCGATTCGCGGCACGCCTCGTCGGGGAGGCCGACGACCTGGAACGAGGGCAGTCCCGTTGCGACATGCACCTCGACGACGACGGGCCGCCCCTCGACGCCGAACAGCGTCGCCGACCTGACTGATGCGAGCATTTCCACCTCCGTGTTCGCGGTCCGGCCCGAGGGCACTGGACGCTCTGCAGCGGAGGGAACGGACACGGCTCCCCGACGGCGAGGCGCACCATACCGGCGATGACCGCGACCGGCGCGTCGCACCTGAGAGACTCGCCGCATGGGTGCACGGACGAAGAAGGTCGCCGTCCTCGCGCTGGCAGCGGCACTGGTCGCCACCGCTGGCGCATGCGCTGACGAGCCGGAGCGCAGCGAGACCGCCTACTGCACTGCCGTCGGCGACAACATCCTCGCCCTCAATTCCACCGGGTTCGCCGATGCCGTGGCGGTTGAACGCGTCCTTGCTGCGTGGCGCGACGTGGCCAACTCGGCACCGATCGCCGTCGAATCGGAATGGCGGATCGTGCTGGCTGCGATGGAACAGGCCGTCGAGGTCAGCCCCGGCAACGCCGGCGAACTCGAGGCTGCCGCCGACGCATTGCGGCGCGCCGAGCCCGCAGCAGACCGGGTAATCGACTACACGTACCGGCTCTGCAACGCGATCATCGGGCCGACACCGCCGCTGACGACGACACCGCTGCAGGTGCCGCCGACACCACCGTCGACCGACCCCACGGCCACAACGGCCCCGTGAACGAGGCCGTCGCGCGGCCTAGAGGATCTCGCCGCGGCGCACGATCACCTTGTCGACGAGCCCATAGGCCTTCGCTTCGTCGGCGGTGAACCAGCGGTCGCGCTCGCTGTCGGCCTGGATCTTCTCGAGCGTCTGGCCGGAGTGCAGCGCGATCAGCTCGGCCATGCGCCGCTTCGTGTACGCGAGCTGCTCGGCCTGGATGGCGATGTCGGTGGCCTGGCCGCGGAGCCCTGCGAGCGGCTGGTGCATCATGATCCGCGCATTGGGCAGCGTGTAGCGCTTGCCCTGGGCGCCGGCCGTGAGGAGGAACTGGCCCATGCTGGCCGCCATGCCCATGCACACGGTTGCCACGTCGCAGCTGACGAACTGCATCGTGTCGTAGATGGCCATTCCGGCCGTCACCGATCCACCGGGGCTGTTGATGTAGAGCCAGATGTCGGCGTTGGAATCTTCGCCCTCGAGGTACAGCAACTGGGCGCAGATCTGGTTGGCGATGTCGTCGTTGACATCGGTGCCCAGCATGACCACCCGGTTCTTGAGCAGGCGGGTGAAGACGTCGAGGCGGGGGTCGGAGCCGGCGTCGAGAGCCATCGGGTGATCGCTAGGGGTCATGGCGTGACACGCTACCGTCGGCTCCCTACGACCGCTGCCCCAGCCGGGCGGCGCCCCGCACCCCGGGAGACGAGTGCCCGACGACACCTTCCTGCCGAATGCCGATGAACTGCTGGCCCACAACCGGCGCTATGTCGACCAGTTCGCCGACCACGACCTCGCCCTGCGCCCGCGTCGGGGACTGGCGATCGTTGCGTGCATGGACAGCCGGATGGACATCTTCCAGATGCTGGGGCTCGCCCATGGCGACGCCCATGTCATCCGCAATGCCGGCGGGGTGGTCACCGACGATGTGATCCGGTCGCTGGTGGTGTCGCAGCGGCTGCTCGGCACGCAGGAGATCATCCTCGTCCACCACACCGACTGCGGACTGCAGACCGTCACCGACGAGGCGTTCAAGGCCGAACTCGAGGCGGAGGTCGGCATCAAGCCCTGGTGGGCGCTCGAGTCGTTTGCCGATCCGTTCGCCGACGTACTCCAGAGCATCAACCGCCTGCGGCACAGCCCGTTCGTTCGGCACAAGCGCCACATCCGCGGATTCGTGTACGACGTCGCCGACGGGCGGCTCCACGAGGTGGACGCGGGCTGAGGCCTGTCAGCGCGGCCAGCGAGCGCCGCGCTCGACGTCGTTGAGGTCGAGGTGGTTGCGCATGTACTCGGATGAGCCGTCACGCGTCGGGGTGTAGTCCCACGGCGTGAAACGGCCGGTGCGCAGCGCCGTCGAGACCAGGCGCCTGCGGGCCTGGTCGGCAAGCACGTCGTCGTGCAGGTCGGCGAGATCCCACCGCTGCCCCACTTCGGCACGCAGCGCGGCAACCGTGTCGGCGTGGCGCGGGTCGAGCGCCAGGTTCACCCGTTCGTGCGGGTCGGCGACAAGGTCGTAGAGCTGGTCGGGATCGGCGGCGCAGTGCACGAACTTCAGGTGTCCGCGGCGGATCATCACGATGGGGGCAACCGCACCCTCGGCCATGTATTCGCCGATCACCTCGCGCTGCGAGCCCGCCTGCGGCTCGTCGCCTGTGCACAGCGGCACCAGCGATCGGCCGGCGAGGGGCATCACTGCGTCGCTGTCGTCGAGGCCGGCGAGCCCGCAGAGCGTGGGCAGCACATCGACGAGCGACACCGGCGCGCTCACACGTCTCGGAGCGAAGCGTGACGGCGCATGGACGACGAGCGGGATGCGGCATGCGCCCTCGAAGAAGCTCATCTTGTACCAGAGGCCGCGCTCGCCCATCATGTCGCCGTGGTCGGCGAGCAGCACCACCACCGTGCTGTCGGCGAGGCCGAGTGACTCGAGCGACGACACGAGGCGTCCTGTCCAGTCGTCGACGTACGAGATGTTGCCGAGGTAGGCGCGGCGCGCGGCGCGCACATGGTCGTCGGTGACCGCGCTGCGCTCCATTGCCGACACGCCACGCAGCCTGAGAGTGTGCGGGTCGTCGTCGACGTCGGTAGCCGCCACCTCGGGCAGCGGGATGTCAGCACCCTCGTAGCGGTCCCAGAACTGGCGGCGGGTGACATAGGGGTCGTGCGGGTGGGTGAAGCTGGCGACGAGGAGCCACGGCGCCGAGTCGGCGCTCCTGGCGAGATCGTGCAGTGCCCGCTGCGCATGATGGCCGACCTCGTCGTCGAACAGCAGCTGGTTGGTGACCTCGGCGACGCCGGCGCCGGTGACGCTGTCCATGTTGTGGTACCACCAGTCGATGCGCTCGTCGGGCGCACGCCAGTCGGGTGTCCATCCGAAGTCGGCCGGGTAGATGTCGGTGGTCCTGCGCTCCTCGAATCCGTGCAGCTGGTCGGGACCGACGAAGTGCATCTTCCCGCTCAGCACCGTGCGATAGCCGGCGGCGCGCAGGTAGTGGGCGAACGTCGGAATCGTGCTGGCGAGATAGGCGGCGTTGTCGTAGCCGCGCGTCGCGGACGGCAGCTGGCCGGTCATCATGCAGTACCGGGCGGGTGTGCAGAGCGGGCTGTTGGTGTACGCGGCGTCGAACACCACGCCCTCGGAGGCGATGCGGTCGATCTCCGGCGACTGCGCAACGGCACTGCCGTAGCAGCCAAGGAAGCGGGGATTCAGCTGGTCGTACATCACGACCAGCACGTTCGGCCGGGGTGCGGTCATGGGCGCATACTGCCAGCCCTCAGCGGCGCACGCCGCTGAGCACTACGGCGACACGTTCGTCGTCGTCGATCTCGCTGCGGATGGCGAGCAGGCCGGCGAGGCCGGCTGATCCGGTGGGGCTGGCGTCGATGCCAGCGTCGTCGAGTGCCCGCCGGTTCGCCTCGAGCACGAGGTCTTCGCCCACGACGACGGGCGAGCCGTTGCCGTCCTCCATCGCCTCGAGCAGCGGCAGCCAGTCGTAGGTCTCGTCGTCGAGAATCCCGTCGGCAGCCGTCGTGCCGACGTGTTCCCACGGCCACATGCAGTCGTCCCAGTGCGCTGCCGCAGCGCGGGCACCGCCGAACGACTCGGCCCGACGCCACGCCCGCTCGAGCGGCGCGCATGCCGTGGTCTGCACCGCATGGAGCCGGGGCATGATGCCGCCCATCTTGAAGCCGGCGGCCAGGCACGCAGCGAAGGCACCGCCGCCTACCTGCACGAACACCCGGTCGAGCGGCGGGCCGGATCCGTCCTTCATCTGCCGTGCCATCTCCCAGCCGATCGTGCGGCCGCCGTCGAGGCACCATGCGTTCTCGGTGCCCTGCACGCCGAATGGCACGCTGCCGGCGGCGACGGCGCTGCGGAAGCGCAGCACGCACGGGTCGCCGGGCGGATCGGACTCGACGCGCGGACAGGTGACGACGGTGGCGCCGAGCGCGTCGAGTCGCTCGAGGACGGCGGCGCCGGCCGTCGGTGGCACGAACACGTCGATGGGCCAGTCGACGGCGGCAGCGAGCGTGGCCGCGGCGATGGCTGCATTGCCGCACGACGCGATCGCGAGGCGGCGACGGCTGCCGGCATCGGGCCACGGCGCGTCGCCGAGGCGCTCGAGCGTGACGAGGTGCAGCAGGATCGTGAAGAGGTGCCGCGCCTTGTGGCTGCCGGCCACGTGGGCCGTCTCGTCCTTCACCCACACGCCGCCGTCGGGTGCGAATCCGAGTGCGTCGCTGAGACCGTCGTTGCGCTCGAATGGAGTCCACCTGAACCCTGTGCCGGCGACAGCTGCCACCTGGGCGTCGAGTGAGGTCACGATCTCGGTGCGCTCGTCGGGCGACAGTCCCCGCGCTGCGGCGAATGCATCCCACGCCAGGTAGGGACGAAACGCCACGAACGGGTTGGGATCGGGCGACTGGCGGAGCGGGGCGATTCCCTGCACGAGGCGCGGGGCGTGGCGGCCGCCGTCGATGGCCGAGGGACACCGCCACGTGAGCGCGTCGGCGACGGGAGACGTGGCACCGCACACCGCGCAGCGCCATCCGGTGACGGGCGGGCTGATGGCGGGCGAGACAGCGCTCACGCAGCGACGCGGGAGTTGAACTCGCGGATCATCTCGTCCCACACCGGGACGTAACGGCGCAGGCCCTCCCAGAACGACTGGTGGCGGCGCTCCTCGAACAGCTCGAACGGGGTGCCCTGCTGCTCGACCCAGGTGTAGTAGCCGAGGTTGAAGATGCGGTTGCGCTCGCGCTCGGTGAGCTGCAGCGTGTGCGCCGTGGTGACATTGGCCAGGTGCTCGCCCCACACCTGCGACGCATCGAGGTTGGTGAATCCGCCACCGAAGTCGCGCGAGGTGATCTTGTCGTACTCGCTGGGATACAGCGCTGCGCCGTCGGTGGCGACGGTGATGATGGCATCGTCTGCGCCGAGGCCGAGTGTCTTGGCGGTGGAGATCGCCGCCAGCACGTTGCAGATGGCCGACAGCCCGAAGTGCTCGAGCGTGGCCAGCACCGCCTGCGGCACGCCGCGTCGGTCGGCAAGGTGCCCGAGTCCGTCGGGGCTGCTGAACATCGCATAGAGATGGTCGGTGGCGCGGTCGCTGACCGCCACGACGACATCAGTGTTCATGACGTTGTGGATGAGCGGGATGTGCTTGTCGCCGATTCCCTGGATGTTGTGCTCGCCGAAGCCGTTCTCGAACATCGTCGGGCACTCGAGCGCCTCGACAGCCACGATGCTGGTGCCGAAGTCGCGCTTCAGGCGGTCGCCGGCTGCGATGGTGCCCGCAGAGCCGGTTGCGCTGGTGAACGCTGCGAGCCTGAGGTCGCGGCCCGACGAGCGGCGCACGTGCTCGAACACGTGCCCGAGTGCACGGCCGGTGACCTCGAAATGGCCGAGGTGGTTTCCGAACTCGCAGAACTGGTTGAGGATGAAGTTGCCGGGGTCCTTCGCCAGTGCATTGCACGCGTCGTAGATCTCCTTGACGTTGCTCTCCGTGCCGACGGTGCGGATGACATCGTCGGCCGGGTTCTCGCACCAGCGGTCGAGCCAGTCGAAGCGCTCCTTGCTCATGCCGGCCGGGAGGATGGCGACGCCGCGTGAGGCCATGATGCGGCTGATGGCAATGCCGCCGCGGGCGTAGTTGCCGGTGCTGGGCCACACGGCGCGGTGGCGCGTGGGATCGAACTGCCCGGTGACCACGCGCGGCGCGAGGCACGAATAGGCGGCGAGCACCTTGTGGGCCGTGATCATCGGGAAGCGGTCGCCGAACACGACGATGATGGGGCTCTCGATGCCGGTGAGGCTGCTCGGCAGCACCACGTGGTCGGGCACCTGTACACGGCGGCCGGCGAGGTCGTTGTACCAGTGGACGCGCCACAGGTTGCGCGGGTCGGGTCCGTTGTGGTCGGCATCGCCGACTAGGGCGGGGTCGATTCCTCCCGGCCCGTTCGGGTCGGCGAGCTGGGCGAAGGTGGGCAGCACGATGCCCCGCTCGCGGAAGCGGGCGGCGCTGTTGGCGAGGGCCGACTCGTCGACCACGCGGTCGGCAAGGCCGAACTGGTTCTCGAGGGCGGCGCGCACCCCGTCGTGCATCGAGGAGGTCGAGGGGGCGGTCGTCATCGTCATGCTTGACAGTTTGTCAAGCGGTGGGGCCTGACGCACACGATGCCTCCTGCTGCCGCTGGCGCCTGGGTTTCCCGAAGGCACTGCTGTGGATATCAGTAGTCTGGCGCCGTGCCGAACTCAGGACGGGGGCTGTCGGGCGCCAAGCGCCGCATTGTCGAGCGGCTCAAGCGCGCCGATACCGCCACCGCCCCCGAGATCGCAGCCGAGTTCGGCCTCACCGACACAGCGGTCCGCCAGCACCTCGAGCAGCTCGAGGCGACGGGCCTCGTCGAGCGCACCGCCCTGCCCGCATCGGGGCGAGGCCGTCCGCCGGTGCGCTGGCGGCTCACCCCCGCCGCCGAGGCCCATTTCGCCGACCGCCATGCTGATCTCAGCGTCGAGCTGATCGACGGCATCCGCGAGTCGCTGGGCGACGCGGCACTTCGCAGCGTCCTCGATCGACGCGCTGCGCAGCAGGTGGCCGCCTACGCCGTGGAGTTGCAGCCCGCCCGCGACCTCGCCAGCCGCGTGGCGCGCCTCGCCGAGCTGCGCACTGCCGAAGGATTCCTCTCGGAGGCGGTCGTCGACCAGCAGTCGATTGTCCTGCTCGAACACCACTGCCCCATCAGCGACGCCGCCATGAGGTGCCAGCACCTCTGCGAGTCTGAGCTCGCCCTGTTCAGGTCGTCGCTCGGGCCCTCGGTCACCGTCGAGCGCGAGCAGCACATGCTCGGCGGCGACCAGCGGTGCGCCTACCGCATCACGCCCGCCTAGCCTCAGCATCACCGTCGCGGGCGTGGCGGAATTGGCAGACGCGCAGGATTTAGGTTCCTGTTCCGAGAGGAGTGAGGGTTCGATTCCCTCCGCCCGCACATGATCATCGACCGTCAGTTCAGCGCCTCCCACGATGACTGGCCGCGCCTGCGCGACGCCGTGCTCCAGGCCGAGGCCGAAGGCGTCGGCACCGCATGGGTGCTCGACCATCTCGACGGACGCGTGCTCGGAGGCGACCGCGACATGCTCGAGTGCTTCACGCTGCTCGGAGCGCTTGCCTCGATCACGACGCGCATCGGGCTCGGCACGCTGGTGATGAACGTCACCAATCGGCATCCGGCAGTGGCCGCAATCGCTGCGTCCACCGTGCAGCGCATCAGCGGCGGCCGCCTGATCCTCGGCATCGGCGCCGGCGCCGACCCGTCGATGCCATGGGCATCCGAGCACCACGAGCGCGGCATACCGATGCTGCCCACCCTCGCCGAGCGTCACGACGCGGTGGTGCACCAGATCGGCCATCTCCGGCGCATCGAACCGACTCGGGTGGTGGTCGGCGTCAACAGCGTGACGCTGGCAAGACTGGCCGGCGAGCACGCCGATGGGGTGAACATCCGGCTCAGCAGCCCGAATGCGCCGCGCTATCTCGAGGCTGCGCGCACGGCAGCGGGCGACAAGCCCTTCGACTGCAGCGGCTGGGCGAATGTCGACGACGAGGCGTCGCAGGAACGCGCCTACGAACTGGGCCTCGACCGCCTCATCCTGCTGCGCATGCCGATCGACTGACCTGTCACATCGACGGCCGTGCAGCCAGTTCGGCCAGTGCCGCCAGCGCGCGTCCCCGGTGCGACATCGAGTTCTTCTCGGCCTCGCCCATCTCGGCGAACGTGCGGCCGTCGCCGTCGGCCGGGATGAACACCGGGTCGTAGCCGAAGCCACGTCCGCCCCGCTCGCTGTCGGCGATGGCCCCTTCGCACACCCCCTCGACGATGACATCGCTGCCGTCGGGCCAGGCGACCACGACCACCGTGCGGAAGCGGGCCCTGCGACGGGACATGCCTCGCATTCGCTCGAGCAGCAGGGCACGGTTCTCGGCTGCGGTCGCATGCGGGCCGGCGAAGTAGGCGGTGTCGACTCCCGGCTCGCCGCCGAGTGCGTCGACGAACAGGCCGGTGTCGTCGCTGAGCGCTGGCATGCCGGTGGCGGCGGCGATGGCATGCGCCTTCAACCGGGCATTGCCCTCGAGTGTTCCCGCGACCTCGGCGATCTCGGGTACCGAAGCCGGCCGCGGCTCGAGCACGATGAGTCCCTCGAGCAGGGCTGCCATCTCTCGCACCTTGCCCTCGTTGGCCGTGGCGCACACCATGCGCGGCGGCAGCGGGCGGCCACCCGTCGGCTGATCTGCGTGCACCGTCGTCGTCAGCGGCCGAGCACCCGCGCCGGCGGCGGCTCGGCCACCAGCGCAGCCTGCATCGCGATGATCTCGCCGAGACCCGCAGTCGCAAGGCCCAGCAGGCTGTCGAGTTCGCCGCGAGAGAAGGCCTGTCCCTCGGCTGTCCCCTGCACCTCGACGAACTGGGGCTCGCCTCCCGGATGGCCGAGCACGACGACGTTCATGTCGACCTCGGCGGTGGAGTCCTCGACATACGGCAGGTCGAGCACCGGCGTGCCGCCGACGATGCCGACGCTGATCGCAGCGCAGAACGAGTGGAGCGGATGCCTCGCGATTGCCTTCGACTGCACCAGACGGGTGAGCGCGTCGTGCAGTGCCACATAGCCGCCGCAGATGCTGGCCGTTCGGGTGCCGCCGTCTGCCTGGAGCACGTCGCAGTCGACGATCACCTGGCGCTCGCCGAGCAGGCGCATGTCGCATGCGGCGCGCAGCGACCGGCCGATGAGGCGTTGGATCTCGACGGTGCGCCCGCTCTGCTTGCCCTTCGCCGCCTCGCGATCGATGCGCTCGGGTGACGCACCGGGAAGCATCGAGTACTCGGCGGTGACCCAGCCCTTGCCGGAGTCGCGCATCCATCGGGGCACGTCCTCGTCGATGCTGGCGGTGCACAGCACGCGGGTGCGTCCGAACGAGACGAGCACGCTGCCGGCCGCCATGTCGGTGTAGTCGCGTTCGAACGTGATCGGGCGGAGCTCGCCTGCGGCGCGGCCATCGGGTCGTGACATGGATACCTCTCGTGGTGGGATGTGCAGCGACTGTACGCGGCGCAGCGTCGCCGCAGGGCCAGCGAGGTCAGCCTGTCGTCCAGTGCTCGGCGTCGCGCAGTTCTGGGCCGAGCAGTCGACGGCCGAGGTCGGCGAACCAGGCGATGTCGCCGCTGGACAGGAATCGGTGCTCGGCTGGCGAACCGCCGTGCGCGCGGAGCAGGCCGGAATGCTGCAGCTCTGCACGGGCGGCGAACGCTGTCTCGTCGGCACTGCTGACGAGCACCACGCCCGACCCCATGACATCGCCGATCACCCGGGCGAGGTACGGATAGTGCGTGCAGCCGAGCAGGAGACTGTCGACACCGGCCTCCTTCACTGGTGCCAGCAGCCGCTCGGCAAGGATGGCCACCTCGTCGCCCGATGTCTGGCCGCGCTCGACGAACTCGACGAATCCCGGACATGCGGCCGAGACGAGCTGCACCGTCGGGTCGGCTGCTCGCACTGCCCGCTCGTAGGCACCCGACGAGATCGTGCCCATCGTGCCGATCACGCCGGCCACGCCGGATCTCGTCGCCCGGGTGAGCGCCCGAGCGCCGGGCGCCACCACGTCGATCACGGGCACCGGCAGTTCGCTGCGCAGCGTGTCGAGCGCCGCCGCAGATGCGGTGTTGCACGCCACCACCACTGCTTTCACGTCATGGTCGCGCACGAGGCTCCACCCGAGTTCTCTGGCGAACTCGCGCACCTCGGACTGCGGCCTCGGACCATAGGGGTAGCGCCCGGTGTCGCCGACGTACACGAGATGCTCGTCGGGCAGCAGGTCGATGAGCGCACGTGCGACGGTGAGCCCGCCGAACCCGCTGTCGAACATCCCGATCGGCCGCTCCATCACAGCGAGGCTAACGATCGACGCCAGTCGTGCCCGTGCAGCTGCACCGATGCGCCGCCGTTGGCGTGTCCGCTGCGCAGCAGTCGGCTGCGCCTACGCTCGATGCCGTGCTGCTGGCGACCCTCCTCGCCCTCGGGGCGGCGGCCCTGCACGCCGGCTGGAATCTCGTAGCCAAGCGCGCCGACGGCGACCGCTACACATGGCTCGCCTCGCAGTTCGCGATGGGCGCCGTCGTGGCCCTGCCGTTCATGATCGCCTACCAGCTGGTGGAGGGCATGCCATGGCAGGGATATGCGTGGGCCCTGGTGAGCGGCTCCATCCACCTGCCGTACACCTGGCTGCTCGCCCGCGCCTACACGCACGGCGACTTCTCGGTGAGCTACCCGATCGCCCGCGGCGGCGGCGCAGCACTTGCCGCAGTGGGCGGCGTGCTGCTGCTCGGCGACGACCTCGAGGTCGCGGAGGTGGTGGGCATCGCGATCGTGGTGGCCGGCCTGCTGGTGCTCGCCGCGCGGGCAACGCGGCGCAACGTGATGATGGCCCTCGCTGTTGCGGCGACGATCGGCATCTACACCACCACCGATGCGAACGGCTCGCGTGTCGCGGAGAGCGTCGCATATGTCTTCGCCTCGTTCGTGGCCACCGGGCTCACCAACACGCTGTTCTCGTTCGCCACCGGCCGCCGGGCAGCGATGGCTGCCGTGCTGCGCGCCAGTTGGCGGCGCGCCACCCTTGCCGGCTCGGCCTCGCTGGTCACCTACGGCATGGTGCTGCTGGCGATGCAGTACGCGCCAGTTGGCTACGTGGCGGCGCTGCGCGAATCGAGCGTGGTGCTCGCTGCGCTCGCCGGCTGGAAGATGCTCGGCGAGGACGACCACCGCCGCCGGCTGACGTCGGCCGCGATCGTGTTCCTAGGCCTGCTGGTGCTGGTGCTGGGCCGCT
>JBEGVK010000151.1:0-4850 GCA_041178405.1 Actinomycetota bacterium | reverse complement strand
CCGCGGAACCAGATGCCAAGGCCGCCGAGGGTGCTGCTGTTGCGCTTGGCGAATCCGCTGACGACGGCGTACAGAGGAGTGCCACGAGGGCCGATCATGTCGACACCCTTGTGGGTGCGTCCTCCGCTGCGCGGCGCTCCCCAGGTGTCGCTGAACGCCACGTGTGCCGTGCCAGTCGGGCAGATCCAGGCTGAGCCGCCGAGGACTGGCGGCGCTCCGCCCGATCGACCCCCCGTTCGCGAACGCGCTGCCGAGGCCTGCTCGGCACGGCGCCGCTTCTCGGCCTCGAGCGCCTTGCGAACACTCTCGTCGCGGAGGCGCTGCTGCTCGATTCGCTTCAGGTTCTCCACCTCGGCCAGTGCCGCATCGCGCAGGCCGACCGCCTGGGCGGCCTCGTCCTCGATGGCCTGTCGGGTCGAGTCGAGCGAGCGGCGCTTCTGCTCGAGATCGCGACTCAACGACTCGAAGTCGTCGAGGTCGTCCTCTGAGTTCTCGTCGATGATCTGGCCGAAGGCCGCGAGTTGCATCTGCTCCTCGGCGCTCGAGAACCCGCTGAGCAACGGCGACGCCTGATTCGAGCCGGCACGCGTGAACCGGCGGACTGCGATCGCCTGCACGCGCGAGCTCAGCGCCCCGATCTGCTGCTCCAGCGACGACACCTCGGCTTCAAGCGCCGCCTGCTCGAGTTCGAGTCCGTCGAGTTGCGAGAGCGCGTCGAAGTAGGCATCGGCCGCTGCGTTGGCGCGGTCCTGGGCATCGGCGATCTCACGCGCCGCCTGGGCAGCGGCGTCCTCTGCCGAGACCACCGCCACTGCACCTCCGCCGAGCACCGACAGCGGGCCGAGCGGCATCGAGGCTCCGACCACCAGTGTGGCGGCGACCGACGCAGCGACCCAGCGCCGCAGTCGGCGGAGCGCGAGGCGCGCCGCGACACGATGGTGTGTCGCCCGGCCCGCGCCCAGTCCCCCGCTCGCGGGGCGGCAGCGGCCGCTCACTCGGCCCCGTGCCTTGTCATCGGCAGCACACGCTACCGGATGTTTCGATCGCGTTACAGGGATGTCCGCGCGTGTGTTCGCCCACTCTCGCCCGCACCCGCTCCCCGGCTCCGTCATCCCGCACACGGACCGGCACGCCGGACGGGGAGATCGCCTATGGTGCGCGGCGCACATGGGTCCTGCAGTCCGTCTTCGCTCGGTGTCATTCGTCCGCGACGGGCGGGTGATCCTCGCTCCGCTCGACTGGGAGGTGATGCCCAGCGAACGCTGGCTCGTACTCGGCGCCAATGGGTCGGGAAAGTCGACGCTCATCAGGATCGCTGCCATGTACGAGCACCCGTCGTCCGGGTCCGTCGAGGTGCTCGGCCAGCAACTCGGACGCACCGACGTCCGCGAACTTCGCCGCCGGATCGGCTACCAGTCAGCTGGACTCGCCTCCGATCTCAGGGGTGAATTGCGCTGCCTCGACGTCGTGATGACCGCCAAGCACGCGGCACTCGAGCCGTGGTGGCACCGATACGACGCCGATGACGAGGCGCACGCGTTGGCGTGCCTCGACCGGATGGCGGTCGGGTGGGCGGCACACCGAACGCTCGCCACGCTGTCATCCGGCGAGCAGCAGCGCGTCCTGCTGGCGCGGACCCTCATGAACGAGCCAGGACTGATCTTGCTCGACGAGCCGAGCGCACGCCTCGACCTGGGGGGCCGAGAAGTCCTCGTCGGTGCACTGGCCGAACTCGCGCTCGACCCCAGTGCCCCGCCGATGGTGCTCGTCACGCATCACCTCGACGAGGTGCCTCCCGGCATCACCCATGTGCTGCTGCTGCGCACCGGCGACATCGTCGCCGCCGGGCCTATCGAGCGGCACCTGACGGACGCGACCCTCAGTGAGTGCTTCGGCCTCGAACTGCGCCTCGAGCACCGCCCCGATGGCCGGTGGTCAGCATGGCGGCAGTCTCTGTCGTGATGGGCCGGACGTCAGGTCGAGGCAAGTGCGGCGAGACGTGTGCTGCCCGAGGAGATCTGCTCCGAGAGGACCCGCTCGAGCACGCCGCCCGTCCAGAGAGCGCCGCCGTAGTGGAGGTGCATCTGCACTGTCGAGCCTGAGCCGTCCTGACCCGACGTGACCGCCGCTCGAAGAATCCAGGGCGAGTGCTGCCGACCGTCGATCTCGCGCCGTTCGAACACGACAGTGCCGTCGATTGGGTGATGCTGCGTGCGCACCATGCGGAGACGCTTGCTGCGCGCCAGCGGGCCGATCCTCGCCCGGAGCTCGACACTCCACGCAGGTCCGTCGCGATCGGGAGTGTCGGGAAGTGCGCCGTGCACGAGTTCGACCCACGAGGGGTAGACCGCCAGATCGTCGATCAGGGCAAAGAGCCTCGACGCATCACACGGCACGTCGACTGCTGCACGAACGTCCACGGCGACAGTGTGGCCGAGCACGCAGCCCGCCGCGCAGTCGCGTCGTCATCCCTCGTCGTGGCCGGCGTGGCCGTCGCCGCGGTCGCTGCGTGTGCTGCTGCGATCAGGGTCCGCCGATGTCACAGGAGGACGGCCGCGTCGGCCGAAGGCCCGCGACAGCAGCGGACTGCGAGCCTGCAGCACGCCGCCGAGATCATCAGCATGATCGAAGACCGGCCGCCACGGGGCGATGGGCGTGGCATCAACCGGCTCGGACTGTGCGGCACCCAGGTCGGGTGCCGGACTCGGATCGGGTCCAGCCTCCTGCACGGCGACCACCGCGGTATCGCCAGCGGCGGTGTCGGCACTCGCCGTCTCGGCCTCCGTCGGCGCACCGTCCTGGGCCGCTGCAGGTGCGGTGGCAGTCACCGTGC
This sequence comes from Actinomycetota bacterium, assembly GCA_041178405.1. Classification (GTDB taxonomy): domain Bacteria; phylum Actinomycetota; class Acidimicrobiia; order Acidimicrobiales; family Ilumatobacteraceae; genus UBA668. The sequence goes on along the minus strand of JBEGVK010000151.1, from coordinate 2,017 downwards.
CAGACGGCCCGTCAGCATCGTCGTCGGGCACCGGCTCATGCGAGGCGCCAACAGCGGCGGCGACCGGAGCAGACGCTGCATCGAACTCGAGCAAGACAAGCTGTTCGGGCTGCGGGCCCTCAGGGTGGCGCGTACGGCGACGGCGCCGGCGCACAAACCCGAGCCCGAATCCCTTCTCCTCGTCGGACACCCCCGTCACAGCACCTGGGCGACTGCCGCTGCCGCCACCGGCTCCGGGAACCGATGGCGGTGGCGCCGACAGCGTCCTGGCAGGCACCGGGTCGACGGCGGCTGCACGCCGGTCGTCGACGTGCCAGCCGCGAGGAACCACCATCGCGTCAGCGTGACGGCGGCAGAGCGCTCCCTCCCGGGGGCCGACGCCAGACGTCGCTGACACGCCGAGAGCGTCGATCCACACTCGGAGCCGCGACGTGTCGATTCCGTACGAGCAGGAAGCGGGTGCAGAGCATCCCGGGCGCTCGCACAGCCGTGTCATGCGATCACGGTACCGCGCCGCAGCACCCAGCCGATCGGGCAAGCCGCAGCACTGCGCATGCGGAGTCAAGGGTGGGCGGTACAGGATTCGAACCTGTGACCCCTACGGTGTGAACGTAGTGCTCTAACCGACTGAGCTAACCGCCCCTCAGGGCGTCGGCAATCTAGCAGGGGACCATCGGGGTCACACCCGGACGCAGGCGACGCCGCCCCCACTGCTGTCGCGGTGCGCCCGTGTCTGCTGGGGACACGACATCGCATCGACGACGATGGTGTCGACCACGCCGTCCTGCGAGCCGTCACACAGCGTCTCGACCGCACTGCCCTCGACGTCGATGACGGTGCACTCCCCCGGCATCAGCCGTCCGTCGACCGGGCGGAGTGGCGTTGAGGGCGTCTGCGCGGCCGCCAGCAGCACCGCTGCAGAGCCAAGGGCGATCACCGCGAGCATTGGCCGCCACGGAAACCGGGGCGGATCGAGGTACCGGCCGAGCGGATTGCGCCGTGCCGCCATCGACGGCGTCATCGTCTGCGAGACACCACTGCCAGATGCGGCACCTCCCGACGACCTCGGACTCGTCGAACTCCCCGCAGCACTGCCGACGCTGTCGATCGCCCGGTCGTACTCGAGTCGGCGTCGCTGGTCGCCGAGCACCCTCCATGCCTCGTTCAGCCGTGCCATTCGGTCGTCGGCGCGATGCGGATCGCCCGCCGACGACATCGCATCGGGGTGATGCCGACGAGCGGCAGTGCGGAACGCTGCCTTGATCTCGGCGTGGGTCGCCGAGCGCTGAACGCCGAGCACCTCGTAGTGCGTCATCTGGGAACCCGTCGGTACGAACCGCCCGCCCGGGCCATCAGGCCCTCGTCGACGAGATAGCGCCGCAGTGCTGCCACATCGGCGTGTCGCTGTCCGATGATCAGGTTCACCATCGCCTCGGTGTAGGCGCGAGCAGGGTCGAAGTCGAGCACCAGCCACTCGAGCAGCACCCTGCGGACCGAGAGCTTCGCAGGGATCTGCACGATGCGGCCGTCGCGGACGAACCGACCGACGATTCGCAGGTGCTCCTCATCGAGCGCCGCACGCGGATCCGAGGCCGGCAGCTCAGTATCCGCGTCCGACATCGACATGGCCGATCAGTTCGTCACCGGCCGCGAACGCACGCACGTTGCGCTCGATTCGATCGGCGAGCAGGGGAACACCCATCTCGGGCGTGTTCCCCACGTGAGGAGTGATGATGCAGTTCGGGAGAGCCCAGAGCGGATGATCGGCGGGAAGCGGTTCGGGATCCGTGACATCGAGTGCTGCACCGCCGATGACGCCGCTCTCGAGCGCCCACACCAAGTCGTCGGTGACGATGTGCCGGCCGCGTGCGACGTTGACCACCCACGCCGTCGAGCGCATCTGCTCGAACTCACCCCTCGAGAGCATGCCCTCTGTCTCCGGGGTGAGTGCGAGTGCGAGGATCACGAGGTCGGCGTCAGTGAGCGCATCCACGTACCGATCGGCTTCGAGCACTTC
>JBEGVK010000150.1:0-33076 GCA_041178405.1 Actinomycetota bacterium | reverse complement strand
CCGGTCGACGAGCATCCGCTCGTAGCGATCGAGGACACGACCGGACGCATAGTCGCGCGTGCGGAGGCCCTGGATCACCGATACGAGACAGTCGTCGCGCAGGGCCTCGAGTTCGCGGATCGATGCCGTCCCGGCCTGGCTGTCGCTCTGCGACACGATCTTCTCGAGCAGGGCATCGTCGAGCTCCGGGACATCCATCAGCTTCGTCCACGGCCACTTCAGCGACGGCCCGAACTGCGCCATGAAGTGGCGCATGCCTGCCTCGCCGCCGGCGATGCGGTAGATGAGGAAGGTCCCCATGAAGCTCCAGCGGATGCCGGGCCCGAAACGGATGGCATCGTCGATCTCCTCGGCGGTGGCGACGTCCTCGTGGAGCATCCACAGCGCCTCGCGCCACAGGGCTTCCATCATGCGATCGGCGACGAAGCCGTCGATCTCCTTGCGCAGCTTCAGCGGGTGCATGCCGATGGCCTCGTACACCTCGGCGGCGCGGTCCTTGGCTGCCTGCGACGACTTGGCCCCTCCGACGACCTCGACGAGCGGCATGAGGTACACCGGATTGAACGGATGGCCGACGACCAGTCACTCGGGGTGTGTCATGTCGCGCTGCATGTCGGTGGGCAGCAAGCCGGACGTGCTCGAGCCGAACACGACCGAGGCGGGGGCCACTGCCGAGGCGCGCTGCAGCAGTGACTGCTTCAGTTCGATGCGCTCCGGGGCGCTCTCCTGCACGAAGTCGACCCCGTCGGCTGCTTCCTCCGGCGTGGCGACGAACGTGAGCGTGCCCTCCGGGGGCAGGCCCGGCATCACTAGCTTGGCGGTGGCCCGCCGTGCGTTGGCCAGGACCTCGCCGATCTTGCGCGGCGCCTCGGGGTCGGGATCGAACAGCTTGACGTCGACGCCATTGAGGAGGAACCGGGCGGCCCACCCGCCGCCGATGACGCCGCCGCCGAGGAGGCCGACGGTCTGCAGGCCGGGAATCGGGCTCATCTCAGCGCTTCACCAGCTTGAGCTTGTCGCGCACAGCCTGAGCGCTCATCACGCGGACATTCATGTTGTCGAGGATGTTCTTGGCCCGCTCGACGAGCATGGCGTTGGTGGCGAGCTTGCCGGGGCCGGCGTAGAGGTTGTCCTCGAGTCCGACGCGCACGTTGCCGCCGGCGAGTGCGGCCATCGCCACGAACGGAAGCTGCATCTTCGAGATCGAGAACGCCGAGAACACGCAATCGTTGGGGAGGTTGTTGACGAGGGCCATGAAGGTGGTGGGGTCGTCGGGCGCCCCGTAGGCGATGCCCATGCAGAGCTGGATCATCACCGGGTCGTCGAGCAGCCCGTCGCGGACCATTTCCTTCACCTGCACGAGATGGCCCGTGTCGAACACCTCGAGCTCTGGCCGCACGCCCAGTTCCTGCACCTGCCGTGCCATGCTGCGCAGCACTGCGGGCGTGTTCACCATGATGTAGTCGCCGCCTGAGGCGAAGTTCATGGTGCCGCAGTCGAGTGTGCAGATCTCTGGCAGCAGGGTGCGCACGTGGTCGAGCCGCTCGGTGGCACCCGCCATGTCGGTGCCGTCGGGGTTCGGCGGCAGCACGGCCTCGTCGCCGCCGAGGACGAGGTCGCCGCCCATTCCTGCAGTGAGGTTGAGGACAACGTCGACGTCGGCGGCGCGCACGCGCTCGACCACCTCGGCGTAGTACTCGGTCTTGCGGCTGCCGACGCCGGTCTCGGGCTCGCGGACGTGGATGTGCACGACCGCAGCGCCAGCCTTCGCGGCGTCGATCGCCGACTCGGCGATCTGCTGCGGCGTGACCGGAACATGCGGGCTCTTGTGCGTGGTGGCGCCGGCGCCGGTGACTGCGCAGGTGATGAACACGTCCCAGTTCATTGAGGTGCTCCCGTGTAGTGGTGGTCGGTTCGCTTCGGACTGGCCGAGGCGGTGCGTCGGCACGACGGCAATCATGCTCGGCGAAGAGAGCGCGACGTCAATGCGATTACCTGAACGGCCAGTCAGGAACAACCTAGTACGATCGCGGCGTCACCGAAAGGAGCAACATGGCCGAGCGACCCCTGGTGGGACTCCGGGCACTCGTCACCGGCGGAGGACAGGGAATTGGCGCAGCGACCGCTGCCTGTCTCCGACGCGACGGCGCCGACGTGCTCGTCACCGATGCCAACCCCGACACCCGCCCCGATGTCGTTGCCGACGTCTCGCAGACTGCAGACGTTGAGCAGCTCTTCGCCGCCGTCCGCGACCGGCTCGGGGGCCTCGACCTGCTCGTGAACAACGTCGGCGTGGCCGGCCCCACCGCAGCTGTCGGCGACATGGACCCTGATGCGTTCGACGACTGCGTGCGAGTCAACCTCGGCAGCATGTTCCGGTGTACGCGTCTCGCGGTTCCCATGCTGCGCGAGCGGCCGGGATCGATCGTCAACATCTCGTCGACGGCCGGACTGTTCGGGTTTCCGCTTCGTTCCCCGTACGCAGCAGCCAAGTGGGGCGTGATCGGACTCACCAAGACGTGGGCGATGGAACTCGGGCCCGACGGCATCCGTGTCAATGCGATCTGCCCCGGCTCGGTGTCGGGACCGCGGATGGACGGCGTGATCGAGCGCGAGGCGGCGGCCCGCGGGGTAACGCCGCAGGCGGTCCGCGACGGCTACACCCGCCAGGTGTCGATGCGCTCGTTCATCGAGGCCAGCGACATCGGAGAGACGGTCGCCTGGCTTGCATCGCCGGCAGCGAGATTCGTCAGCGGCCAGGCACTCGGCGTCGACGGGCACACGGAGACGCTCGCCACGGGGTGAGTTCACGACGGGCGTCGGGGAGTCGGATGCCGCTGCTCAGCCGACGGCGGGGGCGTGCCGACCCTGGCGGGACCGCCGGTGCTCGTTGCTGGCACTGCGGCGCCGGGAAGACGGTGCCGAGGGTTCATCTGCGGTACGGTCGCGCGCAACCGGGTGTCGACCTCTCGGTCGTAGCGTGCGGCCCGTCACCCGGACAACCACAACCACAAGGGGAGAGAACATGAAGCAGCGTTCCACGACGGGCCGTCGGCTCGTCACCGCCCTCATGGCCGGCAGTCTTCTGCTGGCAGCATGCGGCGGCGGCGAGGAGACGACGTCCGACACGACGGCAGCACCGCAGGACACCTCGAGCGACACCACAGCTGGTGGCGGCGGGGAAGATCCGCTGGCGGCGCTCTACCAGGAGTGCCTCGACAACGGCGCCAAGGTGAACCTCATCGCACTGCCCGACGAGTGGGCCAACTACAAGGGCATCCTCCAGAGCTTCCGCGACAAGTACCCGGGCGTCGAGAACCCGGTGGCGAGCCCGGATGCGTCCTCCAAGGAGGAGATGGAGGCCGTCGAGACCCTCGCCGGTCAGGCTGACATGCCCGACAACGTCGACGTGAGCCCCGCCATCGCCCAGGAGATGACCGACAAGGGTCTCTTCGAGCCCTACATGCTCACCTCGGATGCGGAGATCCCGGCTGGCCTGAAGGACGCCAACAACAACTGGACGGCGGCGTACTACGGCATCATGGCCATCGTCACCAACACCACCATCGTGCCGACGGCGCCGAAGACATTCGCCGACCTGGCCAAGCCCGAGTACGAGGGCCTCGTCGCCCTCAACGGCGACCCGCGTGAGTCCGGCTCGGCCTTCGCCGCGGTCATGGCAGCCAGCATCGCCAACGGCGGCAGCGCCGACGACATCATGCCCGGCATCCAGTTCTTCGCCGACCTGAAGGCATCGGGCAACCTCGCCGCCAACGACGTCACCAAGGAGACGGTGCTGTCGGGCGAGACGCCGATCGCCATCGACTGGAGCTACAACGTGCCCGGCCTGAAGGCCGACCTCGAGGCCGCCGGCCTCACCGTCGAGGTGAACTTCCCCAGCGACGGCATCTACGGCGGCTTCTACGGCCAGGGCGTGGTGAAGAACTCGCCGCACCAGGCTTGCTCGAAGCTGTGGATGGAGCACATCTTCAGCGATGAGGGTGCACTCGGGTACCTCGAGGGCGGTGCCGTCCCGGCCCGCATCGTGTCGCTCACCGAGCGCGGCCTCGTCACCGACGACAAGAAGGTCAACCTGCCCCCGGACGAGCTGCTCGCCCAGGTGAGCTTCCTGACCCCGGCCCAGATTGCGGCGGCGAAGGATGTCCTCGCCGAGCAGTGGGGCCCGATGGTGGCGGACGCCTGATCCGCTCCCGGATTCCGGTCGAATGACCGACATTGCAGTGCCCGCAGGGGGGCGCACCACCGGTGCGCCCCCCTCGGCGCGCTCTGAGACAGCGGCCCGCCGCCGCTCATGGTCGTGGATCGGCCTGCTCCCGTTCGTCGCATTCCTCGGACTGTTCCTCATCGTCCCGGCCATCAGCGTCTTCCGCGATGCGCTGCGCACCGAGGACGGCGGATGGTCGCTCGATGCAATGCGCGAGGCCTTCACCGGCCAGAACCTCGACGCCTTCTACTTCTCCGTCGGCTTCTCGGCCGGGTCTGCTGCCGTCGGCGTGGTGCTCGGCACGCTGCTCGCCTATGCAGCGACGCGTCTCACCCGCCCACGGTGGCTGCGCGGCCTCATCACGTCGTTCAGCGGCGTGGCGGCCAACATGGGCGGACTGCCGCTCGCCTTCGCGTTCATCACCCTGCTGGGCGCCCGGGCCGGAGTGCTCACCAACGCACTGAAGTTCTTCGGCATCGACATCTACGCAGGCGACTTCGACCTCGGCAGCAGGCTGGGTCTCGTTGTCGTGTACTCGTACTTCAACATCCCGCTGATGGTGCTCATCACGCTTCCTGCGATCGACGGGCTGCGTCAGTCGTGGCGCGAGGCATGCGCCAACCTGGGCGGCACCACCTCGACCTACTGGCGCCGGATCGGCCTGCCGGTACTGGCTCCGTCGCTGCTCGGCGGATTCCTGCTGTTGTTCGCCAACTCGTTTGCTGCCTATGCGACGGCGCGCGTGCTCACCGAGAGCTCGCGGATCGTGTCGCTGCGACTCGCGTTCTTCCTCGGCGGCGACGTGAACGTCGGCGAGGATGCCGTCGGGTTCTCCCTCGCCGCCTGGATGATCATCATCATGGCGTTCGCGATGGGCTGCTACTGGGTGGCTCGCAAGCGCGCCGAACGGTGGCAGTCGTGACCGCGCCGATCGACATGGTCGACGCGCAGTCTGCGCCGGCGCCGCCGGCGTCGGGCATCGTCGGCACCCGTCGGCGTCTCGGGGCGGTCGTGCCGTCGATCGTTGTCATCATCTGCGCCGTCTACTTCGCCCTGCCGCTGCTCACCCTCGCCCGCTACGCCCTCCAGAACGTGCCCGCCTTCCTGCTCGGGCGCGAGACGCTCTTCAAGAACTGGTCGCTCACGGGCATGACGCTGGCGTTCAAGGACGCTGCGTTCTGGCCCGCCTTGCGCCTCAGCCTGACGCTCGCTGCTGGCACGGTGACGCTGACGTTGCTGCTCTTGGTGCCGACCGCTGTGTGGACGCACCTGCGGGTGCCGAGGGCTCGCGCAGCCATCGAGTTCCTCACGGTGCTGCCGTACATGATTCCGCCCATTGCGATGGTGGCCGGCATCATCGTCGTGAAGCCGTACGCACGCTGGTTCCTGAACTCCGACTACTCGCTCATCCCGTTCTACGTCGTACTGGCACTGCCGTTCACCTACCGGTCGATCGACGCCGGACTGCGCGCCATCGACCTGCGCACGCTCGTCGATGCCTCGCGCAGCCTCGGAGCCGGCTGGGGCACCACGCTGTGGCGGGTGCTCATCCCGAACCTGCGCACGGCGATCATCTCGGCGGCATTCCTCACGGCGGCGGTCACCATCGGCGAGTTCACCATCGCCGACACGCTCCTGAAGGAGACCCTGCCGCGCTACCAGGCCACCTTCGTGGGGCGAGAGCCACAGGGAGGGTATGCACTCAACCTGCTCGCATTGCTCCTCACGACCCTGCTGTTCGTGGTGCTCAGTCGGCTCACCCGCAGACGCGACCGCAGTAGTCGCCCGTATGTCCCGCCGGCGGAGGCCTCCGCCCCGATCTCTCCGCAGGATGCCTGATGACGAATCTCGACTACCGCGCCATCCGCAAGACATTCGGTGCCACCGTGGCGCTCGAGGGTCTCGATCTCAGCGTGCAGGAGGGTGAGCTCATCACGCTCCTCGGCCCATCGGGGTGCGGGAAGACGACGGCACTGCGCATCGCCGCCGGCTTCGAGGTGCCGGACACAGGCACCGTGCACGTTGGTGGCACCGAGGTGACGCGCATGCCGGCGCACGAGCGCAACATGGGCATGGTGTTCCAGAGCTACAGCCTGTTTCCCAACCTGACGGTCGCCCAGAACATCGAGTTCGGCCTGCGCACGCGCAAGATGCCCAAGGACGACCGGCGCCGGCGGGTGCACGAGATGATGGAGATGGTGCAGCTCACCTCGATGGCGAACCGCTATGCGCATCAGCTGTCGGGCGGCCAGCAGCAGCGTGTCGCCCTCGCCCGAGCGCTTGCCATCAAGCCGCAGGTGCTGCTGCTCGACGAGCCGCTCAGCGCCCTCGACGCAAAGGTGCGTGCCAGCCTGCGCGACGAGATCCGCCGCCTGCAGACCGAGCTGCGCATCACCACGCTGTTCGTGACGCACGACCAGGAAGAGGCGCTCGCCATCAGCGACCGCATCTGCGTCATGTCGAATGGCCGTGTCGAGCAGATCGGAACGCCCACTGAGGTGTACCGGAACCCGGCCACCGCATTCGTCGCACGCTTCGTCGGCTCGATGAACGAGTTCCCGGCGACCGCCGCTGCAGGCGGCGCAACGATCGGCGGCATGCACGTCGAGTCGCCTGCTCCCGCAGCGCTGGCTGCCGGCACGTCGGTCAGCCTGCTGGTACGTCCCGAGGACGTGCGGATAGCCGAGTCGGGGCTTCCCGGCACGGTCACCGCTGTCGTCTTCCAGGGATCCACCACCACCGTGGGCGTGCGGCTAGACGGACTCGACCTGCTCGTCAAGGCCGACGTCGGACAGGGCGGAGCCGACCGACTGCGTATCGCCGATCGCGTGCATGTGCAGGTGGATGCACGCAGCGCGGTGTGCGAGCAGGCGTAGAGAGCGTGGGCCGGTCGCTGCCGGCGCTGCTCAGCCCTCGGCAGCGGTGCGCTGCACTGCAGCGATGATCTTGGCGTAGCCGGTGCAGCGGCACAGGTTGCCGCTGAGCCCAATCCTGATGTCCTCGTCGGTGGGCGACGGACAGCGTGCGAGCAGGGCCGATGCCGAGACGAGCATTCCCGGCGTGCAGTATCCGCACTGCACGCCGCCCTCGTCGAGAATGTTGCGCTGCAGAGGATGGAGGCCGTCAGTCGGCATCAGCCCCTCGACGGTCGTGACCTCCCGGCCCTGCGCCTGGGCAGCGAGATAGCTGCACGAGTTCACCGGCTGACCGTCGACGAGCACCATGCACGCACCGCACTCGCAGTCGTCACAGCCCTCCTTGGTGCCGGTGAGGCCGACCTCGGTGCGAATGACGCTGAGCAGGTTGCGATGCATCTCGACGGAGACGGGGTACTCGGTGCCATTCACCCGCAGGGTGATGTCGAGGCGGTCGCTCATGATGCGGCTCCTGTGGACGACCAGGCAGCGCCGATGCCGGTGCTGCGATTGAGGGGAACGGGAATCGATTCGCCGGCGGCACGGCGGGCGGCGGCCTCGATGGCCCGTCCGGCCATGACGCCGACGGCGTGCCGGCGGTAGTCGTCGGAGGCGCGCAGGTCGCTGATGGGCCTGGCCTGCTCGCTGGCCGCAGCGCGGGCCGCTGCAGCCGCTGCGGCCACCGGCATGCCGACGAGCGTGTCGAGGCCGGTGACCGCGAGGATGGTGGGGGCCACGGCAGTGAGCGCCACCGAGGCGCAGGCCACCGTGCCGTCGTCGGCGAGCGACACCGAGGCGGCTGCGCCGACGATGGCGATCTCCATCGCCCGCCGGTACTCGAGCCGCAGGTAGGCACTGCCCGAGCGGGCGCCCTGATCGGGCAGGTGCACGACAGTGCACAGCTCGTCGGCAGCGGCCGAGGTGCGGCCCGGGCCGGTCCACAGGTCGGCGGCGGTGACATGCCGGCTGCCGCGCTGCGAGCGCAGTTCGACCTCGGCGCCGAGCACCACCAGCGGAGCGCCCGTGTCCATCGCCGGGCTGGCGTTCATCACGTTGCCCCCGATCGTTCCGACATGACGCGTGGCCGGCGACCCCACGAGCGCGCATCCATCAGCCAAGGCCGACCAGCGGTCGCAGATGAGCGCATTCGACTCGAGTTCGCCGTGCGAGGTGAGCGCGCCGATGGCGACGCCGCTGTCGGTGGCGCACACCCCGCGGAGCTCGGCGATCCGGTCGATGGCGACGAGCTGGCCGGGCAGCGGAGCCTTGCCGTGGCGTGCACCGACGACGAGGTCGCTGCCGCCGGCGATTGGACGAGCGCCTGCGGCCAATGCCGCCAGCGCATCGTCGAGTGTCGAGGCAATCGTGAACGACATCAGGCACCCACCCCCGTGCGCCAGACGCGCTCGGCAGTCATGGGCAGCTGACGCACGCGGCCCGAGACCTTGGCAATGGCATTGGCGATGGCTGCAGCGGTGGCAACGTTCGGGGCCTCTGCGAGGCCCTTCGCCCCTCGAGGACCCGCATCGGGTGTGGGGATCTGCACGAAGTGGATGTCGATCTCGGGTGCATCGGCGCAGGTCTGCAGCTTGTACTCGAGCAGTCCGGCATTGCGCTGATGCCCGGCCTCGTCGTAGACCGTCCCCTCGGTGAGCGCCTGGCCGATTCCCATCAGCACAGCACCCTGCACCTGGCCCTCGGCCCCGACCGGGTTGATGATCGTGCCCGAGTCGTGGGCAGCGCCGACGTGGAGCACGCGCACGACGCCGGTCTCGCGGTCGACCTTCACCCGGACCGCATGGCAGCTGAACTGCGGTGCGATCCAGGCCGCTACGCCGACGTCACCGATGCACGTGGCACCTTCGATGACCGGCGCTGACGGCGGCAGCCCCGATCCGTGGGCGATGAGCAGCTCGCCGCCGGCGGCCTCTGCGGCGAGGTCGGCGATGGCGACGCCAGCCGAGGGGGTACCGCGCACTGATGCCCTGCCGCCCTCGAGGACGATGTCGTCGACGGCGGCCTCGAGCCGGTCGGCGGCGAGCCGACGCAGCTGGTCGGCGATCTGCCCGGCGGCAGCAATGGCGGCACGTCCGTTGTTGAAGAGCGTCTGCGAACCGGTGGCACCCATGTCGTACGGCGCTGCGCTGGTGTCCTGGTAGACGAGCTCGAAGTCATCGGCTGCCATGCCCAGCTCGTCGGCGACGAGCTGGCGGAGTGTCATCACGGCGCCGGTGCCGCACTCTTGTGCGCCGGTGATGATCTGGCCGCTGCCGTCGCCATCGACCTTCACGAATACGCCCGATGGCGCAGCGAACGACGGCCACCATCCCACGGCGACGCCGATCGCCTCGTCGTCGGGCAGCGGCTGGCCGTAGCCGACGGCAGCAGTGGCCGCATCGATGCAGTCGAGGAGGCCGATCTCGCCATACGTCTGGCCAGTGGGACCTGTGCCGCCCGTGCGCACGGCATTGCGCCGGCGTAGCTCGACTGGGTCGATGCCAAGCGCATTCGCCAACTCGTCGAGGTGCGACTCGAGCGCCCAGCAGCTCTGCGGTGCCGTTGGAGCGCGCACCGAGCCCGACGGCTGGTGGTTGGTGTAGACGAGGTGTGCCTCGGCGCGGATGTTGGGCACCTGATACGGCCCGAGCGCGTGCATGGCTGCCATCTGGGCAAAGAACCCGCTGTCGGAGGTGTAGGCGCCGTTGTCGATGGCCAGCCAGACGCGATGGCCGACGATCGTGCCGTCGCGCAGTGCGCCCGTCTCGAACTCGTAGACGATGCCCTCGCGGCGTCGGTCGGGTGCAAGGAACTCCTCGCGACGCGAGAAGACGAGTCGCACTGGCCGCCGGGTGGCCCGGGCGAGAGCCGCCACATGGGCCTCGAAATGGAAGCCGCACTTGCCGCCGAAGCCGCCTCCGAGATGGGGCACGATGACGCGGACGCGACTGGCGGGCAGTCCGAGCGTCTCGCACACGCCCGAGCGGGCATCGAACGGCACCTGCGTGCTCGTCCAGATGGTGACCTTGTTGCCCTCCCACTGGGCGACGACCGATCGCGGCTCGATGGGCGCGGCGTGGCACCCGTCGGCGACATAGCGGCCCTTCACCACGATGTCGGCCGCAGCAAGGGCTGCGTCGACGTCTCCTCGGGTGATGGTGGACGACGTGGCGTCGTTGCGGTCGCGCACCATCGGATCGGCAGCCTCGTAGCCGCTCCAACCCTCGTGCACGAGCGGCGAGCCGGTCTGCAGGGCGGCTTCGATGTCGTTGACGACCGGCAGCGCTTCGAACTCGACAACGATGGCATCGGCGGCCCGCTGCGCAGTCGCAGCATCGACTGCGGCAACCGCAGCGATGATCTCGCCCTCGAAGCGCACTACATCGCGTGCGAACAGGGTGCGATCCTTCACGAACGGGCCGTAGCGGACATCGGGCACGTCGTCGGCGGTGAGCACGGCGAACACGCCGGGCATCGAGCGGGCCGCTGACACGTCGAGCCGGCGGATGCGGGCGTGGGCGACGCCTGCGTAGCGGAACTTGGCGGCGAGGCAGCCGGTGAGCGTGAGGTCGGCGGTGTACCTCCCGCTGCCGGTGACCTTGTCGGGGCCGTCGGCACGGACGAAGCGCGGCGAGGCGGTGGGAGCGGGTGCTGCGGCGGGGCTCATGGCGCCCCACTATGCCAGACGGCTGCGATCGGCTCAGGCGCGCAGCGCAGCGAGGTCGCCGGCGACCTGTCCCGGCGCCGATGTCCGCCGACTAGCGGCCCGCAGGGCCACGGCCGCAAGGGCGACCGCCGCCAGCGTGAGCACGAGCATGACGGTGGCCAGCGCATTCAGCGCCGGCGTCGCCCCGGCCCTGGCGCCCGAGTAGATGCGGATGGGCACGGTCTCTGTCGATGCCCCGGTGGACAGGAACGACGAGATCACGAAGTCGTCGACCGAGGTGGCGAACACGACCATGACACTGGCGAAGATGGCCGGGAGCAGCATCGGCAGCAGCACGAGCCTGATTGCCTGGAGACGCGTGGCGCCGAGGTCGCGCGCAGCCTCCTCGAACTGCGTGCCGATCGATGCCAGCCGCCCGCGGATGATCACGACGACGAACGACATGGTGAAGGTGATGTGGCCCAGCACCTGCCGGGTGAGGCCGTCCGGTACGCCCGTGTACAGCTGGCTGAACACGAGGAACAGGGCTACGCCGAACACGATCTCGGGAGTGACGATCGGGATGAGCATGAGTCCGTTGGCAGCACTCGATGTCCGGCTCCGCCATCGCTGGAGTCCGATCGCCATCGCCACGCCGAGCGGCGTGGCGATGGCCATGCACAGCGCAGCCAGCACCAGCGTGTTTCGCAGGGCGACGTGCATCGAGTCGTCGCGCAGGATCGACGCCGTCGGGTCGTCCCAGTACCAGCGGAACGAGGGTGACTGGAACGATGATCTGCTCTTGCCGCTGTTGAACGAGATCCTCACCGCCACCAGCACGGGGAGGAGCGACCAGAGGATGTAGAGCCATGTGAGCACTGCCAGCGCCGGGATTCGCCGCCGACGACGCTGGCGGGCACGAGGTGGCGTGGTGTCGGCGGCGGTCATCGTTCCATCGCCCGCTGCTGGCGGATCGTGGTGACGAGGTAGTACACCATCAGCATGAGCAGTGCTGCCATCAGCAGCAGCACGAGCGATGCGCCCTTCTGCGGCTGCGAACTGCCGCGAAGGAAGAACTCGACCTGGTTGCCGATCATCTCGGTGCGCGGCGATCCGCTGGTGAGATAGGCGTTGGTGTAGTAGTCGCCGAACATCGGCAGCACGGTGATGACTGATGCAGCGAGGAGTCCGGGCACCGACAGCGGGAGCGTGACCCGGGCAAAGGCTGCAGCACGCGACGCACCGAGGTCGCGAGCGGCCTCGATGAGGCGGCCATCGATGCGCTCGAGCGCGCTGTACATGGGGAGGATGAAGAACGGCACGTAGCCGTAGACGAGACCGATGACGACGGTCGACGCCGAGCCGTCGAGCCAGGTGCGCGGCTGGTCGAGCACTCCGATCCAGCCGAGAATGCGGTTGACGTATCCGTCGGCTTGCAGGAGATTCGTCCACGCAAGCATGCGCATCAGGTAACTGATCCAGAAGGGGAGCACCAGCAGGCCCAGCACGATGCCCCTGCTGCGCCGTGCAGTCCTGGCGACGAAATAGGCGACGGGATAGCCGATTGCCACACACCCGGCGAGTGCGGCCCCGACGAAGAGGAAGGTGCGAACGGCGACGCGGCCCAGGTCGCCCCCGGCGAGGCGGCCGAGCACATCCGACATTGCATCAGTTCGCCATTGGAGTGGATTCCAGGCGGGAATTGCCGTCTTCAGCAACGGGTCGACCTGGCCGAAGGCCACTGCGGCGACGGCATACACCGACACCACGAAGAACCCCACCAGCCACGCCACGCCTGGCGCGGCGAACCACGACCAGTAGCGCGTGCTCGGCATTCGCCGCTCGGCCGTCATCCTCGGGAGGGCAGGCTGCCGGTCAGCCGCCGGTGGTGAACTTCGACCACGCGTCGTCCCATGCGGCGGCACCATCGGCGTCGAGGGGCGTCAGCTTCAGGCCATTTGCGACGTCGTCGGCAGTTGGCAGAGCCGAGCGCAGCGACTCTGGTACGTAGCCGGCGTCGATCACGTAGTCGGCATCGAGTGATGCGATGCACGGGAGATATCCGACCCAGCTGAAGTTCTTCTCGGCGACAGCGTTGTCGAGGAGGTAGTTCAGGTAGAGGTGGGCCAGCACGGGGTGTTCGGCACTGGCGAGTACGCCCATTGAGTCGTTGGTGATGATGTACTCGTCGGCTGCCGGATGCCAGAAGCCGAGCACGCTCGGATCCGTGCCCTCCGGCAGGTAGCCCGCGGCGCCGGTGAGCAGGTCGCCGCTCCAGGTGTGGGCGATGGTGGTCGCACCCTCCGGAATGTCCTTGTAGCCCTCGATGTTCACCTTGATGTTCACCGAGTCGACGAGTTCGAGCAGGTCGGCGAGCGCCTGTTCGATGAGCGCGGCATCAGTGGTGTTGACGTCGGTGATGCCACGGCGCAGCAGCGCCATTGCGATGGTCTCGCGGACATCGTCGAGCACCGAGACCTCGCCCTTGAACGATGTTGCGTTCCAGATCGCATCCCACCCCTGCGACGCGATCTCGTCGGGGTCGATGCGGTCGGTGCGGAATCCGATACCGGTTCCGAAGAACGTGTACGGAACGGTGTAGGCGGCGCCCGGGTCGTACCACGGATCGCCGAACGACGGTATGACGTTGCCGAAGTTGGTGAGATAACTGCGATTGAGCGGCTGCACGAGACCGGCCGTGATGAGATTGCTGACCGACGATGTCACCATCGAATGATGCACATCAGCCTTGATGGCGCCAGATGCAAGTTTGGCGATGGCCTCCGTGTCGGTGTCGAACGTGGTGATCTCGACCTTCACGCCGTACTGCGCCTCGAAGTCGGCGATGACATCGGGGTTGACGTAGTCGGCGTAGTTGACGATCCGCAGCGGTCCGGCCTCGGGCTCGAGGCCGTCAGCGATCGGCTCTCCCTGCGCTGAGTCGCTACTGCCGCCGCCGCACGACTGAAGGAGCGGCAGGCCGCCGCCGAGCAGCACGCCGAGCCCGGCAGACCGTGCCAGCAGTTCTCGGCGAGTGAGTCCGACCGCCGCCTGCAGGCGTGCCGACTCGCGGAACCGTCTCGATGCCATGGCACCCTCCCCAGTGACGGAGGCGACCGTCCCCACGGCCACCCGACGCGACGGACGTTACCAGAGGCACTCGCAGGGGACAGGCTGCGACGGCCTACGATCCCATCTGCCACAGGCAGGCGGCACCGAAGGGAGATGCAGGTGACGATCGATGACACTCGAGCGTCGGCAGCAGGGCGTGCTGAGACCAGCGCCGTCGTGAGCTTCCGGCAGATGATCGACGGGACCAAGGACGACTACGAACTGCTGCAGCGCCTCGAACACGACTACATCTCGCACCTGCCCGAGCGTCTTGTGGCGTCGCTGCGTGCGCTCGACGGTGGACTTGCCGGGTATCCCGTCTCGCGGTTCGAGCACTCGCTGCAGTCAGCGACTCGGGCGGAGCGAGACGGCGCTGACATCGACTGGATCATCGGCGCGCTGTTGCACGACATCGGCGACGAACTCGCGCCGTGCAACCACTCGCAGATGGCGGCATCCATCATCAGGCCGTATGTGCGCGCCGAGGTCACCTGGGTCGTGAATGTGCACGGTGTCTTCCAGCAGCACTACTACGGACATCACATCGGCCTCGATCCCGATGCACGCGAGTTGTATCGATCGCATCAGTGGTTCGACAGCGCCGAGCGCTTCTGCCTGCGATGGGACCAGGCATCCTTCGACCCCGGCTATCGGTCGGAGCCCATCGAGCATTTCGAGCCGATGCTGCGCGCGGTGTTCGCCCGCCAGCCGTTCGATCCTGCCGTCGTCGGCGAGGAAGTGTGAGCCGGGCGCGGTGACGGCGTAGCCGCCAGGCTCACTTCTCGCTGATCTCGACGGGCACGGCGAACGCGCCGGCGAAGTCGGCACCAATCCCAACTGGCTCGGTGTCGAGGCCGAACAGGGCGCGTATCCACGCCGTGACGCCGTGGGTGATGACCGGGAAGGACGTGGTCACCGGCACCGAGGGCGGTATGCAGCCGTCCTCGCCAAGTGTCCGCAGTTGTGGCTGGGCATCGAGGACAGGTCCGAGACCCGAGGCCTCGGCGACGCCGATGATGCCGGTGCCGTTGCCGAACGTGCAGAAGTCGTCGAACCCGTTGTGGCCGACGCCCTCGAGGATCCACAGCAGGCTGGGCGAGGGTGCAGCCTCCCAACTCGGCCTCGTGCGCGTCGCTGCGGGGACGACCGCGTCAGTCGAGCCGGCCATGAAGAACGAGGGCTTGGCAGGAAGCACTGGCGGCACTGACGTTGACGAGCCGTCACCGGCAAGCGCTGCACCAGAGGCGAGCGACACGTATCCGTCGATGCGGTCGTCGTCGGCTGCGGCGAGTACGGTGCCGCCGCCAGCAGAGTGGCCGACGGCGACGACGTTGCTGGCATCGACGTGGCCGGCAAAGCGGCTCGCGGGGTCGTCGTTCGCAGCGGTGATGAGGTCGAGTGACTGCAGGAGGTCGTCAACTGCGTCGGCGCGGTCACCGCTCGCCGTGCCGCCGAGCACGTTGGTGAGGTCGCGCGAGGGGTGGTCGGGTGAGACCACGATCATTCCCCAGCTGGCGAGATGCGCCGTGAGGAACGAGCTCTGCAGGCGGATTCCGGTGAAGCCGTGGCTGAACAGCACGACGGGGTAGGCGCCGTCGGCAACCGCCGCGTCGCGGCCCGCAGGATACGAGTACGTCGCCGATGCATCACCGGTGAGCAGTGTCCGGATCACCTCGGGGGTGAACTCACGGACGTCGTACGTCTCGGTGCCGGACGTGCCCTCGACGGCCGGGTACCAGACCTCGACGAGCGGGCCCTTCGCCAACTGCAGGGTCGTGACTCCCACCGGGTTCGGCCCGAAGTCGGCGTAGGTGGAGGCGATCGCCGCCGGATCAACGGTGGTGGTGGGCGCAGCGGTCGTGGTGGTGGCGTCGGTGGGGGCGGTGGTGGAATCGGATGCGGTGAGCGCTCCGTCCGCATCGCCGCCAGAGCCGCTCGAGCAGCCGGCGAGCACCAGGGCGGCGACGGCGAATGCGGCGGTGATAGAGGACGTGCGCAGGCGAATCATTCTCAGAGCCTGACACTCCAGTGCACAGGGGTGCGTGGTCGTGCGCGACCTGCGGTGCTCCGGGCATCCGACCCTGCGCGCCACTCATCGACCAGCAGGGTGATCGACGGGCTTGGCCGGTAGGGTGACGGGGCTGCAGTTTCGGCTGTGGCGCTGGCGACGTGGCCGAGTGGCTGAGGCAAGGGCCTGCAAAGCCCTCCACATGGGTTCGATTCCCATCGTCGCCTCCAGGAGAGTTCCCGAGGCCGCTCAGCGGTCAGCAGACTCGTCGCTAGCCGAGCGATGCGGACACGGCGGCGAAGGCCCGGTGCACCTCGTCGCTGGTGTCGAGTGGCAGTGCCGTCGGGAATGTCGAGAAGCGGGCGATCACCGTGTCGGTAGCGAGATCGACCCAGCAGAACTGCCCGAAGATGCCGAGGCCGCTGATGCGCTCGTGGCGTCGCAGCACCCAGAACGCATTTCGGTACATCGACCAGTCGGGCGGCACGTCGCTGCCGGCTGGATCTGCCCGGAAGGCGAGGGCAGTGCCGTCGTCGCCGTCGAAGGTGTCGCGTACCCACTCGGGCGGGATGACGCCGTCGCCGGCACGTGCGTAGGCCAGGCCGAGGCGGGCGAGGTCGCGCAGCGAGCAGCTCATTCCGCCCTCCACCACCGGGTGGCCAAGCGGGTCGAGCATGATGTCGGCATCGTGTTCCATCCCCAGTGGCTGCCATAGGTCGCGGGCGACGATGTCGGGGTAGCGGAGCCCTTCGAGCACCTCGAGCAGTCGGGCGACGACGTTGGTGAGCGGTGAGCGGTACGAGAACCACGAGCCGTGCGGCCGGTCAGTGGCGTAGGTGCGGAAGTGGCCGAGCGCGCCGATGGGTATCCGGCTGCCGAGCGGGCGGTATCCGGCCTGTCGCTCGTACTCGATGAGTGGCGACTCCGCGAGGCTGCCGTCGGGCGATGCGGCAGGCCCGGCGGTCGAGTAGTCGTCGTAGTCCTCGACGAAGCCGGTACCCGCCGTCATGTCGATGAGGTGCCGCACGGCGGCGCCCTCGGCGCTCGTGCCGCGGAACTCGGGAGCGATGTCGCAGACGAGATCGCTGGCAGATAGACGCCCGCGGCCGATGGCGACGCCGAGCGCGGCGCCGCAGACCGATTTCGACACGCTCATCAGCAGGTGGAGGGTGTGCTCGTCACAGCCGTTGAAGTACCGCTCATCGACGATCGTGCCGCGGTGCACCACGCAGACGGCGTCGCACCACGTGGTGGCAAGGTGTGTCTGCCAGTCGACGCGGCTGCCGTCGGCGCGGTCGAAGGTGACGTCGTCGAGGTCGACGGGCCGCCGGGCCAGCATCCGAGGTGAGGTGCCGGCGCGGATTGGGGCCGTGGGCACCACCTCGCGCACGCGGGTGAATGCCGTGCGGTTGAACGGCGGATCCATCCAGTTCGACAGGGTGACCGTGCGGTCGAGCGGATCTCCCATGCGGAATGCTCCCTCCAGCGCGCCCGTGGTGCGACGACGCTAGCTGTGGCGTTGAGATGTCAGAAGAGCAGCTTTCGCAGCGCCACGGCGACGCCGAATGCGATCACCACCGACCGCAGCACCTTCGCGTTGAGACGACCTGCGACGAGGCCACCGACGTGGCCGCCAACGAGGCTCGTGGGAGCCATCACTGCGGCGAAGGCCCACTCGACCTTGCCGGATGCGACGAAGAAGACCGCCGCGAGCACGTTGATCGTCAGCGCAAGTACCTGCTTGACCGCATTGAGCTTTGGCAACTCGCTGTCGAGCATCATGCCGAGCACGGCGAGCAGCATGATGCCGAGACCGGCGCCGAAGTAGCCGCCGTAGACGGCGGCGATGAAGACACCGATCATCAGCGGCACGGGCACGGGTGCTGCCGACGGGGTGCGGTGGCCGAAGACGGCGCGCTTGATCCGGTCCTGGAAGGCCAGCAGTCCGCAGGCAGCGAGGATGAGGTACGGCACGACCGCGTCGAAGGCCTTCTCGGGCGTGATCACCAGCAGGATCGAGCCGACGAGACCGCCGCCGGCTGCGATGGGAAGCATCACCCGCAGTCGATGGCGGTGGTCTGCGAGGGCATGGCGCTGGGCCACCGCTCCGCCGAAGTAGCCGGGGCACAGGGCCACGGTGTTGGTGACGTTGGCCTGCAGGCTGGAGACGCCGACTCCCATGAGTGCCGGGAACGACACCAGGGTGCCGCCGCCGGCAACGGCGTTGACGCCGCCGGCGACGAACGCAGCGGTGCCGGCAAGAACGAGATCGAGGGTGGCGGGCAAGGGGGATTCCTTCTGGGCGGCAGTCGCTCCGTGACGTGTCGACTGTATACAACGCACCGGGAGGCGCCGCGAATCCGCTGTTGGCATGGCGACGGCGGCGACCGACGCGGCGATTCGGCGTCACCTGCCGTCGAGGCGGCGATGGTTAGTCTCGGCAGGGTGAGCATCGGCGAGTCGCACCGCACCCTGCGCGAGATCGTCGCCGACGCCATCATGGCCATGATCACGAGCGGCGAGCTGCAGCCCGGCGAACGGCTCTACGAGGACCGGCTCGCCGAGCAGCTCGGTGTGTCGCGCAATCCCGTCCGCGAAGCCATCCGGGCCCTCGAGGGCACCGGTCTGGTGGAGGTGCTGCCCCGGCGCGGCGCATATGTGAGCACGCTGGAGCCCGAGCATGCCCGCCAGCTGCTCGAGCTCCGCAGCGTCATCGAGGCGTACGCCGCCGAGCTGGCCGCCCGTCATCGCACCACCGCAGATCTCGACGCGATGCGCCGACTGCTCGACGAGGGGCGGCGGGCCACTGCGGCGAACGACCTTGTCAGTGCGGCCGCCTGCCATCGCGACTTCCACCTCGCGATCGAGGCGGCATCGCGCAACCTCTATCTCCACAATGTCGTCTCGCCCCTGCGCAACCAGACCGAGCTGGTCTTCACCACGCTCGTCGACAGCCGTGGCGTCACCAGCTGGGACGAGCATCAGGCCATCTTCGATGCCATCGCGGCCCAGGAACCCGAGCGGGCACGGGCCTGCACGGTGGCCCACATGCAGAGTGTCATGCGCGATCTCGCCCAGCGCGCCGCCGCTCGCTGAGCCGATGGATTCAACTGCGACGCACCCCGGCACGCGGCACTGTGGTGCTGTCGTGGTGGGTGCCGGAATCGCCGGCGCTGCTGCGGCTGCAATGCTTTCTGCCGAGGCCGGCATCGGCGACGTGGTGCTGGTCGAACGCGAATCGCAGGCTGCTCAGCATGCGAGCGGCCGCAGCGCATCGGTGCTGTCGGAGACGTCGGGGCACATTGCTGTCTGCGCGCTCGCCCGACTCAGCCGACCGTTCTTCGAGCGTCCGCCCGCCGGTTTCGCCGACCATCCGCTGCTGTCGCCGCGTGGCCTGATGTGGGTCGGAGAACTGGGCGACGACAACGCACTCGATGCGCTTGCAATGACTGGAGCACGCATTCGTCCCAGCGTCGAGCGTCTTGATGCGGCGGGCGTGCGACGGCACCTTCCGACATTCGCTCCCGACGCCATCGCGGCGGGCGGGGTGTGGGAACCGGACGCGATGGCGATCGACACGGCAGCAGTCATCGCCGGCTTCATCCGCATGCTTCGGCGCTGCGGCGGCGAGCTGCTGGTGAGCAGCGAGGCCATCGCCGTCGAGGTGCTCGGAGACCGCCAGTTCGAGGTCCGTGCCGGTGGTGCTCGGCTGCGGACTGCGATTGTCGTGAATGCCTCGGGCGCGTGGGCCGACGAGGTGGCCCGCCGTGCGGGCATCGCACCGCTCGGCTGCACTGCGTACCGCAGGACCGCCGCCATCGCTGCCACTGGCGCCGACGTGTCGGCATGGCCGCTCGTGATGGACATCGCCTCCCGCTACTACCTCGAGCCGGAGGCAGGCGGCGTCCTGGTGTCGCCCGCCGACGAGACACCGAGCGAGCCATGTGACGCACAGCCCGACGAACTCGATGTTGCACTGGCCCTCGAGCGGGCCGCTGCGGCCAGCGGCCTGCAGCTGCGGTCGATCCGATCGGCCTGGGCAGGGCTGCGAACGTTCGCGCCAGACCGCGCGCCGGTGCTTGGCGAGGAGCCGGGCGTTCCAGGATTCTGGTGGAGCGTCGGCCAGGGTGGCGCTGGCATCAAGACGGCGCCGGCGATGGGTGCCGTGCTCGCAGCGATGGCGGTGGGTGCCGACCTTCCCAGCGACGCTGCGGCACTGGGCATCACCGTCGACACGCTCTCGCCAGCGCGGTTCCGGCAGCGGGCCTCCGCCGAGCGGAGCGTCGGGGGCTAGACGAGTGCAGTGACCAGCACGATCGACGAGGTGACTGCTGAGAACCCGAGCAGCCACTTGCGCAGGTCGCCGCCGTCCAGCCAGCGTGCCGCCCACCGTGAGGCCACGAAGCCGAGCAGCATCGCTGGCAGAAGGATCATCGCCCGGCGCACGTCGTCGGCATGGATCTCGCCTGCGGCTGCGAGCATTGCGAGCGACATGGCAGCGCCGAACACGAAGAAGTTGGCCAGGCTCGCACGAACTCTGTCGCCCGACTCGTGCTGGTAGACGATCGCCATCGGCGGGCCGCCGATCGACGTGATGCTGCCCATGAAGCCAGAGGCCGCGCCGGCTACCACGAGCGTGCGGCTCGTCGGCCGGATTCGCCACCCGGCAAAGCTCAGCCCGACTCCGAGCAGCACGAGCACTGAGAACAGCACGATGAGCCCCTGCTGCGGCAGGGCGACGACGGCCCACGTACCGAGCAGGCTGCCGGGAAGCCGGCCGAGCAGCGCCCAGAGCAGGGGCCTCCACTCGAGCGCAGCCCGCTCGCGCGCGACGACGAGGACTGTCAGCACGAACGCCACGATCAGCAGCGATGCAGGGACGAAGTCGTGGTCGATCAGCGCGAGCACGGGTGCTGCGGTGACGCCGAGACCGAATCCGAACGAACCCTGCGCGCACGCGCCCGCGAAGACGATGCCGAGCACGATCACCCATTCGAGAGCGCTCATTGCCGGGTCAGCTCAGCGAAGGTGGCAGGCGACGAGATGGCCGGGGGCTTTCTCCTCGAGCAGCGGGGTCTCGGTGCGGCAGCGCGCCTCGGCGATGGGGCAGCGACTGGCGAAGCGGCATCCCGCGGGCGGGTCGACGGGGTTTGGCACCTCGCCGGTGAGCACGATGCGGCGCCGCTCGCGCTGCATCGGCGGATCGGGAATGGGCACGCTCGAGAGAAGTGCCTCGGTGTATGGATGCTGGTGGCGCTCGTAGACGGTGTCGGTGTCGGCAACCTCGACGAGACGACCTGCGTACAGGATCGCGATGCGGTGCGAGATGTGCCGAACCACCGACAGGTCGTGGGCGATGAACAGGTAGGTGAGGCCGAGGTCCTGCTGGAGGTCCTGCAGAAGGTTCACTACCTGGGCGCGCACGCTCACGTCGAGAGCCGACACCGGCTCGTCGGCGACGATGAAGTCGGGTCGCAGCGCAAGTGCACGGGCGATGCCGATGCGCTGGCGCTGACCGCCGCTGAACGCATGCGGGTATCGGTCGGCAGTGTCGGAGGGGAGCCCGCACCGGTCAAGCAACTCGACCACCGCAGGTCGTGCATCGTCGGTGTTGCGGGCGAGGCCGTGGACGATGAGCGGCTCGGCGATCAGCTCGAGTACCGACATGCGCGGGTTGAGGCTCGCGTAGGGGTCCTGGAAGACGAGTTGCATGTGCCGGCGCAGATCGCGCAGCGGCCGGCCCTTCAGGTGGGTGATGTCGTTGCCGGCGAAGTGGATCGAGCCGGCTGTGGCGTCGATGCGTCGGAGGATGGCTCGCCCGGTAGTGGTCTTTCCCGAACCGCTCTCGCCGACCAGGCCGAGGGTCTCGCCCTTGGCAATCGAGAACGAGACGTCGTCTACCGCATGGACATAGCGCCGGTTGCGGCCCAGCAGACCGCTGCCGCCGATGGGGAAGTGGATGCTGAGATCGCGGACCTCGACGAGTGGCTGCTGGCCCGATGACGTGCGGCCCGCCGGCTGGGTGGCGTCAACGGCGGTCATGACCGGCCTCCGGGCTGCCCGGCCTCGAAGGGCCGCCAGCAGGCAACCTTGCGCCCGCCCTCCAGCGAGTGCAGGCCCGGCATCTCGGCGACGCACTCGTCGGTGGCGAGCGAGCACCTCGCCGCAAACGGGCAGCCGGGCGGCGGTGCCACGAGGTCGGGCGGCGCGCCGTCGATCGAGACGAGGCGCTCGGTGACGAGGTCGAGTCGCGGGGTGCTGCGCAGCAGTCCGGCGGCATAGGGGTGCGCCGGGTTGGCGAACAGTTCGTCGGCGCTGGCGAGCTCGACCAGCTTGCCGGAGTACATCACGGCAACCCGGTCGCACAGTCCGGCGACGACGCCGAGGTCGTGGGTGATGAGCATCACCGCCAGCCCGAGCCGCTGTTGCAGGTCGGCGACGAGCTCGAGGATCTGCGCCTGGATGGTGACGTCGAGCGCCGTGGTGGGCTCGTCGGCGACGAGCAGCTCGGGCTCGCACGAGAGCGCCATGGCAATGAGCACGCGCTGGCGCATGCCTCCCGACATCTCGTGGGGGTACTGGTCGACGCGCGCCGTCGGGTTGGCGATGCCGACGAGGTCGAGCAGTTCGATGGCGCGCGTCCGGGCCTGCTGACGGTTCATTCCCAGATGGCGTCGGAGCACCTCGATGATCTGCTGGCCCACTGAGAGCAGCGGGTTGAGCGAGGTCATCGGATCCTGGAAGATCATGGCGATCTCGCGGCCGCGGACTCGGGCGAGGGTGCTCTCGGCGTCATGGACGAGCGACTGGCCCTTCCATCGAACGTCGCCACCGGTGATACGCCCCGGCAGTTCGGTGAGCCCGAGCAGGGTCTGGGCCATCACGCTCTTGCCTGATCCGCTCTCGCCGACGACGCCGAGCGTCTCGCCCTTCTCGATGGAGAGGGTGACTCGGCGCACCGCTTGGACGACGCCGCGACGGGTGAAGAACTGCACCTCGAGGTGATCGACCTCGAGCAGCGGGACGTGCGCTTCCGTCGCGCTCACAGTGCTGCTCCGCTGTCGCTCTTGCCGGTCACGGCTGCAGCGAATCGCTTCTCGCGCTCGAGGGGGTCGAGCGCCACACGCAGCCAGCTGCTCAGCAGGTTGACTGCGAGCACCGTGAGCGTGAGCAGGAGGCCGGGATAGATGATCAGCCACTGGTTGCCGAACAGCTCGTGGTCGCCGGCGCGGGCGATGTCGAGCCCCCATGACACGCCCGGATACTGGATGCCGAGGCCGAGGAAGCTGAGTGCGGCCTCTGCGAGGATGATGCGCGCGAACTCGAGCACGACGAGCGTGGCGAGCGGGGTGAACAGGTTGGGCAGCACATGCTTGAAGATGACGCGGCTCGGGGTGGCGCCGACCATCTCGGCCGCCTCGACGAAGGGGCGTTCGCGGACCGACAGCACCACGCCCCGGGTCATTCGCGCATAGACCATCCAGCCGTTGATGGCGAGGATGATGCTCACTGAGGCGACACTCCCGCCCACGAGGGCGATGAGCAGCATGGCGAGCAGCAGGCCCGGGAAGCTCACCTGCACGTCGACCCAGCCCATCAGCCATCGGTCCGTGCGGCCGCCGCGGTAGCCGGCCACGAGGCCGACGAGCACGCCGAAGGTGCCGGCGAGCACCACCACGAGCACGCCGACGATGAGCGAGGTGCGGGCACCGAAGAGCAGCCGGCTGAGGACGTCATAGCCCTGCCAGTCGGTGCCGAGCGGGTGAGCCCACGTGCCGCCGTTCCAGACGGGCGAGTACATCACCCGTCCGAGGTCACCCTGGTTGGGATCGGCCGGCGCGATGAGCGGGGCGAACACGGCGGCGAGGATGAGCACCACGAGGAACACGGCCGAGAGCAGGCCCAGCTTGTCGCGGACGAGATCGCCGAACAGCCCGCCGCGCTGGACGGCCGAGAGCTCGAACGGGCGGCCCTGCAGGTTCTCCTCTGCGTCGAGCGCCTGCTCCTCCTCGCGGTGTTGCGCGGTGTAGCCGTCGGGAGCGGTCATGACAGCTTCACCCGTGGGTCGAGCACCTTGTAGGCGATGTCGACGGCGATGTTGATGACGACCACCATCACGGCCACCACGAACACGATGGCCTGGATGAGGAAGAAGTCCTGCTCGTTGATCGCCTTCTTCGCCATGAAGCCAAGACCCGGCCAGTTGAAGACCGACTCGACGACGACCGTGTAGCCGGCGAGGGCTCGGATGACCTCCCAGCCGAGCAGGGTGACGTAGGGGATGCCGGCATTGCGCAGGGCGTGCACGCCGAGGATGCGACGCTGCGACAACCCCTTGGCGCGGGCGACCTTCACGTATTGGGCATTCAGTTCGTCGATCATCGCCGAGCGCACGACCATCGAGAGCCGCCCGATGGCAGGCAGGGCCATGCACACGGCCGGCAACACGAGATTGGTGTGCCACGGTCCGTTGCCGGTCTGGAACCACGGCAGCCTGACGGTGAAGCCGATGACCAGGACGTAGCCGAGGAAGAACTGCGGCACCGACAGGCCGATGAGGCTGGCCGTGGTGAGCAGGCGGTCGACAGCCTTCCCGGGGTGCCGGCTGGCGATGACACCGAGCGGGATGCTGCACGCAACGGCGAGGATGATGCCGATGGCGACGAGCTGCAGCGTGCGGGGCAGGTAGTCGAACACGACTCCCAGCGCCGGCTGCCCGCGCACGAAGGTGCTCTCGCCGAGGTCGAGGCGCAGGAGGTCGCCGAGGAACCGGATGAACTGGGTGAGGATCGGATCGTCGAGACCGAGCGCCGCCCTGCGTGCGGCCCGCTCCTCCTCTGTGGCCGACAGCGGGAGCATGAACTTCACCGGATCGCCGACGAGTCGAGTGATGACGAAGACGAACACCGTGACACCGAAGATGACCAGCACGCCCTGCATCAGGCGGCGGACGATGTAGCGGCCCATGGCGGGGTTCCTGTCGGGCTGGAGCGTCTGACGAGTGGGATGACGACGGATAGGAGAAGGGCCGCCGGGCGCTGCCCGGCGGCCCTTTCACCTTACGTGTGAAGGATGACCGGATCGGTCAGCTCTTGACTGACATCTCCTTGATGAGGAGCTTCGAGTCGACCGGCGGGGTCCACTCGAGTCGCTCGCTCATGCCGTAGAGGTCCTTGTTGTTCACGAGCCACACGAAGTACGCCTCGTCATAGGCGATCTTCACGGCCTCCTCGTAGATCGACTGGCGCTGGGCCTGGTCGAGGGTCGAGCGGCCCTCGTCGACGAGTGCGGCGAGGTCGGCGTTCGAGTTCGACGACCCGATGCCGCCTGCGGCGTAGTACGTCGCCAGCTGGCGTGACGGATCGAGGATGTCGTTCGAGCTCGACACGAAGATGGCGTCGGCGCGGTTCTCGCGGTCGAACAGGATGTCGAGGTAGGCGCCGAACTCGGGCGTCTGCAGGTCGACCACGAGGCCGGCCTCGGTCCAGTAGCCGGCGACGGCCTCGACGAGCTCCTTGTCGTTCAGCCAGCGGCCCGACGACTCACCGACGAGGGTGATGGTCTGGCCTGCGACACCGGCCTCCTCGAGCAGCGTCTTGGCCTGCTCGGGATCGTACGGGTACGCCGACAGCGACGAGTTGAAGCCGAGGATCGACGGGCTCAGCAGCTGGCCGGCATCCGGCGTGGCGAAGCCGCCGTACACGCTCTGGGCGATGGCCTCCTTGTCGACGGCGAGGTTGAGCGCGAGGCGAACCTTCGGGTCGGCAGTGATGCCCTCGTCAGCGTCGAGGATGAGCACCGGGTGCTCCTGGCCCTGAACGGTCGCCGAGGCGGGGGCCTGGTCGACGTCCTGCGGGGGCAGGTTGGTGATGAGGTCGTACTTGCCCGACTTCAGGCCGGCGAGACGAGTGCCGCCCTCGGCGACGAACTCGAACGTGACGTCCTTGATCGACGGGGCGCCGCCCCAGTAGTCGCCGTTGGCGGTGAGCTTGATGTTGACGCCCGTCTCGCGGCTGACGAACTTGTACGGGCCGGTGCCGTTCGGGGCCTCCGACATGTCGGCGACGTCCTTGGCCGACGGGGCGATGATCTTCAGCCAGTACATGCGGGCCGGGATGACGCCGTCGGGACCGTCGGTGGTGATGCGCACCGTGTAGTCGTCGACCTTCTCGGCGCCGGTGAGGGTGCCGAAGAATCCGTCGTTGTCGGTGAGGCCATCGGCGACGAGTCCGACCATGCGCTCGACGCTGGCAACCACGGCATCGGCATTGAAGTCGGTGCCGTCGTGGAACTTGACTCCCTCGCGGAGCGAGAACTCCCACGTGGTGTCGTCGACCTGCGTGGGCAGGCCGGTTGCGAGGCCGGGCACGATCTCGCCGTCGGCCGTGCGGGCGAGCAGCGTCTCGTAGATGTTGTCGTTGATGGCGCGCTCGCCACCGTCGTCGACGAGCATCGGGTCGAGGCTCGTGGGCTCGGAGCCCAATGCGATGGTGATCGCCGCACCCGAGTCGCCGCCGTCGCCGCCGCCGCATGCTGCGGCGAACAGACCGAAGGCGAGCACTGCACCGAGTGCGCCGAGGCGCTTGGTCCTGCTGGTCATGTGATTCCCCCTTGAGCGCCCCCGGCTGGGGACGTGTCGCATACTTTATACAATCGACGCAGGGGCGCAAGAATGCCGTTGCCCCACGGTGGTGTCCACGGCCGTCGGTGGTCCGGATGGCACGATCGGGTGCCGGATCGAGGAGTGTCACCATGCAGCAGGTCGAATCAGCGACGAGTCCGGCGTTCGCAGGGCGTGATGCCGGACACGACCCGGTCCGCCGGAGCCTCCGCCCGATCGCGCACCAGCCGCTCCGGCATGCCGTGCTCGCAGAGATCAGGCGGCGTATCACCGAGGGCGTGTACGAGCAGGGCGCCCGGCTCTTCGAGGACCAGATCGCTGCCGAACTCGAGGTCTCGCGCAATCCCGTTCGCGAGGCGCTGCAGGCACTTGCGGCAGAGGGCTTCGTCGAGCTCGAGCCGAGGCGCGGCGCACGGGTGGCGCGTGTGCCGGTCGAGCGGGCGGCCGAGCTGTTCGAGGTGCGAGCTGCGCTCGAGGGGCTGATGGCCCGTCTCGCTGCCGAGCGCCGAACCGACGCCGACGTCGACGTGCTCCGCTCCCTCGTCGACCGGGGCGTCGCCGCGGTCGCGTCCGGCGACCGGTCGTCGTTGCCGGTGCTCAACACCGAGTTCCATGCCGCGCTGGGCGACGCTGCACGAAATGGTCTGCTGGTCGAGACCATCCAGCAGCTGTCGCATGTCATCCAGTGGGTGTACGCCCGGCATGTCGGCCAGCGCGGCGCCGCGTCGTGGGCCGAGCACGCGGCGATCGTCGATGCGGTAGCCGCCCGCGACGTCGAGGCGGCGCATCGAGCGGCAGCTGCCCACATCGAAGGCGCGCGGCGCGCCTACATGGACGCTGCAGGCTGACCGCCACGTCGCTGTGCCACGGCGGCTCAGAAGCCGTGGAGTGCGCCTCCGTCGACTCGAACGACACTTCCCGTGACGAACGATGCACGGTCGCTGCAGAGGAAGACCACGACGTCTGCGAGTTCGTCGGCACTGCCCACCCGTCCCATGGGGATGCCGGCCACGTGCTCGGCGCGGATGGCGTCAGGGCTCCGACCCTCGCGCTCGGCCCGGGACGCCTCGAAGCGATCCAGCGCTGGCGTGTCGAACTGTCCGGTGACAACGACATTCACGGTGGCTCGGGGTGCCAGCTCGAGTGCGAGCGACCGAGCGGCGGCGTGCACGCCGCTGCGGAACACCGAGCTCAGGGCCAGGTCGGGTGTCGCCTCCATGATCGACCGGGCGGTCATGTAGACGAGTCGGCCGTGTCCGCCCACCGTGATGTGTGGCGCCGCAGCACGGCTGACCTCGAGCGCGGGTCGCAGCATGCTGCGGTAGGCGGCATCGTCGAATCCGTCGGTCTCGAGGATCGGCCCGGGCTTTCCGCCGCCGGTGTTGACGACGACGATGTCGAGCCCGCCGAGTGCCGCCACCGCTTCCTCGACGAGTCGAGACCCTGTGCCGTCCGCAGAGAGATCGCCGGCGAGCGCGACAGATGCGCCGACACCGTGTGCTGCGGCGTCGGCACGCTGCTGGTCGCGGCTGACGACGGCAACGCTCGCTCCCTCTGCGACGAGAGTTGCGGCGACCTGTCGTCCGAGACCGCTCGATGAGCCGAGCACCAGTGCGCGGCGGCCGCTGAGTCCGAGTTCCATGTCAGCTCCCCAGCCAGACCGTGCGCGACACGGTGTAGAAGTCCATGACAGTCGGCCCGAGCTGCTCCTTGTGAGTGCCGGTGCCCGACTGCTTGATGCCGCCGAACGGGGCATTGAATGCGGCGCCCACTGTCGGTCGGTTGATGCGCACCATCCCTGCCTGCACCTCGGCTGCGAACCGCTGTGCGGCGGCGAGGTCGCGAGTGCAGATCGCTGCCGACAGCCCGTACTCGACCGAGTTCGCCGAGTCGATTGCATCGTCGATGCCATCGACGACCTCGAACCCGATGACCGGCCCGAAGACCTCGTTGCACGACAGTGCCTGGCCTCGCTGCACGCCGGTGAGCACCGTGGGCTCGAAGAACCATCCGCCGTCGAGTCCGTCGCCGTGGGCGCGGCCTCCGCCAGTGGCCACCACTGCGCCCTCTTCGACAGCGAGTGCGACGGCGCGCTCCATCGACTGCAGGGCGTCACCGTCGACGAGTGGACCCATGGTGACACCGGGTGCGTCGCCCGGACCAAGGACGTATGCCCTGGCGAGCCTGACGACGCGCTCGAGCAGGTCGTCGTGCACCGACGCGTCGACGAGGATGCGCCCAGCGCCCGTGCACGCCTGGCCGGTGAGCGAGAAACTCGACCGAGCGACGACGGCGGCCGCCGCATCGAGGTCGGCATCCCGCAGCACCACGACCGGGTTCTTCCCCCCGAGTTCGAGCTGCAGCCGTCTGCCGATCCCGACAGCGGCATGGATGCGGCGGCCAGTGGCATTCGAGCCGGTGAACGTGACGCCAGCGACGCGCTCATCGGCGACGAGATGCGCGCCAGCACCCCAGCCGTGCACGACATTGAGCACGCCGTCGGGCAGTCCCGCATCGGCAAATGCCTGGGCGAGCATGTCGCCCATCAGGGGGGTCATCGGCGACGGCTTGAACACCACGGTGTTGCCGGCAGCGAGCGCCGGGCCGATCTTCCTGCTGGCCAGGTTGAGGGGGAAGTTCCAGGGGGTGATGACGCCGACGACGCCAATCGGATCGCGTGTCGAGTACACGAGCGGCGTGTCGTCGCTGGGGAATGTGGCGCCGGTGAGCCGGTACGCCTCACCTGCATAGAGCTCGAGGTTCTTCGGCGTGCGACCCGATTCGTTGCGCGCGTCGGCAAGCGGCTTGCCCTCCTCGCGGACCATCTCGGCAGCGATCGAGTCGGCACGCTCGGCGAGTCGGCGCGCCGCCGCCATGAGGATGTCGGCGCGCTGGGTTGGCGTCGTCCTGCGCCACGCCGCAGCGGCGTTGCTGGCAGCGTCGACAGCCGATGCGACGTCGGCAGCGGTCGACTCCGGCGCGGTCGAGACGAGCACGCTGGAGCGGGCGGGATCGAAGCGCTCGAAGCGCGCCCCGTCGGAGGCCTCGCAGTCGGCGCCGCCGATCCGATTGCGAACGTGTGCCGCTGCAGCGGTGCTCATGATGTCGGGCTCGGCGGACGCCAGTTGTCCCACTTCGAGAAGTCGGCCGTGCGGCCGAGGTGGGCGAGCAGCGCCGTGATCCCCGCCTGGCAGCAGGCGATGTCCTCCTTGGTATGCCCGCCGGAGACGCCGATGCCGCCGACTACCTCTCCGTCGATCTCGATCGGCCAGCCGCCGACGAAGATCGAGAAGCGGCCACCGTGCATGTTCATGATGCCAAAGGCCTCCTGGCCCGGCTGCGCATTCGTGTACGTGTGCGTCGGCCTCCGGTGGCAGGCGGCAGTGAACGCCTTGTTGATGGCGATCTCGACACTTGTCGGCTTGCCGTTGTCGGGTCGCTTCACGACGAGCGGCCAGCCGGCCGCGTCGACCACCGCAACGACGGATCCGACGTTCAGTTCCCGTGCGGTGGCGAGCGCGGCATTGACCGCGATCTCTGCTTCTTCCATCGTGAGCCGGTTCACCTGCAGCATGGTTCTTGCTTCCTCCGAGTCGGGGATTGTTCGTGGACATGTGGCGAGAGGGACGTCGTACCCGGAGCGCGGGGGATTCGCCGACTCGTTCCGGCTCCGATGCTCATGCCGAGCTGCGCTCCCACGCAAGTCCCGCCGCAGCGACATCCTGCAGCGCGACGCCCTGGGTCTCGAACAGCACCGGAGCACTGCCGGCGCGCGGTGCGACGACGCTGCCGGCCACGACGTCGCGCAGTTCGATGGCGCGAGCCCAGTCGAAGCGGCCGTCCTTCGCAGCGCGGATGAGATCGCCGCACTCGACCCTGCTGCCGACGACGTCGTCGCAGACCACGGCGCTGCACCGTTCGATGACGTCGGCTCCGATCTCGCATCGGTCGTACTTGGTGGCACCGACGGCACAGATCAGCGCACGATCGCTCACGGCACCAGCGGGGAACAGTGGCTCGGTGCTCTGCGTGACCGTGACCACGACATCGGCGCCATCGACAGCCTCGGCGGCAGACGCGACCGACGTCGCATCGATGCCGGCATCCCGAGCCCTCGATGCCATGGAGATCGCAGCGTCGGGACGGACGTCGTGCAGGGCCACATGCTCGAGGCCGAGCTCGGCGGCAAGCATCTCGAGGTGGTACCAGCCCTGGCGCCCGCACCCGATCAGCGCAGCGCGCCGGCTGCCCGGCGCCGCAAGTGCCCGAATGGCGAGTGCGCATGCGGCTGGCGTGCGGAACCGGGTGAGCGCGTCGCCGTCGAGCGTGCAGAGCAGGGCGCCGTCGAGGTCGAACAGCACATTGAGGAACGTGAACACGCCGTTCTTCGTCGCGTACACCTTGCCGCCGCTGTAGGGAGGCACCACGGCGGCCATCGCGCTGGCCATGCCGCCGGCAGCCTGCGAGCGGACACGCTGCGTCGAGTCGGCGTCGCCGCGACCCCAGGCGGCGAACGCAGTGCCGACGACCTCGGTGACGGACGCGAGATCGAGCAGTTCGGCGATGCGGTCGTCGGAGAGGTGGATCATCGGGTGGGCACGGTCATCGGAGCGGCATTCGCGGGCAGGCGACGCGATTGCATACTGTATGCGAAATGGGCTTCGGCGTCCGCAGAGATATGAGGTGAGCCCCGATCCGACTGCGGTCGGCGACGCCAGCGCCGAACCGCCCGACCGGCCAAGTGCCGTTCGCTGGCTCGTCTTCGGCCTTGTCTGCGCCGCATATCTCGTGGCCACGACCGGCGAGCAACTGCTGTCGCCGGTGTTCCCATCGGTGAAGGACGACCTCGACCTCACCGTCGGACAGGGGGGCATCGCCTTCGCGCTGCTGAGCGGCAGCATCGCCGCCTGCAATGTCCTCGGCGGGTGGCTGCTGCGCCGCATGTCACCGGTGGCACTCATCGCCAGGTCGTGCGCCGTTGGCGCAGTCGGCTCACTTGTCACCGCGCTCGCGCCGGGCTACGGCGTGTTGCTCGTGGGACAGGTGCTGCTCGGTTCGTCGGCTGGGCTGTTCTTCCCGTCGGGGCTGCAGTCGGTCGGGCTTGCGGCACCCGCGCATCGCCGGGGATTCGCGATGGGCATCTACGGCGTCGCGTTCAGCCTCGGGCTCACGATGGCAGCGGTGCTCGGCACCATCGGGTCGTCATGGGGCTGGCGGACGCCGTTCTGGATTTCCGTCGCGCTGTTCGCCGCGTCGGCGGTGGGCTGCGCCTGGATCCGGCTGCCGGCTCCGACGAGCGTGGCCCATCTCGACCGCGTGCCGATCCGCACCGTGCTGAGCCTGCCCACTGCCGTCGGCACGGTGCTGGCGGTGTGCCAGTACGGCGCGGTGCCGTTCCTCACGACGTTCGCGGTGCTGGAGTGGGGCGTCACGCCCTCGGAGGCGGCGACGGTGCTGATCGTCGGACGCCTGCTGTCGATCCTGGCCAAGCTCATCGGCGGGGCGAGTGCCGATCGAATCGGCGCGCGGCGCAGTGCCCGTCGCACAGGCATCGTGCTCGCTGCCACCGGCGTGCTGTGGGTGACACTTCCAGGCAGCATCGCCGTGTACGGCATCGCCGCCGTATACGCCGGCGGCGTCAGCACCCTGGGGCCGGTGGCGAACACGCTGGCGGTCGAGCGATTCGGCCAGAACGGCATGGCACTGGGCATGTACCGCTCGATCCAGATCGCGCTCGGCGCGCTCTCGAGCGCCATCGTCGGACTGGTGGCCGACCAGTTCGGACTGCGCGTCACGCTCGCTGTGGCAACAGCGGCCACGCCGCTGATGCTCCTCTACATCTGCCGCGAGCCCTCGGGAGCGACATCGTCCGACTCGTCCGACTCGTCGCGCTCGGCCTGACGCGGCTGGTGCTCCGGTCTGCATCCGGACGCCAAGCGACGGCGACGGTCAGATACCGAGTGCGAGGCCGACCGTTCGGGGATCTGCAGCGGCCTGCCATGCCTCGCCCGACATCGGGAGCCGGATGACCTGCTGCGCGCTCCGGCAGGCCCAGCGTGCGGCGTGCACGACGCGCCCGCTGACAGCGAAGTCGTCGGCACCCTCGAGGCCCTCCTCGAGGCGGACGCCATCGTCGTCGGGCAGCCACTCCCAGACCGGTGAGGCAACGAGATGCCCTGGTCGGGCCTCGCCTCCGAGCAGGCGCGCCAGCATCTGTGCGTTCCACGGCAGTTGGTTCGCGCCGCCGGGCGTGCCGCCGAGCCAGCGCACGCCCCCGGCATCGGAGACGGCCCATGCGTGCAGCGTGGTCGCCGGTCTCCTGCCGGCGGTGGGGAAGTTCGGGTGCCCTTCCACCGGCGTGAAGCCGCGACCGGCTCGATTCGCGAGTGGCAGCTGGTAGCCGGGCACGATGATGCCGCTGCCGAACCTCGGGTACGAGTTCGAGTGCACCACGACAGCGGCGTTGCCGTCGGAATCCGCCGCCGAGACGATGGAGGTGCCGCCGGGATCTCCGAGCGTCGCACGCTGCTCGGCGATCGAGGCCATTACTGCG
>JBEGVK010000149.1:0-8239 GCA_041178405.1 Actinomycetota bacterium | reverse complement strand
GCAGTCGGGGTAGCGGGCAGCCTCGTCGAAGACGACACGGATGCCCGAGCGGGGAACGGTGACGATGGCGTTGGATGGATGACGGCGCGTCATGTGTTCCCCTGGCAACGGTCGGATGTATGCCGTGTGGCCCGCAGGCGACTCTAGGACACCGTGCAAGAGTGACGCCGCAGCGCGCCGTAGTCGGGCCTGGAAATGCCGCAGCCGGGGCCCGTACCCGCACGGACCCCGGCTGCGTAGTGCCCGCAGTGCCGCCGTGGGCGGCGCCGCGAGCGGTACCCGCTCGACTGTGAGCTACCTGCTCGTCACCCTGAACGACTGCGTCGAGGTGGCGGTGCCGGCCGTGTTGGTCACCGACACCTTGTACGAGGTCCCGATCACCGCAGTCATCGGCACCCAGAAGGTCAGCTGCGTGGCCGACTTCTCCTTGATCGTGCAGGCCATCGTGCCGAGCTTCACGGTGGTGCCCGTGGCACCGAGGTTGGTGCCCTTCACGGTGACCACGGTGTTCCTCGGACCCGATGTCGGCTCGAGCTTGCTGATCGTCGGCTTCGACGTGGTGGGCGGAGGCGGCGGGGCGACCGTCGCCGTCGCCAGCGGCATGTCGCGCAGGCGGGTGCCATTGAGCTTGGCGAGGGCGTTCGCCACAGCCGGTGCGATCGGGGGCAGGCCGGGCTCGCCGATGCCGCCCTTCTTCGCTTGGTCCGACTCGATGACGATCGTGCGGATCTCGACCGGCGTGTCGCGCATCTTCATCATCCGGTACGTGTCGAAGTTGCGACGGGTGACGGCACCCTGCGAGAGGATCTGGGCGTTGTACATCGCCGTGCCGAGTCCCTGGATGACGGCGCTCTCGATCTGCTGCTCGACAATCGTCGGGTTGATGATCGAGAACGGGTCGATGACGACGGTCACCTTCCACACCTTGAAGCCGGTCGTTGCCGTGCCCGACACCTCGGCCACCTGCGCGCAGACCGTGTCGCCGAACGACATCGACAGCGCCACGCCTCGTGCCCGGCCCGCAGCCGGCGCCGTGTTCCAGCCGCTCTCGGTGCGCACCCGGTTGAGCACGGCGATGGCGCGGGCACCGTTCGTGGTGCTGCCGTCGATGTGCGAGATGCGGAAGTCGATGGGATCGATGCCCTTCGATGCAGCGAGTTCGTCCATGAACGACTCGAGGAAGAAGCAGTTCTGCGAATTGCCGACCGAGCGCCAGCTGGCCACAGGTACCTGTGCCTGGTCGTCGACCCACTGCACCAGCTTGTTGGTGAAGCCGTACAGCGCAGTGCTGATGCCATCGACCGCCGAGGACGACAGGGCCGTGACCGCCTTGTTGTTGGTGCGACCGCCGACGACGCGGGCCTTGAAGGCTGCGATCTTGTTGTCGGTGCCGACCTTGGCGTCGAAGCGCACCATGGCGGCAGGGCGGTGGAAGTCGTGGGTGAAGTCCTCCTCGCGGCTCCACATCACCTTCACCGGGGTGCCGCGGACGGCGGGATGGTTGGCCACCAGCACGGCGAACCGCGTGTAGTCGTTCTTCAGGCGCCTGCCGAAGCCGCCGCCGAGGAACGTGGTGTGCATCGTCACCTTGTCCTTGGTGAGACCGAGGATGCCCATGGCGACGTCGCGGGCACCTGGTGAGGTGGCGCTGACCTGGGTCTGCGACGGGGCCCAGATCTCGCAGCTCACTGCGGTGCCGAGGCCGTCGACGTTGACGACGGCCGTGGCATTCATCGGCTCCATCGTCACGTGGTTCACGTACGGAGCCGAATAGGTGGCGGTGTGCAGGGTGCCGGCGATGCCGGTGTTGGCGAGGGCGGCGTCGGCGTCGCCGTAGTTCTTGGCGGTGTCGACGTAGGCCTGGCCCGATGCGACCATGGTGGGGAAGTCGGCCGAGAGCAGGTTGGTGAACCGGGTCTTCAGCGCCGCCGTGTCCATCTGCGCGGTATACGGCGCATCGACCCACGTGACCGGCGTCGACTGCACGGCGCGCATGGCATCCCAGCTCGAGCGAGGGTGCACGGCGGCGATGCCGACCTTGGCACCGAGGTCGTCGGTGAGCTCGACCACGGTCACCCCGGCGGGCGGCGTGCCCACAGAGCCCACCGTCTGGCCGATCTTCGGTGCCAGCTTGACGGCGGCGTACTTCATGCCTGGGAGTCGGACGTCGAGGCCGAACACGGCCGAGCCGTTCACCTTTGCGGGAATGTCGAGGCGCTGCTTGCGGGTGCCGATGATCGAGTAGTTCGATGCGGCGACCCACACGATGTTGGTGTCGGTGTCGGCGATGGTGATGCCGGCTGCGGTCGAGGCGAGTTCGCCGTACGTGGCGACAGCCGCGTCGTCGGAGACCCGGCGCACGACGCCGTTGACCACCTTCAGGTCGGCAAGCGCATACGAGGCACTGTTATATGTGGTCGCTGCGGTGAGCATCTGCAGACGGATCTTGGCGCCGAGGTGGCGCAGGTAGTCGTGGTAGCCGCGGATCGAGTTGGAGCCGCCCGAGCTCTGCGACGTGCCGACGGCGGTCTTGCTGGTGGGCCGGCAGTAGGCGTCGCCGGCACCGGCGAGCACCATGGTCACCTTCGACCAGTCGACCATCAGTTCCTCGGCGATGATCATCGGCATCGCAGTGCTGATCCCCTGGCCCATCTCGGCACCGGGGCAGGTGAGGGTGACCGACTCGTCGGCACCGATGGTGACGTAGACGCCCATCGAGCCGCCGGTGGCGCCGGCTGCGTCGGCGATGTCAGCTCCGGCGAGTTCGATGCCCATGACGAGGGCACCGCCGACGCCGAGGGTCGTGCGGGTGAGGAACGTGCGACGGTCCATGCCGTGGGCCTCCGTGGTATCGGTCGTGCGGGACGTGGTGGGGTTCTCGGTGATGCTCATGCCATGCCTGCCGCGCGGTGGATGGCGGCCCGCATGCGCGGGTAGGTGCCGCACGCGCAGATGTTTGCGAGCTCGGCGTCGATCTGTGCGTCGGTGGGGTTGGGAGTCGACTGGAGCAGCTTGGTGGCGCGCATGATGGCGCCCGACTGGCACCAGCCGCACTGGGGCACCTGCTCGGCGACCCAGGCCTGCTGAACCTTGTGCGAGCTGTCGGCCGACAGGCCCTCGATCGTGGTGATGACCGAGCCGTTGGGTATCTCGGCCATGTCCTCGTCGCACGACTTCTCGGCCGAGCCGTTGAGGAGGACGGTGCAGGCGTAGCACTCCTCGATGCCGCACCCGAACTTCGTGCCGGTGAGACCGATGATGTCCCGCAGGACCCAGAGCAGCGGCGTGGTCGAGTCGCACGTCACTGTGTGACTCACCCCATTCACCGTGATCGTCTTCGTGATGTCTGCCATGCCCGTGTTGTCCCTTCGTTCGTGGTCTGCTGGCGCAGGTAGCAGTTCGATCATGACGGTGAGCGGTCGTGAAGTCACCGGACGGGAGGCCAAGGGTTGTCCAAGGCGTGCCAAGGAACGTCGAAGATTCGTCAAAGTCGACCCTCCTAGACTCGTGTCGTGGCCATCTCCCGCTGGATCGTCGAGCGTCGCCTGCGAGGCGTGGCGACCCGGTTGGTGGCGGCGCGGGCCGAACTGGGAATCGTGGTCGAGCAGGCGGCGGCGGTGGCCGACGAGGCCGACGACCTCGACCTGCGGGCGCTCATGAGCGACGCACCCCTCGACCGGGCCGAGGCCCGCGAGGCGGGAGGACACCGAACGGCGTTCCAGCGCGAGGCGTCCCGACTGCGCGCCGAGATCTTGCGTCTCGAGGCGCTCCAGGACCGTCTTCTCGACCGCCTCGGCGGCAACTGATGCCAGACTTCCGGCTACCGGCGCGGCGCCGTGGCACATGTGGCACACGCAACCTCCCAGCGCGCGTCCGGCAATGACAGCACCCGAAAGGACCACCCGATGAGCATCCGAGTCGTGATCGCCGAGGACGAGGCGATCATCCGCCTCGACCTGCGCGAGACCCTCGAGGAGGAGGGCTACGAGGTCGTCGGCGAATGCGGCCGTGGCGACCGGGCTGTCGAGCTGGCCCGCGAACTCCGGCCCGATCTCGCCATCCTCGACATCAAGATGCCGCACATGGACGGCCTCGAGGCCGCCCGGCTCATCGGCGAGGAACGGATCTGCGGGGTTCTCATGCTCACCGCATTCAGCCAGCGTGAGGTGGTCGAGGAGGCCCGCGATGCCGGCGCGCTCGCCTATCTCGTGAAGCCGTACCAGAAGAGCGACCTAATCCCCGCCATGGAGGTGGCCATCGGGCGATTCCGCGAACTGCAGCAGCTGAGCGGCGAGGTCGACTCGCTCGCCGGTCAGCTCGAGGCCCGCAAGATCATCGACCGGGCCAAGGGGCTGCTCATCGACGAGTGCGGCCTGAAGGAGTCCGAGGCGTTCGCATTCATCCAGCGCACGGCGATGAGCGAGCGCTCGCGGATGCGGGACATCGCAGAGCGAGTGATCAGCGGATCGCTGCGCCCGTGAAGATCCTGCTCCTCGACGGCAACTCGCTCACGTACCGCGCCTTCTTCGCCCTGCCCACCGACATGGCGACAGCATCCGGGCAGGTCACGAATGCGGTGTTCGGCTTCACCTCGATGCTGATCTCCATGCTGAAGGACCAGCGGCCCGACGGGCTGATGGTGGCCTTCGACCGGCCCGAGCCCACGTTCCGGCACGAGGCGAATCCGCTCTACAAAGCCCAGCGCGAGGCCTCGCCCGAGATCCTCCGCCAGCAGATGGGAATCGTCCGCGAGGTGCTGAGCGCCCTCGGCATCACGACCGTCGAGCTCGCTGGCTGGGAAGCCGACGACATCCTCGCAACGGTGGCCGAACAGGCGGCAGGAGCCGGCCATGAGGCGATCATCGTCACCGGCGACCGCGACAGCTATCAGCTCGTGCGTGACCCGCACATCAGGGTGCTCTACAACAAGCGCGGGGTCAGCGACTACGCCCTGTACGACGAAGCAGGGATCCTTGAGAAGACGGGCGTTGCCCCGGCGCTCTATCCGCAGTATGCGGCGCTGCGCGGCGACCCGTCCGACAACCTCG
Organism: Actinomycetota bacterium; assembly: GCA_041178405.1. GTDB lineage: Bacteria > Actinomycetota > Acidimicrobiia > Acidimicrobiales > Ilumatobacteraceae > UBA668. The sequence goes on along the minus strand of JBEGVK010000149.1, from coordinate 3,191 downwards.
AGGGCGTGCCCGGCGTGGGCGAGAAGACGGCGGCGAAGCTGCTCAACCAGTACGGCAGCCTCGACGGCATCTTCGCCCATGCCGACGAGCAGACGCCGAAGCTCCGCGAGAACCTCGTTGCCAACGAGCAGCGGGCTCGGGACAATCTCGACCTGATGACACTTCGGCGCAACGCGCCTGTGGAGGTCGACCTTGCGCATCTCACGGTGCAGCCTGACGATGCCGAGCTGCGCAGGCTGTTCGACTTCCTCGAGTTCAAGCAACTGCTCGGTCGTCTCTATGACGCGCTCGGCAGCCTCGGCGTGCGTGCTGTCGAACCCGTCGCCGAGGGGGAGGTGCTCGAGCCTGAGATCGCGGAGCTCGCGTCTCCCGCCGAGGCAGTTGCCCTCGTCGAGCGCCTCGGCATCCTCGACGTGGCTGCGGCGTGGACTGGCGAGCCGGGGCGCAGCGAGGTCACCGGGCTCGCCATCGTCGTCGACGGCGAGTCTGCAGACGTCGCCTGGCTTCCAGCGACAGTTGCTGCCGATGCCGCAGTGGTGGCGGCCATCTCGGCTCACCCAGCGGTGCGAGCGCACAATGCCAAGCCGCTGATGCGCTGGATGCTCGGTCGTGGGGGTGCAGCACCGACGCTGCGGCTCGACACGCAGATCGCCGCCTACCTCATCGACCCCGCCGACTCCCGCTACGCGGTCGGCGAACTGCTCGAGCGCTACAGCGACCTGCGGTACCCGGTCGGCTCGGCAGCCGCTGCCGGTCAGCTCGACTTCGGCGAGGCCACCGATCCGTCGCGGCTCGCCGCTCGCGAGGCCATTGCGGTGAGCCGGATGGCGCCGGCGCTGGAAGCGGCCCTCGACCAGCAGGGCATGGCGGCGCTCTACCACGACATCGAGAATCCGCTCGTCGGAGTGCTGGCGCGGATGGAGCACGTCGGCATAGCCGTCGATGCCGACGAACTGCGTCGGCTCAACGAGCGTCTCACCGCTGAGGTCGAGCGGCTCGGTGCCGAACTGCAGCGTGTGGCGGGCAGGTCCTTCAACCTCAACTCGCCGGTGCAGCTGCGCGAGATCCTGTACACCGAGCGCGGCCTGGCGCCGGGCAAGAAGACCAAGACCGGGTTCTCCACCGATGCGGCGACACTCGAGAAGCTGCGCGACCAGTGGCCGGAGTTCATCGACCCGCTGCTGGCGTACAGAGAGGCCGAGAAGCTCCGAGGCACCTACGGCACCGGGCTGCTCGCCGAGGTCGCCGCCGACGGTCGGATTCATGCAACGTTCAACCAGACCGTTGCACGCACCGGACGGCTGTCGAGCGACCAGCCGAACCTGCACAACATCCCCGTGCGCAGCGAGGAGGGCCGGCTGTTCCGGACGGCGTTCGTGCCGGCGGCGGGGTGCGAACTGCTGGTCGCCGACTACAACCAGATCGAACTGCGGTGCATCGCGCATCTCGCCGACGATCCGGGCCTCATCGACGCGTTCCGCAGCGGCCGCGACATCCACAACGCCACGGCAGCGCGAGTCTTCGGGGTCGATCCCAGCACGGTCACGATCGATCAGCGGTCGAAGGCGAAGATGGTCAGCTACGGCCTGGCCTACGGCATGGAGGCCTATGGCCTCGGTCAACGGCTCGGCATCGGCACCAATGAGGCGTCCGAGATCCTCGACGCGTACTTCGTGGCATTCCCGAACGTGAAGGCCTACATGGAGCGCACCGTTGCCGAGGCCCGCGCCAGGGGCTTCACCGAGACGCTGTTCGGGCGTCGTCGGCCGATCCCCGAACTGTCGAACAGCAACTTCCGCGTCCGACAGGCGGGCGAGCGGCAGGCGATGAACGCCGGCATCCAGGGCCTCGCCGCCGACATCTTCAAGGTCGCCCTCGTGCGCATCGACCAGGCGCTGTCCGCCGGTGGCCATGCCAGCAGGCTCGTGCTGCAGGTGCACGACGAGGTGCTCGTCGAGGTGCCGACGGCCGAGCGCGACACGGTGGGTCCGCTGGTACTCGACCTGATGCGGGGTGCCGCCGAGCTCGCGGTGCCGTTGGAGGTGAACGCGGCGTGGGGCGCCACGTGGGCGTCCGCCAAGGGCTGACTCCGTGTGGGCGAGCCCTGCGGCGGCAGGCCTGGCCCGGATGGCAGCGCGATGACGGGCGCTGAGGACCAGCACGACCACTGGTTCGAGCCGGTGGCCGACCACCTCGGTGCGGCGTATCTCCGTTACTCGTTCACCAAGGGAACGCGTCAGGAGGTCGACCACATCGTCGATGCGCTGGGCCTACAGCCGGGCAGCACGGTACTCGATGTCGGCTGTGGCCCGGGGCGTCACGCGCACGAGCTGGCGCGCCGGGGCGTTGTGGTGCACGGCGTCGACGTGAGCGGCACCTTCATCGAACTCGCGCGGCGCGATGCTCAACCGGGTGCCACCTTCGAGCGCGTCGACGCTCGAACGCTCGCACGGCGCCCCGACCTCCACCGCCGTTTCGACGCAGTGATCTGCCTGTGCCAGGGCGCATTCGGACTGATGACAGGCGACGGCGGCGACGAGGCGGTGCTCGAGGGGATGGCGACGACGCTGCGGTCTGGTGGCCTGATCGCGCTCACGGCGTTCAACGCCTACTTCGCGGTGCGCCACTTCCACGGCACGGAGGGCAGCGACGGCACGCCGGTGAACTTCGATGCCGACCGGGGCATCAGCCACGAGCGGACCGACATCCGCGACGAGGCGGGGAGAACCGCCACGGTCGACCTGTGGACCGGCTGCTACACGCCCCGCGAGTTGCGGTTGCTGTTCGCATCAGCAGGCCTGAGGATCCGGCGACTTTCCAGTGTCGAGCCGGGTGCCTACGGTGACGACCCGCCGTCGGTGGACTCACCCGAGTACCTGGTGATCGCCGAACGCCCGTGACGACGGGCGTCAGTGTGCGTCGGCCGACGCTGCGGGCTCCGCTGCGGCCGCTGCCCGCAACACGAGGTCGGCGCGGACTCGAACGCCGAACAGCCGGTACATCGCTGCCAGATCGGCCTTGACCGTGGCGGTCGAGTAGTCGAGCTCGCGGGCGATCTGCGCGTTGGTGCGGCCCCTGGCGACGAGGTCGAGGATGGCGCGTTGCCGGTCGGTGAGATGCAGCAGTGGGCGAGCGGTTGCGGTGACCGCGCCGTGTTCGCCCCCTCGCCGAAGCGAGAGCCACACCGCGAG
>JBEGVK010000148.1:0-2892 GCA_041178405.1 Actinomycetota bacterium | reverse complement strand
ACTTGACCCCAGCGAACTCGAACAGCTCGGCCTTCAGGCCGAGGATCACCCCGATGCCCAGCAGGAACAGCACGCGCATGCCGGCCGCGAGCATCAGGCCCATCTGCCGGGCCTTTGCCTGCTGCTCGACCGGCAGCTTGTTGGCGAGAATGGAGATGAAGACGACATTGTCGACACCGAGGACGATCTCGAGCAGCAGGAGCGCGGCGAGTGCCGACCACCCCTCCGCCGACGTGAGCCAACTGGTGTCGAGTAGCGCTGCGATCATGACCGTTTACCGTAACTGGTCGTGTCGGCGCCGTGGTGCCTCGAGACGGAACGGTGTGACGCGGCGACCCCCGGGGGCGCGGCCCTGGCCATTGCCCCTGTTCAGGCTCACTGGCAGCGTCATAGACTTGTGCCATGAGCGCCGATTCGCACCTCTCGAACGTCTGGTTCTCGGTCACCCCGCTGAAGGTGAGCCACGGCAAGGGATGCTGGGTCACCACCACCGACGGCGAGGAATACCTCGACTTCGCCGGCGGCATCGCCGTCAACTCCACCGGCCACGCACATCCCAAGGTGGCTGCGGCGATCGCCGAGCAGGCCCAGCGCTTCATCCATGCGCAGGTCAACGTGTTCCAGCACGATCTGCTCGAGCCGCTCGCCGCCAAGCTGGCCGAGCTCTCGCCCGGCCGGATCGACACGTTCTTCTTCGCCAACTCCGGTGCCGAGATCACCGAGGCCTCGGTGAAGCTCGCCAAGCAGGCGACGAAGCGCCCGCACATCATCGTGTTCAGCGGCAGCTTCCACGGGCGTACGCACATGGCGATGGCCATGACCACGAGCAAGACCGGCTATCGCGCCGGCCATGCGCCACTGCCGGCCGGCGTGTTCGTCGCGCCGTTCCCCGATCCGCTCGCCGCCGATCAGGACGCCGAGGTGGCCAAGGCGCTGAAGGGCTTCGACCACCTGCTGAAGACGATGACGGCGCCCGATGAGACGGCGGCGGTGATCCTCGAGCCGGTGCTCGGCGAAGGCGGCTACGTACCGGCGCCGAAAGCATTCGTGCACGGCATCGTCGAGCGCTGCCGCGAGCACGGCATCCTGTTCATCGCTGACGAGGTGCAGAGCGGCTTCGGCCGCACCGGCACGATGTTCGCCGTCGAGCACTACGGCATCGAGCCCGACATCATCTGCATGGCCAAGGGCATCGCCAGCGGCTTCCCCTTCTCGGCCCTCGGCACCCGCCGCGAACTCGACGACAAGTGGACCAAGGGCAGCCACGGCGGCACCTACGGCGGCAACGCGATGGGATGCGCAGCGGCGCTCGCCACCATCGAGATCATGCAGGATCCGTCGTTCCTCGCCAACGTGGTGGCCCGCGGCCAGCAGCTCACCGCCGGGCTGCAGGAACTGCAGAGCGAGCACCACGGCATCTTGCAGGTGCGCGGCCCCGGCCTGATGGTGGGCACCGAGTTCGACGATCCCGCACGAGTCGCCGCCATCCAGAAGCACTGCCTCGAGGAAGGGCACCTCATCCTCATGAACGCCGGCACGTACAGCAAGTGCCTGCGCTGGATGCCGCCGCTCGTGGTGAACGAGGCTGAGATCGACCAGGCACTTGCTGCATTCGGTGCAGCACTGAAGGCAACAGCCTGACCTTCACTCGTCGCGGCATCCGCCGCGCGGCATCACTGGCAATCGACCGGGGGACATCGACGTGCCGAGACTCGACGCTGAGCGCATCGACCTGTGGCGACGGCTCTGCACCATCTCGACGAAGCTGCAGCGGCTCCTCGACCAGCAGCTCACCGAACTGCACAACGTGCCGCTCGCCTGGTACGACGTGCTGACCGTCGTGCGGGATGCTGGCGGCTCGATCCGGGTGCGCGAGCTCTGTCAGGCGCTCGAAGAGGTGCCGAGCAGCCTGTCGCGACGGCTCGACCGCATGGAGGAAGACGACCTCATCGAGCGACGCAGCGCGCCGCGGCCCAACGACAAGCGCGCTGTCGAGGTGCTCGTCACCACCGAGGGCAGGTACGCCTGGCGCGATGCCAACATCACCTACCGGCGCCTCGTGCAGCAGCATTTCGCCAGCTCGCTGACCGACACCGACATCGCTGCCCTGCAGCGCCTGTGGGCAAAGCTGCAGCGCGCCGAGCCCGCACCCGAGCCCAGCGACTGGTAGCCGCAGCGGCAGCCCCGCCCGCGAACGTGCCGTCCGACTTCGGGTAGCGACGCCGCTGCGGGCAAACTTCTCGCCACGACCGTCGGCGGCCGTTGGGGAGCGCCGGCAACCACTGTCGAAGGAGCCGCCATGCCCACCGCCGTCATCGTCGATGCCATCCGCACGCCTCTTGGCAAGCGCAACGGGCGGTTGAAGGACTGGCATCCCGTCGACCTCGCTGCCGAGACCCTGAAGGCACTGCAGCAGCGCACCGGCATCGATCCGGGCATCGTCGACGATGTCGTGATGGGTTGCGTGATGCAGGTGGGCGAGCAGGCTGTCAACGTCGCCCGCAACGCCGTCCTGGCCGCCGGATGGCCCGAGGACGTGCCCGGCACCACGGTTGATCGCCAGTGCGGCTCGAGCCAGCAGGCAGCCCACTTCGCCGCCCAGGGTGTCATTGCCGGCGCGTACGACGTGGTCGTCGCTGCGGGTGTCGAGGTGATGACCCGCGTGCCGATGGGAGCGTCGATGGCCGACGGCAAGTACGGGTTCCCGTTCGGGCCCGCCGTCGGCGCCCGGTACGCGCCGGCAGGCGGCCTTGTGCCGCAGGGCATCTCCGCCGAACTGATCGCCGACAAGTGGGGCCTCACCCGCGACGACCTCGATGCCTTCGGCGCCAGGTCGCAGCAGTACGCCGCACGGGCCACCGCCGAGGGGCGCTTCCAGGCTGAGATCCTGCC
>JBEGVK010000147.1:0-4674 GCA_041178405.1 Actinomycetota bacterium | reverse complement strand
GCGCTGCAGTCCCCCGATGCCGCACGCCCCACGGTCCTCGCCGCAGTGAGCGATTCGTTCATGCACGGGTTCGGAACCGCGTGCCTCTCGGTGTCTGCGATCGCCCTGCTCGGCTGCATAGCGGCCGCGAAGTTCCTTCCGGCACGGGCCACGGCCGAGGCGGGCTGAGACTTCAACGTCCATTTCTGGAGCGGACGACGAGATTCGAACTCGCGACCCTCACCTTGGCAAGGTGATGCTCTACCAACTGAGCCACGTCCGCGTATGTGCGACACGCAATCTAACGGGGTGCGCTGGGGTGCGGCAACGTGCCCGCCGTCAGCTGGCGGGGCGCTGGTCGGGCGGGCGCAGGTCGATGCGCAACACGAGGATGCCGTCCTCGACCGAGGGCACGGCATCGCCGATGATGGCGAAGTCGCGGAAGTCGACCTGCGCCTGGCGCACGAAGTGAGCCCGCTCGTCACCGGCCACCGGCGGCAGTGGCCGGCGCTTCACGGCAGTGGCCCGCTCGCGAAAGCGGGCGATCATCTCGTCGACGTCGAATCCCTCGGCCATGCCGCCACGGTATCCGACGTGCCGTCTCCGAGATCAGTCGCCAGCCCGGCCCTTCAGAAGAGGATCCACGGGGCCGCTCGACCGCGGTACCACCGGCGACCGCTCGGCGATCGCCTCGGCGAGTCGCAGCCCAGCAGTCGACTCGTCGATCGGCCGCGCCGCGTCGAGTCGCACCCGCCGCAGGCCGGGGTCGGCATCGCGCCACCGCCTGGTGCTCATCACCTCGAGTGGCCCGAGCGACGGATGCTCGACCCTGCTGGTGACCCACCACCATGCGGTCGCTGCGGCGAGCCCGACACCGATGACGATGAGCGCGGCCGCCACGAGATGGATCGTGCGGGCGTTCTCCGGGTCGTCGAACGTCGCTGTGGCGGCAGCCACCAGCGTGTGGGCGTGATGCACGCCCGACAGTGTCGCAGGTCGGGCGGCCGGCGTGCCATCTCCCCTGCCCCCGCCCCCCACGCTCTCTGCAGGCGCCCGGCCCGACGCGGCCACCATCACGGCTGCCCATCGGCCATGCTGTCGGGGTGGATGTGGTGTGGTTCGTGCTCTTCGTCGGCGGCCTCATCGGCCTGTGGTTCCTCGCCTATCGCATCGAGCCGCACTGGTCCACCCGCGATGGGCAGCGCTTCGTGTGCAACGCGCAGGAGATCGCCGACGGCAAGGCCCTCGAGCGCATGCGCGAGACCCAGGTCGCCGTGCTGCCCGACGGCTCGCTGCATGTCTCGAGAAAGCGGATGATGCGCCGAAACGGCTCCATCTGGCGTCTCGTCGGACGAGTCGACGACGGCCATGGCAAGGTCGTCGTCTATCTGGCACGCCAGGTCAGCGACGGTGCGCTGCAAGCGGTCGACCTTGCTCTGCGCATACCCCGTCGCAGCAGATGCGTGTCGGTGCTCGACGGTCTGCTCGATCGGCCTGCCGACTCTGGCGGCGCATCGGCTGCGGAGTGATCAGGGTGCGTGCCGGTCGAGGAAGCGCTCGATCGGCGCCCCCACCTGGTCGAGGTCGATGAGGAAGGCGTCGTGCCCGTGCGGCGAGTCGATCTCGACGTACTGCGACTCGGTGCCGTTGGACCGCAACACCTCGTCGATATGGCGCTGCTGGTAGGTCGGATACAGGATGTCGCTCGAGATTCCCATCACGAGCGCCGGTGACGAGATGCGCGCCATCGCTGCGCCGAGGCCAGATCGACCCCTCCCGACATCGTGCAGGTCCATGGCCGTGCCGATGATCAGATAGCTGTTGGTGTCGAACCGCCGGGCGAGCTTGTCGCCGTGGTAGTCGAGGTAGCGCTCCACTTCGAACCGCTGCCACAGGCCGAAGCCATCGTGCTCGGTGGCGCCGTCGGCGAGCTCGCGGCCGAACCGATCGGTGAACACGTTGTCGCTCCGGAACGTCACCTGCGCCACCATGCGGGCAATGGCGAGCCCCTCCGCCGGGCCGTCGCCGTCGGCAGCGTCGTAGTAGTCGCCGCCGCGCCAGCGCGGATCGAGTCGCACGGCACGCCGGCCGATGGCACCCCACGCGATCTGCTGCGGCGTCGAGTAGGCGCACGTCGCGATCGGCACGATCGTGCGCACCCGGTCGGGGAACGTGATCGCCCACTCGAGCACCTGCATGCCACCCATCGATCCACCGATCACGCTGTGCCAGCGGCGGATGCCGAGATGGTCGGCAAGCCGGGCCTGTGCGCGCACCATGTCGCGGACCGTGACGACGGGAAAGCGACTGCCATAGGGTCGGCCGTCGTCGGGATGTGCCGACGCCGGGCCGGTCGAGCCCTGGCATCCGCCGAGCACGTTCGAGCACACGACGAACCACCGATCGGTGTCGACGGCGGCACCCGGGCCGATCAGCCCCTCCCACCAACCAGGCGTCGGATGGCCCTCCTCGGCGGGTCCCGCAGCGTGGCTGTCGCCGGTCCAGGCGTGGCACAGCAGCACGGCATTGTCGGCGTTCGGCGACAGCGTCCCCCATGTCTCGTAGGCGATCGTGACGCCGCGCAGCGTCGCAGCCGTGTCGAGCGCAAGTGGGCGCTCGGGCGGGATCACGAAGAACCGCCGGCTGCCTGCTGGCTGACCCGGCATCCACGCACCCGTCGCAGGCAGCGCCGGTAGCCGTCGTGACGGCTCGGTCATGGTTCCTCCTCCGGGTGCTCGGGTTCGACAGGTCGCCCCTGACGGAGCGGTCGCATGCACCACGAGGGAAGCCGTTGCCCGGGAGAGCCCGGACCACATCCCCGCCGAGGCGGGCAGGCACCGTGGAGCTTCCACCCCGGTTGCCGGACCCCCGCCGAGGCGGAGGTCACTCGTGATGCATTGACGTGCCCACGCTAGCAAGGGTGCTGGCCGCCTGCACCCACCACGCGTCGGGCGCCGGTCGAGGCGTCAGCCGTCGGCGAACCGAGTCGCCTCGGCGTCGTAGGCGGGGAGGCCGACGATCGACCCGAACTCAGCGAAGCCGACCAGGGCGTCGAGCCCGTCGCGGAGCGTGCCGTGGGCGTGCAGCGACGCATAGGTGTCGCGGAGCGACTTCGTCGCTGCGAAGAGGCCGCCGACCGGCGACACCACGAGCCGGAACCCGAGCGCTGCGAGCTCGTCGGGGGTCAGCAGCGGGGTGCGGCCAGTCTCGACCATGTTGGCTACCAGCACCACGCCATCGACGACGCTGGCGATCCGCTCGAGCTCGGCGACGGACTCAGGTGCCTCGACAAACACGGCGTCGACGCCGACATCTCGAGCCATCCGTGCACGCTCGAGTGCCTCATCGAGGCCGAGCGCAGCGCGCGCATCGGTGCGTGCCGTCACGTGCATCCCGTCGGCATGTGCCACCGCGGCGCGCAGCTTCGACAGCCAGTCGCCCCGTTCTACGACCTGCTTGCCGTCCATGTGGCCGCACCGCTTGGGCCACACCTGATCCTCGACGAAGACACCCGCCGCCCCTGCCTGGCGCCACAGCTCGACAGTGCGGATGGTGTTGAGCGCATTGCCGTAGCCGGTGTCGGCATCGACGACGAGCCCGACCCCTGGCACCGCTGCTGCGACCCGTCTCGCCGCATCGGCCATCTCCGTCTGCGTGAGCAGCCCGATGTCAGGCACTCCGAGCAGCGTCCCGCTCACGCAGTAGCCGCTCAGGAAGAGCGTCGAGAAGCCGGCGTTGGCAGCGAGTCGGGCAGACAGCGGATCCCACACACCGGGCATCAGCACGGTGCCCTCGGCGAGACGGCCCCGCAGGCGCTCACCGGGTTGCGCGTCAGTCATGGTCGAACGTTAGCGACGGCATCGCCATACGATCGCGGTGTGGCGAGGCTTCGCAAGTCCGACGTCGAGGCGCTGCTCGACCGGTACGACGCAGATCCGGTCCGTGCGCTGACAACGGCGATGCGCCGCGTGCTCGACCAGCCGGAGGCCCAGTGGCCGCACCTGCTCGACGCGTCAGGGCTGCCCCCAGAGCGGTTGGCGCTCCTGCGTGCGGGGGATCAAGGGGCGCTCGACGAACTCGCCGCCGAGCTCAACGAGCACCGGTCGCTGCCACCCGGCAGCCGATGACGATTGCGGGCCACCCAGCGATACGCCACGCCGCACAGCCAGTGGATGCCCGGCACGCGCATGAGTGCGCCGAGGAGCCACCATCCCCTGCCGGCTGCGAGCAGCAGTGCGCTCACCGCGTCGTGGGCCGCATGCGCCCTGCGGTCGAGGGCCACGTACTGCACCGCCTTGCTGCACACCGCTGCGTCGAGACCGAGTGCGTCGAGGCTTCCCTGCGTCTCGAGCGACTGCCACGACGCCACCGCTGGGAACCGGCCGATGAGCCGACAGCCGCGCTCGACTGACGCCTGGCAGAAGGCGCAGTCGCCGTCGATGACCAGCAGTGGCAGGCGCACCGATGACGCCGTCGTGGTCGCTGCGCTCATGGTGCTGACGTTACGTGCAGCGGTGCTGCACCGACGAGTCGAGTGGGTCGATCACAGAGGATCCTGTCGCTGCTCGATCGCGCTGACGGGTCAGATGAGCGACTCTGCCCGCAGGTCGAGGGCGTGCCGCGTGTGACGCATGGCCATCGCCGCGAACATCGCCTCGCTCCGGTCGCTGCCGCTGACGATCTGCGAGGCGACAA
>JBEGVK010000146.1:0-8901 GCA_041178405.1 Actinomycetota bacterium | reverse complement strand
ACCACGACGCCGTTGCCGATCACGGGAATTACGTGCGGATAGAGCACGCCGCTCGGGATGAGCTGCAGGGCGTACCGCTCGGTGCCGACCACGACGGTGTGCCCGGCATTGTGGCCGCCCTGGTATCGCACGACGTGGGAGTGGTCGGCGGCGAGCAGGTCGATGACCTTGGCCTTGCCCTCGTCACCCCACTGTGCCCCGACGACGACGGTGACCGGCATGTGCTGCTCCAGGTGCTGATTCCGCTGCCACCCGAAATCGGATGACGGCGAATTGTACCCGCGTGTCCGCGCCCGGAGGGACCTCGCTGCCCAGATGGAGAGCCACGCGGTGGGCGAGTTGTGGCGGACAGCGACAGCGTCAGACGGCGACGTCGAGTCGGCCGTCGCGCACGTCGACGTGCACCGTGCCGCCGTCGCCCACCTTGCCTTCGAGCACCAGCAGCGCCACGGGATCGCTGACCTGCCGCTGGATGACCCGCTTCAGCGGCCGGGCGCCGAAGGCGGGGTCGTAACCGGCCTCGGCCAGGTAGTCGAGTGCAGCCTCGCTGACGACGAGGGCGATGCGCCGATCGGCCATGCGGTCGCGAAGATGCTGCACCTGGATGCTGACGATGCGTCGAAGATCGGTTGGCTCGAGCGGCCGGAAGCGGATGATCTCGTCGATGCGGTTGACGAACTCTGGCCGGAAGTACTCGATGGGCTCGCCGGCGAGATTCGAGGTCATGATGAGCACGGCGTTCGTGAAGTCGACCGTACGACCCTGGCCATCGGTGAGGCGGCCGTCGTCGAGCACCTGCAGCAGCACGTTGAACACGTCGGGGTGGGCCTTCTCGATCTCGTCGAGCAGCACCACGCTGTAGGGACGACGGCGCACTGCCTCGGTGAGCTGGCCGCCCTCGTCGTAGCCGACGTATCCAGGAGGAGCACCGATGAGGCGACTGACACTGAACTTCTCCATGTACTCGCCCATGTCGATGCGCACCATGGCGCGCTCGTCGTCGAAGAGGAACTCGGCGACGGCCTTGGCAAGCTCGGTCTTGCCGACACCGGTAGGCCCGAGGAACATGAACGAGCCGATCGGCCGATTCGGGTCGCTGAGTCCGGCGCGCGAGCGGCGGATGGCATTGGCAACGGCCTGCACGGCATCGTGCTGGCCGATAACCCGCTGGTGGAGCAGGTCGTCGAGATGCACGAGCTTGCTCATCTCGGTCTCCATGAGCCGGCTCACCGGCACGCCGGTCCACTTGCTGACGACCTCGGCGATGTCCTCGCTGTCGACTTCCTCTTTCAGCATGCGCTGGCCGCCCGACTGGAGGGCATCGAGATGGGATGTCGCATCGGCGATCCGCCGTTCGAGCTCGGGGATGCGTCCGTAGCGGATCTCGGCCGCGATGTTGAGATCAGTCTCGCGCTCGAGCTGGGTGCGCAGGTGCTCGAGCTCTTCCTTCAGCGACCGGATCGCATCGATGGCCTGCTTCTCGTTCTCCCAGTGCTGCTTCATGTCGTGCACCTGGAGATTGAGCACTGCGAGCTCGTCGACGATGGTGTCGAGCCGCTCGCGCGAGGCGTCGTCGGTTTCCTTCTCGAGGGCAACCTGCTCGATCTCGAGCTGCAGGATCCGGCGCTGCACGACGTCGATCTCGGTGGGCAGCGAATCGATCTCGATGCGCAGCTTGCTGGCGGACTCGTCGACAAGGTCGATCGCCTTGTCGGGGAGGAATCGGTTGGTGAGATACCGATTGCTCAGCACGGCAGCGGCGATGAGCGCGCTGTCCTGGATGCGCACGCCGTGGTGCACCTCGTAGCGCTCCTTGAGGCCGCGGAGGATGCCGATGGTGTCGTCGACGGTGGGCTCGCCCACGTACACCTGCTGGAATCGGCGCTCGAGCGCCGGGTCCTTCTCGACGTACTTGCGGTACTCGTCGAGCGTGGTGGCACCGATCATGCGCAGCTCACCGCGTGCGAGCATCGGCTTGATCATGTTGCCAGCATCCATCGCGCCTTCGGCGCCGCCCGCACCGACCAGCGTGTGGATCTCGTCGACGAAGGTGATGACATCGCCTGCGGCGTCGGTGATCTCCTTCAGCACGGCCTTCAGACGCTCCTCGAACTCGCCGCGGTACTTGGCGCCGGCGAGCATGGCCCCGAGGTCGAGCGCGATCAGTCGCTTGTTGCGGAGACCCTCGGGAACATCACCGTCGGCGATTCGGCGCGCAAGCCCCTCGACGATCGCGGTCTTGCCGACACCCGGCTCGCCGATGAGCACCGGGTTGTTCTTGGTGCGACGGCTGAGCACCTGGATGACGCGGCGGATCTCGTCATCGCGGCCGATGACCGGATCGATCTTGCCGTCGCGGGCGCGCTGGGTGAGATCCTGCCCGTACTTCTCGAGGGCCTTGAACTGATCCTCGGGATTCTGGCTGGTGACCCGATGGCTGCCGCGCACCTCCTTGAGTGCAGCGAGCAGTTCTTCGCTGCCGACCCCGAGGCGCTGATTCATGGCGAGCAGCAGGTGCTCGACCGAGAGGTAGTCGTCGCGCAGGTCCTTCTGATATCGCTGCGCGTTCTGCAGGGTGTTGTCGAGTTCGCGGGAGAGTCGGGGTTCGCCTCCGCCGAAGGCACGGGGCAGCGAGGCCACGGCATCGTCGGCACGCTGGCGGAGTGCGCCTGCGGCGATGCCCAGCGAGGCGAGTACGTCGGGTACGACCGTGCCCTCCTGGCGGAGGAGAGCGGCCAGCACGTGGTCGGGGGTGATCTCGGGGTTGTTGAGCGACTTCGCCTGGTCGATGGCTGCGGCGAAGGCCTCGTTGGTCTTCGTGGTCCAGTGCTTCGGGTCGAACGCCATGGCGGCACGATACCGAGTCGCGCAATGATTACAACAGAAAACTTGATATGGGACGTATCAAGTTGAGTGGCGATCCTCAGTCGCTCGGCGACTCGAGGTGGGCGCGGACGGCCCCGTCGGCCACCCATCCCTTCGAGGTGGCGTAGGCGATCATCCCGTCGAAGCCCGACTCCCAGCCTGGTCGAGTGGCGGCGGGCACCTCTGCCCCTGCGGCACGGCGCAACGCGTCGATCGCCAGCCATGCGTGCTCGCCCTCAATGTGGCCGAGGGCTGCGAGCGCACTCGCAAGCGAGGCGGCGTCGAGGCCAGCCAGAGCCCGGACCGACAGGCTCGTCAGCGTCTCAGGGTCGCGAATCCGTGCACCATCTGCTGAGACTTCGACGTACATCGCACACCTCCGTGCTGCGACCGTACGCCGTCGTCAGTCGACAAGACCGAACCAGACGCATGAATCGCCCGGCAACTCGGTCATGAGCAGCTCGGCACCACGTGCGCTGGTGTCGGCCCTCGCAGCACCGGTCGACGAGATCACCGCCGAGCGCAGCTGGCGGGCAGCGGCGCCTAGCACCTCGCTCGCAACAGGATGAGCACCGGTGTTCAGTGCCACGAGCACATTGCCGCGCCGGTAGGCCACCACGTCGTCGGCGCCGGGGATCGACGAGTCGACCTCCACCCACGACAGGCCGGTCGACTGGTCGAGCTGGCGGCGAGCTGCCACGAGGCGCCGGTAGAAGTTGAGCGTCGATGCGGGGTCGGCAGCCTGCGCCGACATTGCGTAGCGACCCCAGTCGTCGGGCTGTGGCAGCCACGGCTCGGCAGGTCGCGGCGAGAAGCCGAACGCAGTCGAGCGATCGGTTGTCCACGGCAGCGGAACCCGGCAGCCATCACGGCCGATCTCGCGGCCGTCGGTCTGGAAGAAGATCGGGTCTTCGCGTCGGTCGGCCGGGATGTCGAGCACCTCGGGCAGGCCGAGCTCCTCGCCCTGATAGAGGTAGAGCGAGCCAGGCAGGCCAGCGGCAAAGGCAATCATGGCATGGGCGCGGCGCACGCCGATGTCGAGATCGACCGCCGTGCCGGTGTAGACGAGATTGCTGCCCGTCCAACTCTCGGGCGACGATGCGTCGGCCCTGCCGTAGCGGGTGACGGCGCGCTGTACGTCATGGTTGTTCAGCGTCCACGTCAGCGACGATCCGGCACCCGTGAGCAGGTCGTAGATGTCGGTCACGGCAGTACGCAGCAGCGTCGCATTCCACGGGCTGAGCATCAGGTCGAAACCAAACGACTGGTGGAACTGGTCGTGCTCGACGAACTTCAGCAGCAGGTCGGGCCGCCGCGGTGTGTACGCCTCGCTCACGGTGACGAGATGACGTCCCGGATGCGAACGCTCGTACTCGTCGACCACCGATCGCCACTCACGCCACACCTCGTGCGCCGAGTCGACGAAGACCGTGTACGGATTGTGCGACCACGCATCGGTCTCGGCGACACCATCAGGGGCCGGTGGCGCATCGGGGAGATCGGGATGCTTGCCGGCCACCGTGACCGCGTCGACGCGGAATCCGTCGACGCCGCGGTCGAACCAGAAGGTGAGCATCTCGCGGAAGTGCTGCCGCACATCGCCATTCCCCCAGTTGAGGTCGGGCTGCGCCGGGGCGAACGTGTGCAGGTACCACTGCCCGAGTTGGCCGTCGGGCTCGGTGATGCGCGTCCATGCCGGGCCGCCGAACACCGACCTCCAGTTGTTGGGAGGCTCGGCGCCGTCGGGGCCGCGCCCGTCGCGGAAGTAGAAGCGGGCACGCTCCGCACTTCCGGGTGCAGCCTGCAGTGCCGACGTGAACCAGGCGTGCTGCGCGCTGCAGTGGTTGGGCACCACGTCCATCAGCACGCGGATGCGGCGGCGGTTGGCCTCGGCGACGAGTCGGTCGAAGGTGGCGAGGTCGCCGTACGTCGGCTCGATGTCGAAGTAGTCGCTGACGTCGTATCCGTGGTCGAGTTGCGGCGACGGATAGCAGGGGTTCAGCCACACCGCATCGACGCCCAGCTGCTCGAGGTGGTCGAGCCGGTCGATGATGCCCTGCAGGTCACCCCTACCGTCGCCGTCGGCGTCGGCGAACGATCGCACGTACAACTGGTAGACGACGGCGCTGCGCCACCACCGCTCGTGGTCCGGCCGACGGCTGGTGGTCACGCGGCGGAGTGTAGCCATGGCCGGTCGGGCGGTGACCCTGACGACGTGCATTTGTCAGGACAAACGGCACGACGTTGAGTAGTTTGTCAGCACAAAGGGGGTGACGTGGACGAGACACTGTTCGGGACGCGGACGGCGAAGGGTGAGTGGACGCCGGCACGGCGCGCGAGTTACGGCCCACTGTTCGCCCGCCCGACCAACGTCGCTCGTATCGCACGCTGGTTCGTCGGCTTCCCCGGCTACCTGTTCCCGTGGAACACGCTCTATCTCGGCGTTGCTGCGCTCGCCTACGCAGTGGCCACCCCGTCGTTCGACACGATGGCGTCATTCGGTGCCGGTTGGATCGCCGTGGTGCTCGTGCGCAACTACGCCATCACGCTCGGTTGGTACGGGCTCTTCCACGTCGTGCTCTATGTGCGCCGCACGCAGGACACCCGCTTCAAGTACAACGCCCGCTGGCCTCGCACGAGCGATCGCTTCACGTTCGGCAGCCAGACCCGCGAGAACATGTTCTTCACGCTGGCGTTCGGCGTGCCGGTGTGGACGGCGTGGGAGGTAGTGACGCTGTGGCTGTTCGCCAATGGACACATTCCGTGGGTGTCATGGGCCGACAACCCAGTGTGGATCGTCGCGCTCTTCTTGCTCATCCCACTGTGGCGCGAGGTGCACTTCTATGCGATCCACCGGCTCATCCACGTGCCGTGGCTCTACCGGCGAATCCACGCACTGCACCACAAGAACACGAATCCCGGACCCTGGTCGGGTCTCTCGATGCACCCTGTCGAGCACTTGCTCTACTTCAGCGCAGTGCTCATCCACTGGATCGTGCCGTCGCATCCGCTACATGCCATCTACAACCTCACCCATCTGGCGATGGCACCAGTGCCGGGACATGCTGGCTTCGAGAAGGTTGAGCTCGGCAGCGATCGCGCCCTCGACACGAGCGGCCTCTCGCACTACCTGCACCACAAGTACTTCGAGGTCAACTACGCCGACGGTGCCATCCCGCTCGATCGCTGGTTCGGCTCGTTCCACGACGGGTCACCGGAGGCACACCTTGCGATGAAGGAGCGCCTCGCCAGGCGCAGCGTGGCGGTCGACTGACGGCCCCTCTCTGTCAAGAGCGAATTCCGCGAAGGACTAGCGTGGCGCCATGGCGGATATGGGCGAAGCGAAGGACGGGGCGGGCGAGATCGAACTGGAGGTCGCGCCACCGGAGCAGTCATCGGGACGGCGAGTCCGCCGAGCGGTACTCGCCCTGAGCGCGCTCGGCACGCTGGTCGCTGTCGTGTCGGTGATCATCGGCCTCGACGATCCGGCGTCGAAGGTGGTGGTGCGCTCGGGCGGCAGCGAGCCGGAGTCGTCGATCTCGGTGGGGTTCACGTCGACGCTGCCGGAGACGACAGTGGACCCGATGATGCCGGAGACGACAGGCACGAGAGGCAGCTCGGTCGACACCACCGATACGGGTTCTGACGTGCAAGGTCCGGGACCCACCGTTCCCCCGTCCACGGGTCAGCCGCCCGAACCGACGATCCCACCGACCCTGCCGCCGACCACGATCTGTGCCCCCATCTTGCCGGATCAGATTGTCCCCACGACGATTGACCCGTCGTTCTCCACGACCAGCTTTATCAATACGACCACGACGCCCCCGCCCACGACGATCGCGCCCTGTCCCATTCGCTGACGCGACACGGCCCCCGGTTGCCCGGGGGCCGGTCGTCAGATGTGAGGTGTCGGCGGGCGGTCAGCCGAAGCAGTCGTCGTTGATGTCGGCGCTGTAGTTGCCGCCGCCGTCGATACCGCGGGCTGCACCTGCGTTGCAGATGTCGATGTCGCCGGTGCGGCCGCGCTCGCCATCGTCGTTGACGTCGCGGACGTCGCCGATCTCGGTCCGGTTGGTCACGATGCCATCGCCATCCCTGACGGCTCGGGCATCGGCGACGGCTGCGATGGATGTGATGCCGACGAACAGGGCGGCGGCAATGCGTGCTTTCCTCATGATGTGCTCCATTGGTCGAGAGTGGACGCGGAGAGGCTAGTAAATGCTGTTGTCCTAAGCAATGCTGCAGGTGGCGCCTGGCGACCTAGTCGAATGACGCGGCTCCGACCGAGCTCCGGCCAGCGTGTCACAGCGGTGGCTCCGCTGTGCGTTAATGGTGCATGGCCTCATACGACGTCATCGGCGATGTCCACGGGTGCGCCGACGCCCTCGAGCGGCTGCTTCGGCAGATGGGATACGTCGAGCGCGATGGTGCATGGCGCCATCCAGGGCGGACGGCGGTCTTCGTGGGCGATCTCATCGATCGCGGACCGCAGCAGGTCGAGACCGTCACGCTGGTGCGGCGAATGGTCGATGCGGGAACCGCGCTGATCACGATGGGCAATCACGAATTCAATGCTGTTGCGTGGGCCACGCCGAACGAATCTGAGACGGGCACCTTCCTCCGACCACGTCACGACGACAAGGGCGCGCGTAACAGGGAACAGCACGCTGCATTCCTGGAGCAGGTAGGCGAGGATTCGCCACTGCACCGCGAGTTCGTCGACTGGTTTCGCACGCTGCCGATGCACCTCGACCTCGGTGCACTGCGAGTGGTGCATGCGTGCTGGCATGACGAGTCGATCGACGTGCTGCGTGCCGCCGAGCGGACGGGCGGTCTGACCGACGAGTTCCTCCATGCCGCCCACGATCGCGGTCACCGCTGCGAGGAGCACGCGCGCCGATCGCAGGGCGAAGCGTCGTCAGGTGCAGATCCCGATTGTGGTTGCCGGTCGAGTTCGGCCGAGTACTCGGCCATCGAGACGGCGCTGAAAGGCCCCGAGATGCCGGTGACGCCGCGATACGTCGACAAGGGCGGGCACCTGCGCAGCAGGGCCCGGGTGCGCTGGTGGGATGTCTCGGCCAGGACGAATCGCCAACTGGCAGAGATCCCGCCCGGCACGAAGGCAGAGGACGGCTCGGACTACCCGCCGCTGCCCGAGACGCCGAGTACCGAGGCCGAGCCGTTCCGGTATCGCGGCGAGGTGCCGGTGGTGTTCGGCCATTACTGGCGCACGAAGGAGAACCCGGTCACCGAGCCGCTGGCGGTGTGCGTCGACCTCAGCGCCGTGCGCGGCGGGCATATGGCCGCCTACCGCTTCGACGGCGAGCCGACCATCGACGTCACGCGCCTCGAGATGGTCGACGCCTGACAATCCGAGTCGCTACGGGCCGCAGACGGGTGTGCCGCCGGCCTGTTCCATGAACCAGTAGGCCACCATGTGGCAGATGGCGTGGTGAGCATCCTCGATGCGACCCATGTGCGGGTTCGGCACGTTCACCTCGACTTGCACGGCCCTGCCGAGTCGGCCGCCATCGCGTCCGGTGAGTCCGATCGTGGTCAGTCCTGCAGCGTTGGCCCACTCGGTGGCGTTGACGACGTTGGGCGAGTTGCCGCTGCCGCTGATGGCCACGAGTACGTCGCCCGGCTCGGCGAAGTTCTTCAGCGGCTCGACGAGGGCGACCTCGTAGCCGACATCGTTCGAGTAGGCGGTGAGCGTGGCCTGGTTGTCGCTGAGGCACATGATCTTGAAGCGCGCCTCGCGCCCGTAGCTGGCGCCTTTCACCACGTCACAGACAAAGTGTGCGGCGGTGGACGCGCTGCCCCCGTTGCCGCACGTGAAGATGCGG
The DNA here is from genome assembly GCA_041178405.1 of Actinomycetota bacterium. Taxonomy (GTDB): domain Bacteria; phylum Actinomycetota; class Acidimicrobiia; order Acidimicrobiales; family Ilumatobacteraceae; genus UBA668. The sequence continues at coordinate 190 of JBEGVK010000146.1, read as the reverse complement.
CGTCCGTGGTCGCGCGCCTCGGTGAATACATCGATCATCTGCTGCACGCGGTCGAGCGGCAGTGTCTGAATCGAGTGACCCAGGCTGTCGCGGTAGTTCGTCAGGAAGTCAGTCATAGCGTCCTCTCTCCGGCGGCCTCGCGGGCCAGCTCCATCGCTCCCCACAGCACGCTGTCCTTGCCCAGCTCGGC